>JAEELE010000026.1 GCA_016288755.1 Oscillospiraceae bacterium
TCCTCCGAGCCTGCCTTGAAATTGTAGACCGGCTTGACGGTATCGAGGATCTCGACGGTATCGCCGATATTGGCAATGATCTCGTCCATCGGCTTGTATGCCATCGGGCACTCGTCGAGCGTGCCCGCTCCGACGGAGGTCGTGTAGATGCCTCTCATCTGTCTTTTGAATTCGAAAACCGTGAAGCTCTCCTTTGCCTGCGAGCGGGACATCAGCCTGCCCGCGCCGTGCGGGGCGGACTGGTTCCAGTCGTCGTTGCCCTTGCCCGTGCAGATGAGGCTCCCGTCGCGCATGTTGATCGGGATGAGCAGACGCTCGCCCAGCCTTGCGGAGACCGCGCCCTTGCGCAGAATCATGTGTTCGGTGTCGATGTAGTTGTGGACGGTCGTGAACTGCTCCTCAACGTGCAGCTTCATGCCCTTGATGATCTCGTCCATTATGGCGCGGCGGTTGAGCGCGGCGAACTCCTGCACGAGCTTCATATCGTGCAGATAGGCGTCCGTCAGCGCGCCCTCGGTGTAGGCGAGCATCTGCGGGATGGGCTTGCGGCTGCATCGGAGCTCGAACAGCTCCTGCTCGATCTGCTGTGCTTTGCCCTCCGCCTTCAGGCGGGCGATGAGTGCCTGCTCCTCCAGCTTCGGATCGACGCTGCGCTGCCGGAACGCCTGGTCCTGATAATATTTTGCCACGGCGACGCCGAGATGCCGCGAGCCGGAGTGAATGACGATCCAGATGCTGCCGTCCTCGCCGCGGTCCGCCTCGATGAAGTGGTTGCCGCCGCCGAGCGTGCCGATGCTCAGCTTCAGATTCGGCACATGGATATTTCCGCCGCAGAGCAGCTGCGTGCTGTCGAACTGCTTGGCAAAGCGGTGCTGCCCCTTCCGCACGGCAAAGCCCGAGGGGATGCGGTAGCGGATGAGCTTATCCAGCTGCTGCAGCTCGATGTGCTTTTCTCTGAGGCGGACCGCCTCCATGCCGCAGCCGATGTCGACACCGACGAGATTCGGGATGACCCGCCCGCTGATGGTCATGGTGGTGCCGACCGTGCAGCCGATGCCTGCGTGCACGTCGGGCATGATGCGGATTTTGGCGCCCTCGCTGACCGGCTGGTTGCAGAGTGCGAGGATTTGCCCCTGTGCAGAGGCTTCGACATTGTCGGTGAAGATTTTGGCTGTGCAATACTTGCCGGTGATCTCAAACATGGTGATCTTCCTTTCTGTGGATTTGCAGCAGGGCATAAAAAGACCCCTGTTCAGCAATGCAGCGCAAAGCCGACAGGGGGTGTGCTTGTATCATAGGGACACGGAGAGACTCCGGGTCTATGACAGGATAGCCCCTGCTGCGGCGAAATATTCGGTTCTGTTGAAGCTGTGATAGAGAAATCTGCATTTCATGGGGCTGTCCTCCTTTCGTAAAATTGTCATTATTATAACTGTTTTACACGAAATTGTCAAGCGCTTTTCGGAATCGTAACTGTTTTGTAATGATTGCGGCGGGGCTGCCCGGAGCGGATGAATGCGGAAAAACGGTCAAGAACAGGAAACGGAATGGACGGAACAACTCCTCACGCCGAACTTGTCCTCCCGCCTCAGAATCCCCGCGTTCATTTCTCACTTCTCATTTCTCATTTTCAGCAGATGCGCGGCAGCAGCTCGCCCTTTGGCTGCGGGAGGACGGTCTGCGTGCCGATCTCCGTCTCCATGATGACGCGCCCGGCGTTTTCTTCTGTCACCCGCCCGATGATTGCCGCGTTCTGCGAATATTTGCAGCCGCGCAGCGTGTCAACGATCTTCTCCGCCTGCTCCTGCGGCGCGATGATGACCAGTCTGCCCTCACATGCCAGATACAGCGGCTCCAGCCCCAGCATCCCGCAGACGCCCTTCACGCGCGGGTCGACCGGCACAGCAGGCGCGTCGATCGCAATGCCGACGCCGCTCTGCCCCGCGATCTCATAGAGCACCGTGCCGACGCCGCCTCTGGTCGCGTCGCGGATGACATGGATGCCGTCAGTCGCCTGATAGAGCGCCTCGACCGTGCCCCAGAGCGGCGCGCAGTCGCTGTCCACGTCCGATGCAATGCCGAAATCATTGCGCGCTATCAGAATCGTGCAGCCGTGCCGCCCCACGTCGCCGGAGACGATGACCGCGTCGCCGGGCTTTGCCAGCGTGCCGGAGGTGTTTGCCTGCGGGAGGATCTCGCCGATGCCGGTCGTGTTGATGAAGACGCCGTCGCACTGCCCCCTGCCCGCGACCTTCGTGTCGCCCGCGACAATGCGCACCCCGACCTCAGCGGCGGTTTTCTCCATTGCCGCGGCGATCTCCTCAAGCGCGCCGAGCGAAAAGCCCTCCTCAATGACAAAGCCGCAGGTCAGATAGAGCGGCTTTGCGCCCATGCAGGAGAGGTCGTTGACCGTGCCGCAGATCGACAGCTTGCCGATATTGCCGCCCGGGAATTTCCACGGCGACACGATAAAGCCGTCCGTGGAGGTCGCGATTCTGCCGCGGATCGGCGGGAGCACTGCGGCGTCGTCGCCCGTGAAGAGCGGGTTTGCAAAGTGCGCCTTGAAAACGCGGTCGATCAGCTCATTGGTCTGTGTGCCGCCCGCGCCGTGCGCAAGCGTTACGGTCTTGTCATCCATTGCCATTCTCCTTTTTCTCCCAGTTGTTGAGACGTATTTCCATTGTTTCGCGCCATTCCCTGCTGACGCATGTCTGAATCAGCGCGCGGTATTCCGCCGGTGAGACAACCTCCGGCAGCAGCGATTCGACCGCCTGCATCAGATCCCACGCAAGCCCGAAGAGGTCCTCCTCCGGAAACAGCGTGAGCAGAACTGCCGCTTCCTCCTTTGTGACCGGAAGCGTGATTTCTTCCGTCAGCGTCTGCCACCGGTCCACAACCGCATCGGACGGGGCATCTGCGGATTCGTCAGGCATTCTGCCGAGCGCCTGCATTTCTTCGATCGCTTTTTGCATATGTTCCTCCTCAGATCACTTCAAAAAATCCCATAAAGCCGTGCAGCCTTGTGCCGATATCGGTCTGAGGCGGCAGCAGCGCCATCGCGACCTGAAACGGCTCTGCGCCGTCTGCATCGGTCTGCTGCAAATAGGCGTAATCGCCCTGAATGTCCGTGACAATATAATCATGCGGTTCCATATTGATCTCTATAATCCTTTCGTAAACAACTGCGTTTCTTCGCCGCGCGCGGTGATGACAGCGCCGGCTCTCACAAAGCCGTATTTCTCATAGAGCCCCTGCTCGTCGCTTGTGAGATAGATATTCGCATAGCCGAGCGCTTTTGCATAGGCACATGCTGCCGCGATGAGCTGCTCTGAAAGGCGATTCCCGCGGTATGCTTCACCGACGAACACAAACCCGATAAACGGCGTAAACGCACAGCATTGCGGCATCTCGTCCTTTGCGGTCAGCGTGCAGAAGCCGACCGGCTGTTCGCCGTCAAAGGCGGCAAAGACACGCTCCCATGCGGCAAAGCGGTTCTCCCGCATGAGCCGTGCAAGATATGCGCCCGCACGCCACGGACAGCGCTCTGCAAAAGCGGCAGCGGCATCCCAGCCCGGAGCCCGGGCAGGCGTTTCCCTCCGGGTGCTTTTACGCGGAGCCGCCCAGCAGGCGTGACTGCACGGCGCTAAAGCGCCTTCTTATGGCGTAATGGCTCCCAAAATTGCTTTATCAGCAGAAGAAGTGAAGTGAACGGAACAACTCCTCACTCCTCACTCCTAACTGCGAACTCGACCTCCTACCTCCTACCTCAACCATTTCTCATTTCCCGTTTCTCACTTCACGAATACTGGTAGTACGCCGCGCACGCGCCCTCGTCGGAGACCATGCACGCACCGACCGGGTGCATGGGTGTGCAGACCTTGCCGAACACCTTGCAGTCACAGGGGCGAATTTTGCCCTGCAGCACATCGCCGCAGCGGCATGCGGGATTGGGCTTGCCCGTGATGACCGGCATCGCATATTTCAGGCGCGCGTCATAATCGGCAAATTCCGCGCGCAGCTTCATGCCCGACTGCGGAATCAGCCCCAAGCCCCGCCATTCGCTGTCGCAGGGCTCCATCACCTCTGCCATGATGCGCTGTGCCGCTAAATTGCCCTCGTCCTTCACCACGCGCGGATAGCAGTTGCGGAAAAAGGGCTCCTTCGAGGTGCTCAGCAGCCGGACCGTCACGGCAAGGGCAGTGAGCAGCTCACTCGCGGTAAAGCCCGCGACAACGCCCGAAACGCCCTGCTCCTCACAGAGCCGGATGCAGGTCGCATTGCCGGTGATCGCGTTGACATGCCCGGGGTATAAAAACGCATCCGCTGCGCCGACCAGCGCCTGATAGGCATTCGGCATGGTTTTGTTGGCGGTCAGCAGCGAGAAATTCCGAAGATTTGCCTCCCGCGCCTGCTTTGCCGCAAGACAAGCCGCGGGGGTCGTGGTCTCAAAGCCGACCGCGAGGAACACGACCTGTCTGTCGGGATTCTCCTTTGCCAGCGCGACCGCATCGAGCGGGGAATATACCGGGCGGATATCCGCACCTTTGGCACGCGCCCCCGCAAGGCTCATTTCCGTGCCCGGCACGCGGATCAGATCGCCGAAGGTGCAGATGATGCAGCCCTTTTCGAGCGCGAGCCAGATCGCTTCGTCGATAAACCCGACCGCCGTCACGCAGACCGGACAGCCCGGACCGGAGATCAGCTCGATCTGTTCGGGGAGCAGTCTGCGGATGCCGAGCCGGAAAATTTCGTGCGTGTGCGTGCCGCAGACCTCCATGATGCGCAGCGGGCGCCCCGCATAGGACGTGATGATCTCGCGCGCCCGTTTCATACTATCGTTCACAGCAGTTCCTCCATGACCGTGTCTGCCTCATCGGCGTCGTCCGAGGCGATCTTCGCGATCGCGACGCCGGCATGCACCATCACATAGTCGCCCGGCTCGAGGTCATCGAGCACGCCCGCGCTGACCTCTCTCTTGGCACCGCCTGCGTCGATCAGCGCAGTGCCCTCTTCCACTTTTACGACTCTTGCAGATAATCCGACACACATGATGTTTTACCTCCGTATTGTTTGATTGATTTGACAGGGAACAGTGAGAAGTCAGAAGCGATTTCTCACCGAAATGACCCGGCATTCCTTTTCGCGCTGAAAGCCCAGTGCCAGCGCGGTTTTCATCGAACCGATGTTGTCAATGTGATGCGCCCAGCGGGGAGCCCCCGCCGGCATTTCCCTCCGGATACAATCGCGCGGGCTCTGCGCCTCCTGCAGCACCGCGTAAGCCGCACATTTTGCCAGCCCCATGCCGCGGAATTCGGGCAGCGTCTCCACGCCGATATCGCAGTGCAGCGACGTGACCGCCGCCGTGAATGCCCATGCAGCCGCTTGGTCGCCCTGCGTGATGCAGTACCCGAAGCCGTTTTGCAGGAAGCGCGCCGGGGAATCCCACGAAAACGCCGGAACGATTCTTCCGCGCAGCCGCGGGAGCCATTCCGCGTCGATCGCCCGCAGCGTGAAGCCCTGCGGCAGAGCGGGCGGCGATATCTCGCACACGCCCGAATAATACACGCGCTGTGATATCTCAAATGCGGGGTCGTCCGCGAAAAATGCCGTGACCGCGCTGTCGTCGGTGATCAGCAGAAAGCGCGTATCTGCGTGCAATATGCGTTCGCGCAACTCGCAGAGCGCAGCTGTGTCCGGCGTGCCCGCAAGAAATGCAAAGCCGCAGAAATGCCGGAAGAGCACCGATTCCCCGAGCGTGAAGATCCGCCCTGCCTGCACGCCCTCCGCGACCGACAGCGGATAGACGCAGTCGCAGCAGGCAAGCGCCGCTTTGCGGTATTCCGGAAACCGATCGGGCGATATTTCGCGCATCACGGTCCGATCCTCTTTTGCAGGCAGATGCGGTCGGTCAGCTGCACGCCGTCCTCATAGATCGGGTGACCGTAGTGCGCTGTGAAATAGCCGGGCTCGATGTGATGCTG
Source organism: Oscillospiraceae bacterium (assembly GCA_016288755.1). Lineage (GTDB taxonomy): Bacteria > Bacillota > Clostridia > Oscillospirales > Ruminococcaceae > Firm-04. Next base: position 5,982 of record JAEELE010000026.1, read on the forward strand.
CCGGAAGCCGCAAGCCTCATAGAACGGGACATTGCCCGGGCTTGTGCCGACCCGCAGGACCGAATAGCCGCCGCGATCGTGCGTTTCCAGAAACTGTACCAGCATTTTTCCGCAGCCCCTGCGCTGATACTCCGGCAGAACGGCGAGATTCTGAATCTCGAGCACGCCGCCGCCCTCGTCGGTCACGACGCATTCCGCAATGACATGCCCCGGGCGGTCGCGGAGCACATACATCGCGCCGCGGTCCAGATAGCGGTCGATCATATCCTCCTGCTCGTCAGCCAGAAGCAGCAGCGGAAGATATTGCCGTTTGTTGTCCGTCACCTGTTTGATTTCTGTGTTCATATGATCACCGTTTCTTTGAGTAGTAGGAGGGAGCAGGTAGGAGGTGCGTCCGGAGTGAGGCGGTTGTTCCGTTATCCGTTCTTTCGCTGCTGATACGACTGTCAGCAATTCCGCATTCACTTCCTCCCTCCTACCTCCTGCTTCCTACCTTTTATTCCGCATTCCGAATTCCATAAAGCGCCTGCCCGATGCAGATGCCGCCGTCATTCGGGGGGAACAGGCTGTGCCGCAGCACCGTGAAATCCGCCGCTTTGAGCCGCGGGACCAGCATCCGCATCAGCAGCCGGTTCTGGAAGACGCCGCCGCTCAGCGCACAGAGACTGACGCCGGTCTCTGCACGCGCACCGATGCACGCGGTCAGCAGCAGCTCAGCCATTGCACTGTGAAACGCATACGCGAGCGCGCCCGCGTCCCCGCCGGAAAGCCGCTTTGCCGCGATCTCGCGCACCAGTGCCGTCGTGTCCATCACGCCGTCCCGCACCGCGGCAGGCAGACCGTGCGGGCAGCCGCCGTGCTGTGCTTCGTATCGCTCCGCCGCCGCCATCAGTGCGGTCGATGCCTCGCCCTCAAAGGTCGACGTGCGCCGGATGCCGAGCACCGCCGAGACCGCGTCGAAGATGCGTCCGGCACTGGTCGAGGTCACGGTGTTGACCTGCAGCCGCGCCATATTGCCGATCACGGTCGCCTCCTGTGCCGTGCAGATGCCGAGCGCCTCACACTGTGCGGGGTCGCCGAGCAGCGATGCCGCAATGCGCCAGCCCTCGCGTGCGGACGCATCGCCGCCGACCTGCAGAAACGGCCGGATATGCCCGATTCTGCGGTAATGCTGCGGGTTGCAGAGCAGCAGCTCGCCGCCCCAGACCGTGCCGTCGTCGCCGTAGCCGGTGCCGTCAAGGCTCAGCCCCAGAACCGGCTCCGTGCAGCGGTTTTCCGCCATGCACGAGAGAATATGCGCGTAGTGGTGCTGCACGCGCAGCAGCGGGATGCCCCGCTCCCCCGCGATCTCCTCCGCGACCGTGACGGTGCTGTAGAGCGGGTGGGTATCGCAGACGACCGCCTGCGGTTCGGCTTCGAGCAGGTCACACATCCGCCCGACCGATTCGCGCAGGGCGCTGACCGTGCGGATATCCGCCGTGTCGCCGATATAGGGCGACGCATAGAGCAGACCGTTTTTCGCGATGCAGAAGCTGTTTTTGAGCTCGCCGCCGATCGCGAGCACCTGTGCATCGCCCGCATGGCGGAGCATGACCGGCAGCGGCGCAAACCCGCGCGAACGCCGGATCATATAGGGCTTGCCGAAGAGCCAGTCGCAGACCGAATCGTCGGCGCGGATGCGGATTTTGCGGTCATGCGAGAGCATCAGGTCGCAGAAGCCCGCGATCTCCTTCTGCGCGTCCGCGTCGCTGCGGCAGATCGGCGCGCCGCGTGCATTGCCGCTCGTCATGACAAGGCAGTCGGTCATCCGGATGCCGTCGGGATAATCAAAGAGCAGCATCTGCAGCGGGGCATAGGGCAGCATGACGCCGACGGTTTCGTTGTCCGGCGCGATCTCCTCACAGACCGACATATTTTCGCCCTTCTGCAGCAGCAAAATCGGCTTTTGCCAGCCGGTGAGCCATGCCTCCTGCCCGGGCTGCAGCCTGCATTCGCGGCGGACGGTCTCCATATCGCGCAGCATCAGTGCAAACGGCTTTGTCGGGCGCTTCTTGCGCGTGCGCAGGCGGCGGACTGCCGCGCTGTTTTTCGCATCGCAGCACAGGTGAAACCCGCCGATGCCCTTGACCGCGATGATTTTGCCCGCCGCGATCGCCTGCCGCGCCGCCGTGATCGCATCGCCGCCGCGGAGCTCAGAGCCGATGATGCAGACCCCGGGTCCGCAGGCATTGCAGCAGACCGGCTGTGCATCGAAGCGGCGGGTCGCCGGGCTGAAATATTCGTCCGCACAGGCGCGGCACATCGGGAATTCCGCCATGCTCGTGCGTGCGCGGTCATAGGGCATGCGGTCAAGGATCGTCAGCCGCGGACCGCACTGGGTGCAGTTGATAAACGGGTGCAGATACCGGCGGTTCTGCGGGTCAAAGAGCTCTGCACGGCATTTGTCGCAGGTCGCGATATCGGGCGATACGAAAATATCGCCGGGCTCGTGCTCGCTCTCAATGATTGTAAATGCGTCGAATTCGGGATATTCCCCGGGGGCGCATTCCGCCTGCTCCAGATCGAGAATGACGGCGCGCTCCGGGGGCGTATGCGAAACGGCATCGGCAAAGGCAGAGAGACGCTCCGGTTCTCCCTGCGCGATGATCTCGACATAGGAGCCCTTGTTCGCGACCGTGCCGCGGATGCCGTATTGCGCGGCTGTGACCGCGGTGAACGGGCGGAACCCGACCCCCTGCACAATGCCGAAGATCCGGTAACAGACTGTCATGCACAAGCCCCCTTTGTCAAGTGATAAATGAGAAATACGCGAAGCCGCCTCGTCTGCCCGCGCCGCGTCAGAGCCACATCACAAAGCCGGTCTTGCCTGTTTTGTCGTAGCCTGCGCGCTCGTAGAAACGGAGCGTGCTTTCCTCCTGCGAGCCGGTCATCAGCATCAGCTTATAGCAATTCTCCCGCAGCGCGATCTCCTTTGCAAAGGCAAGACAGCCCGCTGCCAGCCCGCGCCCGCGGTAAGCGGCAGCGGTCACGACATTTTCGATCAGTGCATAGGGTCGCTGCACATGCGTCAGATTCGGCACGATCAGACAGGTGCAGCTCGAGACGATCTGTCCGTCCTCTTCCGCGACGATCAGATGATAGTCCGGATTTTCGAGGATCCGCGCCCAGAGCGCCTGCAGCGCCGCGCTGTCCTCCGGCACAGACGTTTCGTGCAGAAATGTGTATAACCGCAGCAGACCGAACAGATCCTGCTGCATTGCCTCACGGATCACAGTATCACCTCTCACGGTTGATATCAAATAAGCAAGTCTGAAAATCAGTGCCTGCATTCAGTTTGTCAATCAGCGCCATGAGCCCCTCACGCCCGTTTTCCGAGAGCCACACTGCGACCTCGTGCTTTGCGCAGAGATACCGGAAGCGCCGGTCGTCTGCCGTGCCCGCGTAGAATTCCGCGCGCGTGTCCATATCGGCGGGCGCGACGACACTTTTGCCCGAATCGGTCTGCTTCTCCCACTCCTCCGCGCTGTACTGCGCACGGTAGTCGTTCTGCGTGGCAAGCCCCTCGTCAAACCATGTCGGGAGCGCCTTCAGCGCCTTGCTGTTCAGCCGCGCATGCAGCTCCGCGTGGGTCATCTCATGCGCGATGATATCGAGCTCGCAGTATTGGTCGGTGACCGAAATATAGCTCTGCTTTGCGGGAAACAGCAGCGTACTTGTGTCGTGGTCGCCGCCGAGCCTGCTGCCCGCTTCGTCACCGGAGAAGATGACGACCGGGTCGCTCTGCAAATCCCCGAAGAGCGCACTGACCCGTTCGCGCGCCTGCCCGCAGAGCGAAAGCAGCGTCTCACGGTCGGTTCTGCAGTCCGCACCGACATAGACATGCGGGGATATTTCGGTGTAGCCGCTGCGATAGGGCACGCTCATGCGGTAGCCGTCGCCGGTGAACTGGAAAAAGCCGATCGCCGCCAGAATCAGCAGCAGCGGCACCGCGATCAGAATGCCGGTCAGGAGCCTGCGTTTTTTCGTTTTCATGTATTCCTCCGAGTGCTTGCTGATTTGCAGAACAGCATATTATTCACCTGCGCGGTCACATAGACTTCATCGCCCCTGACCTGCACATCATATCGATCGGTGATGCCTCTGCCGAAACGGCTGATGAGCGCCGCATATTCCGGCTGCATGTGCCGCGGAAAGCGGATGCTGCTCTGAAATGCCCGTACCGGCGTCAGTCCGTGCGCCGCGCAGAGCGATTCCCATTCCGCCGCGCTGTAAAAGCGGACATGCCCGTCGGGCTTTACGCGCATGAACGCATCGAGAAAGCCGCCGGCGTCGCCCGCATCCGGGGCGGGGTCGGAGAGGAGGAAATGCCCCCGATCCGTCAGCACGCGGGATATCTCCGCGAGGCTGCTCCCGATCTCCGGGAAATGGTGCAGCGCATACCGGGACAGAACGAGATCGAAGGCGCCGTCTTGAAACGGAAATGCGCCGCCGTCATAGCTGACAAAGCGCAGATTCCGCATCTGTGCCGCATCCGCCCTGCGCTGATTTTCCGCCAGCGTGCGTTGTGCAATATCCAGCCCGGTCACCGCCGCATGCGGAAACTGCTCTGCAAGCGCGAATGCGAGATACCCGCTGCCGGTGCCGAGGTCGAGCACGCGCATGCCCTGTGTGACCGGCAAAATCCCGAGGAGCGCCTGCAAATGCGAATCGTCGCGGGTCTGCTTCTCATAAAAATGCTGCTCCGCGAATGCTGCCTCAAAGCCCTGCCTTGCCGCCGCGATCACTTCGTCTGTCTTTGCCATTGCCTGCGCCTCATTTCAGTCTGCCCGATACCGCAAAATGCGGAAAGTCGATCCACTCTCCGGCGAATTTCCCTGCGGCGCGCCGGAGCATGCGGTCCGCGATCACGACATCGAATGCCTGTGCCGTTTCGCGGAACGCCGCCTCTGTGCGGAATTCGTAATCCGTGTTTTCCTCAAAGCGCGCGTCGTGCATGAACCATGTGCCGCATTCGCATTCGCAGTCCGCGAGCTGCTCTGCCATTGCGTATGCCGCAAGCTGCTGGTGCACGATCAGCACGCGCCTGCCGCGGAGCGCTTTTGCCTGCGTGACCGTTTCCTGCGGCAGCACCGGACATGCCGTGAAATACGGCGTGCCGTAGCGCTCCTTGAGATATTCTGCGGCTTTCAGTCCGCTGGGTGCGATCACCGCGATCTGCTCGCAGGCACCGGCGCGCGCGATCGCGTCCAGCCCGCTGCCCATGCCGAAGCAGAGAACCTCCTGCCAGCCCTGCGCCCGGAATGCCGAGATGACCGCATCGGGGCGGGTCAGGTTCAGGTCTGTCGGGGTCGCGCCGAGCACGCCGAGCAGACCCTTCTGCACCGGGTGTTCACCGATCGCAAAGCGCCGGAACAGCCGCTCATAGGCGAGCGACGCGCCGAAATCATAATAGCGGGTGCCGTCGGTCTCGAGCGTGATGCAGGGCAGACCGGTTTTCTTCTCCGCCATGCGGGCGAGTGCGCGGAAGTCGGTCGCGATGACGGCGGGCACGGGTGTCCCGACCAGCGCGGTGAATGTCGCCGGAATCTGCGTGCAGATTTTCGCGAGCTTTTCGATCAGGAGGTCGTCGCGCCCCATGATCGCGTCCATGTCGCGCAGCCCCGCGCTGAACACGGCAGATCTCTGCTCGTGCCAGCGGGGCTCGTCGTAGCCGCAGACATTGCCGGTGCAGCCGCCCGCGTCGCAGATGACCGTGATGCCGCCCAGCTCATATAATACCGCACAGGCGCCCGAATCATCCGGCGCAAACGGCGATAAATGGGTCAATAGCTTACTCATGCATTGATACCTTTCCGGAAATGAGAAATGAGAAATGAGAAGTGAGAAGTGAGAAATGAGAAGTGAGAAATGAGAAGTGAGAAATGAGAAGTGAGAAATGAGAAGTGAGGAGTGAGAAGTGAGGAGTTGTTCCGTTATCTTCATTCCGTCACGAAACGCAGGGTGCACGGCGGGGTTTGGGGCGCAAGCTCCATTCAAAATCCATCCGCGCAAGCGGATACCACCATTATTCTTTATTCGCTATTCTTTCTTCTTTTCTTTCTCCCGCCCCTCAGCCCGGAGCCCGGGCTGGCACTTTCCTCCGGTCGCATTTACGCGGAGCCTCCCAAGTAGCGTTGTGACACGGCGCTGTTCGCGCCTTCTTTAACGCACAACTCCCAATGCTCTCTCAATCAGCAGAAGAAGTGACGGTGACGGAACAACTTCTCACTCCTAACTGCTAACTGCTAACTCACTTTCTGCCTCCTACCTCCTACCTCCTACCTGCTCCCTGCTCCCTCCTCCCTGCGCATTGCGGCAGTGAGCTGCTCAAAGAGCATCGTCACGCCGCGGTAGCCAAAGGGCTGTGTCTCCTCCTGAAAGCCGACGCCGGGGCGGTCCCTGTGATAATACGCAGCGTCATTGCCGATCGCCGCGTCGATCTCCGTTTCGCGGGTGTAGTGCAGCATCGTCGGCGAGAGATTCGAGAAGATGCGCGTCTCAGGCGACAGCGCCGCCAGCCGCTTGATATAGACAAAATTGCGCTCGCCGACCGTGCCGTAGATCTCCGGCACCGAAAAGCCGTATTCGGTCAGCGCCAGCGCCAGCTCGAAGCTGTCCGCATTCAGGCATTCCCCGACCGCGAACCGCAGTGCGCCGAACTGCGCCCGGAACGCTTCGATGCAGTCGAGCGTGTCCTGATAGAAGTCCATGTCGTCGAGCTCCGCGCCGATCGCCTGCCCGAGCAGCTTATATTGATTGTGAATCTTGTCGATGCGGTAGAGGCGCGTCAGCTCGATGAACGGGATGCCGAGACGTTCCTGTAAATCCTGCGCGGCATAGCGTGCCTCGGCGCTCAGCACCAGATTGAAATTCGCCCGCGACAACGCCTGATAATCGGCAAAGGTCCGGCAGCGCCCGATCTCGCCGATCGTTCTGATGCCGGCGCTTTTGAGCAGGGGATAGATTTCGCAGCCGTCCTCCAGCGCGGTGAAATATCCCATCAGATTGCAGGCAGTCGAAACGCGCGGTTGCTTTTCGAGCAGCGCATAGACCGATTTTCGGGTCAGCGCCATCGGGTGCACGCGCTGCTCTCTGGTCAGCGCGTACATATACGCGGGGACAGCCGGGATACCGGTCTGCGCTTTCACCTGCCGGCAGATGCGTTCGCCGTCGGTGCCGAGCAAAGCGTCGGCGCAGGTGAAGCAGAGCATGAATGCCGTCGGCGGGGCGTCGAGCTCCCCGAGGATTTCGGCACATGCCTTCGGGATCTTATTGAGATAGCGCCCGGTGACAAGGTCGGTGTCGTCGAGCATCAGATAGAAGAAGCGCTCGTGATAGCCGATCTCATTGAGCAGCGCGGTATTGCGCCCGCAGCAGCCCGGCGCGACCAGCAGCATCACAGAGCCCGGGATCGAGAGCCCCGCGCGCTTGACGCCGAAGCCCTTTGCGCCGGGAGAGTTGAAATCGAGCGTGGCAGGCGAGCTGTAGATCATGTGCTTTGCCTGCGTGAGCTCGTCGGGCAGATCGCCAAAGCCCCGCGCTGCCAGCTCCGCCGCGGTGATAGAGTAAGCGTGTGTCATATAATTCACCCCAAGTGGAAAGGTTGGAGGGAGAAGGTAGGAGGGAGAAGGTAGGAGGGAGAAGGTAGGAGGGAGGAAGTGAATGCGGAATGATTCCGGCGCCGTTGATTCCTGCCGCTGAGGGGCAGGGGAAAGAAGAATGAATCATGGCGGTATCCGCTTGCGCGGATTATTTTGAATGAGCTGTGAGTTTGCAGGCAAATTCACAAAGCCCTTGTTTCATCGGCAGAAATGAAAGCGACGGAACATCTTCTGACTCCTCACGCCTCACTCCTAACCTGACCTCCTACCTGCTCCCTCCTAACTCCTACCTTGTCAGCAGCTTGTCTGCGAGTGCGAAGAAGCGCTTTGCCGCCTCGGAATCCGGCGCGCCCTCGATCACGGTCTGTCCCATGTCCTCGCAGCGGCTGATCTCGTCCGAGCGCGGGATATCCGCGGCGATCGGAAGTCCGGCGGATTCCGCAAACGCCCGCACCTTCGCGTCCTCGCCGGGGACATTGCGGCGGTTGAGGATCAGTCCGCGCACCTTTGCATAGCCGCGGTCCTCAAAATTGTGCACTGCCGAATTGATGTTGTTTGCCGCGTAGAGCGCCATTTTTTCGCCGGAGGTCACGATGAGCACGTCCTCGGCATAGCCCTCCCTGATCGGCGCGGCAAAGCCCCCGCAGACCACATCGCCGAGCACGTCATAGAGCACGGCGTCGGGCTGAAAGCGCTCGAAGAGCCGCAGCCGTTCCAGCAGCGAAAAGGTCGTGATAATGCCCCGCCCCGCGCAGCCGAGCCCGGGCGTCGGTCCGCCGGTCTCGATGCAGAGCACGCCGCCGTAGCCGACCGCGCTGATCTCCTCGTATTCCCCGGGGTCGTCGTCATGCGCGCGCAGCCAGTCCATCACGGGCGTGACCGCTCTGCCGCCGAGCAGGTTGACCGTCGAATCGGCTTTCGGGTCGCAGCCGATCTGGATGACCCGCAGCCCGCGCACTGCCAGCGCCGCCGAAAGATTTGCCGTGCAGGTCGATTTCCCGATCCCGCCTTTGCCGTAAATTGCAAGTTTAATCATATTTTCCTCGATTTCAGATTCTTGTTATCTGCACGCCCGCCCGATGAGATCGGGGATTTCCGTTTCAAAGCAGCGCCCGGAAAAGGCAAAATGCGGCAGCGCGTTCAGCCGCGTCCCCTTTGGCAGCACATACCGATAAAACGGGTCTGCGGTCACCTGTGCCGGCTGCAGACCTTCGAGCGCCTCCTTCACCGAGCGCTCGTCGGGCACATGCAGATCGTCCGGGTGCGCGATCTGCGGCGCACATGCCAGCGGATGCAGCACCCTGCCGCCCGATGCCGCCGCGACCGACCCCGCAGCGATGCCCTCGCCGATCACGACATGATCGCCGGGCTTGCGCATTGCACAGGGAAAGGCGCATGCGCCGGTCTGTGCCGATCGCCGCAGCGCATCCGCGATCACCGGTGCGAGCGTTCCGACCGGCAGCCCGCAGACATAGGGGATGCCGAAGCGCGCGTGCAGATACTGCGCCGCCTTCAGCCCCGTCTGCGAAATGACAAGGCTGACGCTTGCAGAAGCGGCGTGTTCAAGATCGATCTGCCCGACCGCCAGACAGCTCACGACCGAAAAGCCGTTCTCCGTGAGCCATGTGCGCAGGCTCCCGACCGTGCCGGAGAGCCCGAAATCCAGCGGCGTCGCCCCGAGGATGCTGACCCCGATGCCCTTTGCTTTTTCGCGTATCTGCGCGAATTCCTGCGTGACTGCAAGCAGCGCGTCGGCAGCGCCCGCGAGATAGTCGTTCATGCCGTTTGTGTGAATTGCAAAGCAGCGCAGCCCGGTTCGCGCTTCGATCTCCGCAGCCGCGGCGTCGAAATCGGTGCCGGTCATCATCGGCATGGGCGACCCGCAGATCGCGATGAATTTCGGCTTGCGGTCGTGCGCGGCGGCGGTCACATCCGCGATGAATTTCCCGTCGTTGCCCATGATCGCGTCCATTTCGGTGAGCGCGGAGATGTAGATATCGGCATGGACGGTCTCCCAGCGCGGCTCGTCGTGGGTCGCGTAGGTGGAATTGCAGCCCGAGGCGTCGTGCACGACGGTCATGCCGCCCATTTCGTAGAGCGCCGAGCAGACCCCCGCGGTATCGGCGGCATAGCACGGCAGAACAGCTGATACAATACTCATGTGAAAACCCCGATAAAATGAGAAATGAGAAATGAGGAATGAGAAATGCGGAGGTCAAGTCAGGCGTTAGAAGTGAGGAGTGAGGAGGTGAATGCGGAATGGTTCCGGTGCCGTTATTCCTGCCGCTGAGGGTCATTCAGGAGAGAGGGGCGGGGGGAAAGAAGAAAGAATAAAGAATAACGAATAATGGCGGTATCGTTTCGCGATGGATTTGACAACTCCTCCCTCCTACCTCACGAAAGGCAGCTTTCGCAGCCAATGCCCTTGTGGCGGAGCACGGCGCGGCGGTCCTTCGGATGCAGGAATGCGTCGGTCATCGCCAGCGCAAGGGCGCGAATGCCGGCAAAGCCGTAAAAGCCGCCGTTCATCACGATATTGACAAAGCGGTCGGAGGCGAAATAATACGCCGCCTTCTGCCCGATGCAGAGCGCATCGCCGGAAGCCGATTCGTGCGCGTGCAGCATGTTGACATTCACCGCCTGACAGATCAGCAGGTCGGGCGCAGCCGCGGCAAGGCGGTCAAAAGCAGTCTCCTCGCCCGCCGCACTGTCCGCGATCACGCACTGCACCGAAAATCCGTGCAGGAGCAGCATTTCCGCGAGCGAAAACGGACAGGGCACTGCGGTGTAGTCGATCACGACGGGCGCATCGCCGATCACCCTGCGCGCTTCGCCGAGCGCCTGCTCCGCCGCGGCAATATCCGCCGAAAAATCGGGGCAGGGAATCGCCAGCGCATCGCAGAGCACGCGGTAATTCGCCGTGATTGTATCATAATCATAGCTCACCGGCAGATGCAGATGCTTTGTGCCGAGCCGCCGGCTGAGCGTCTCGCCCGCCTGCCTGCCGACCGGCAGATACGTCAGATTGTGTGCGCTCTCCGCCATTTGCAGATAGTCCGCATGCGTCCGGCATTCGGTCAGGTCGCGGACGGTGAAGCCGTTCTCCCGCAGAATGCGAAGGAGCTCGCAGTCGGGCTGCGTCGGGCGGTCGTTGCCGATGATGTTCACCGATTTTCCGTTGACCGGGAGCGGCTGCAGCGCGTCATAGAGCTGCTCTGCCATTTTCACCGCAGGTGCGACGGTTTTGCGCATGGTCGGCGTCATGTAGCAGTCGGTGAAATGAATATCGGGAAACATCTCCGACAGCGCGTCGATGACCGCAGGAAAATCGACCCCGGCAAAGAGGTGGATGCAGCTGAGATACAGCAAAATCACGCGCGGGCGCCGGGGCAGCCGACCGATGATCTCGGCAGTGCCGTCGATGATGCTCTGCTCGAGTGTGCCGTCGAACAGGTCCTGCTCGGAGACCGCGATCCAGCTCAGACGGTCGAGGGCGTTCATCTCCGCAGCGGTCAGAATGACGCCGCGCAGACAGCCCTGTGCACAGGCATAGACCTGATGTGCCCCGGGGAGCAGCATGCCTGTGTGGACGATATTCCACATGCCGCGCGCGGGCGTGTTGTATTCGAGCCCCTCCGCGAAGAGCGCCGTGCGATCGGCATCGGCAATGCGGATGAAGGGCGGGCGTTCGTATTGTGTGTTCACGTTGTCCCTCCGCCCGATCGCAGCAGCACATCAGCAATGACAGCGAGCTGCTGCGCCGCCTGCGAATCGGGAAATGCCTCCGCGACGGTCAGCCCGCGCGCTTCTGCCTCTGCGAATTCGGGCGCACGGTCGAGCGCCGCAAGCACGGTCGTGTCAAAATCGTCTGCGAGCGTCTGAACGGCAGCGTCTTCGCCGGGTGTGCCGCGCCGGTTGAGGATCAGCCCGCCGAGCTGCGCATAGCCGCGGCTGCGGAACTGCTGCGCCGCCATGCAGATATTGGCGGCGGCATAGCAAGACATTTTCTCGCCGGAGGTCAGCACGAAGACGCTGTCGGCATAGCCCTTTCGCATCGGCATGGCAAACCCGCCGCAGACCACGTCGCCGAGCACGTCGTAGAGCACGAGGTCGGGGCGGTAGGTCTCATAGGCGCCCATGCGCTCGAGCCATTCGAGCGCGTTGATGATGCCGCGACCCGCGCACCCGAGCCCGGGCACAGGTCCGCCCGCCTCCACGCAGATGACGCCCGAAGCTGTTTCGCAGACGGCGTCGGTGAGCGCGAGGGCACTGCCCTTTTCGCGCGTGAGCCCGAGCACGGTCGGGATGCGCTGTCCGCCGTGCAGCAGTGCGGTGGAATCGGCTTTGGGGTCGCAGCCGATCTGCATGACGCGCATGCCTTTTTTGGCGAGGATCGCCGATACATTGCAGCAGAGGGTCGATTTCCCGATGCCGCCCTTGCCGTAAATTGCGAGCTTTTTCATATAAACACCCTATAAAATGAGAAGTGAGAAATTAGAAATGAGAAATGAATTTGTCACCGTCACTCCTGCTGCTGATTGTGAAGGCGGTATTCGGAGTGAGAAGCTGCGGTCAAAATCAGGATGACGGAACGACTCCTCACGGCTCACTTCGCATTTTGCAGCAAGAGTGAAAGCGACGGAATCATTTCTCATTCATCACTTCTCATTTCTAATTTAAAAAACGGGGCTGCCGTTTCCTCTCTTTGCGAGCGGAGACAGCAGTCCCGTAAAATCCGTGATGCTGCCGCACTTCTGCCGCAAGACGGGGCGCACCCGCGTTTTGGCATCAGAGGACAATCTGCGTATGAAATTATTCGCCCGGCGCGTAGACGGTCTTGACGCTGACGCCCGGGAGCCTGCCGATCGCGCCGCAGAGCCGGCTGACCGTGTCCTGCGGGGCATCAATGGCAATGTTGATGATGCTGAGATTCTTCTGGCGGTAGGGGATGCCCATGCGCCCGATGATGTAGCTGTCGCAGCCGTGCAGCAGCTCGTTGATGCTCTGCGCCGACTGCCGGTCGCGCACCAGAATTGCGATGACCGCGACCCGCGTTTCTGCTTCCATTGGGAGTGCGCCTCCTTTTCCTTGATTATACCACAATCTTCGCAAAAATGCAATGAAAGACGTGTGAAAAAAGTGACCGCTGCGCAGACTTTGAGTCAAAACGGAGCCGGGCACTGCCCGGAAAGGAAATGCCCCGGGAAGAGCCGGGGCTTTGCCTTACGAATAATTGGATGCGGGGTCCGGGAACACGCGGTACACAGGACCGTTCTTTGCCTTGGTGCCGTCGCCTGCCCAGATCTCGATGACCTCCGGATTGGACACTCTGCGGCAGACCAGCCATCGCACGAGCGGCAGGTCCTTGCCGTCCTGACGCTTCTGATAGGGCATCTTCACGGGGAAGCTGTCGCCGCCGCGCTGACTGGGACCCAGATCGGAGGAGCTGTTGAGAAAGTCGATGAACACCTGATGCGAATGTTTATCGTCGCAGTCCTCCCATGTGTTGATGATGACGTCGGGGTTGGCGCCGCCGGTCTTGTGGGCGGTGCCGTCGACGCGGCACATCATGCTCAGCACATAGTATTCGTCGGTGTCCTTGGTGTTCTTTCCGACAGCCCACTCCTTGCAGACGCCGTCGTAGCTCGCCTTGAACCACCACTCCTGATTTTTCTTGAACTTCTTCGTATAGAAGGATTCATAGATCGTGTCACTGGTCAGCAGCGTATTCATGATCGCGGTGTAGAGCGTCTTCGCGTTCGCAACGGTCGACTTCTTCTTCGACTTGTCAATATAGCCCATGATGGCGGGCACAAGGATCGCGGACAGCACGCCGATGATCGCAACGACAACGATCAGCTCGATCAGCGTGAAGCCCTTTTTCTTTCCGGTCATGCAGGATACCTCCTCTCTTCGGATCCTGATACTACTTCTTCAGCCGGATAAAACTATCCATTTTCATTATAACGAAATGTACACAAAATGTCAATAGAGTCACGCAGAATACGGCAAAACAGAAAATACGGCACGGATTTTTGGGTGTGCATGTGTGCGAACCGTGCAAAACGGAACCGCTTTGTGCCGCGGCGGTCTTATTTATATAGTGCGTTTTCGGTGCGCTGTCAAGCGATATGCCCGAAATCCGGCATTACCGAAAAAAACAGCGCACATTTCTCGCGGACATGTGTGCGAAGCGTGCAGGCGGCAGCACCGTTCTCCGGTTTTGCTCCCGTTTTGCGTGCCGGCAGACTTATTTCCTCACACCCATTGCAATTTTCGTAATAATGTGGTATAATAAAGACGGCGGACGGCACGGTCCGCATTACCGCGAAGGAAGGGAGCGTCAATATGAAAAGATTTCTCAAAATTGTATTTCTGCTCGTGATCGTCTGCTCGGCAGCGATTTCGGTCAACTATGCCCTGCAGGTCTACCGCACCAAGTATGCGCCCCGCTATCTGCGCACGGAATCCAAGAACGACTGAATCAGCGCGTGAAGGGAATGCCGGCTGAGCCCCGTGAAGGCGTTCGGCCTGACATACAAATCTATTCCAAAGAAAAGAGGAAACACAAATGGACATTCGTTTTGAGAAGGCTGCAAGCCTCAAGGCGAAACCCGCCGACGAGTCCAAGCTGGGCTTTGGACATGTCTTTACCGATTATATGTTCATTATGGACTATACGACCGGCAAGGGCTGGCACGATGCACGCATCGTCCCCTACGGCGATCTTTCGCTCTCCCCGGCAGCGCTCTGCCTGCACTACGGTCAGGAGGTCTTTGAGGGTCTGAAGGCATACCGCCGCGAGGACGGCGAGATTCAGCTCTTCCGCCCCGAGGAGAACTTCAAGCGCCTGAACAGCTCCAATGAGCGTCTGGTCATCCCGGAGCTGCCGGTCGACATGGCAATGGAGGGTCTGATGGAGCTGCTGAAGGTCGAGAAGGACTGGGTCCCGCACATCGACGGCGCATCGCTCTATATCCGCCCGTTCATCATCGCAGTTGACCCGTTCCTCGGCGTCAAGCCCGGCGATGAGTATATGTTCATCATCATCCTGTCCCCGTCCGGCGCATATTACGCATCGGGTCTTGATCCGGTCAAAATCTATGTGGAGCCGAAGTGGGTCCGCGCGGTCCGCGGCGGCATGGGCTACACCAAGACCGGCGGCAACTACGCAGCATCCCTGATCGGTCAGGACGAGGCGCACAAGGAGGGCTATTCTCAGGTGCTCTGGCTCGACGGCGTTGAGCAGAAGTACATCGAGGAGGTCGGCGCGATGAACATCATGTTCGTCATCGACGGCGAGATTGTGACGCCGGCGCTGCAGGGCTCGATCCTGCCGGGCATCACGAGAAAGTCCGTGCTCGAGCTGACCAAGAGCTGGGGCATGAAGGTCTCCGAGCGCAGAATCACGATTCAGGAGATTTCGGATGCCTACGACGCAGGCAAGCTCGACGAGGTGTTCGGCACGGGCACCGCGGCGGTCATCTCCCCGGTCGGTCACCTGAAGTGGGGCGACAAGGTCATGACGATCAACAACAACAAGATCGGTCCGATCTCGCAGAAGATCTACGACACCATGACCGGCATCCAGTGGGGCAAGCTCGACGATCCGTTCGGCTGGGTCGTCCCGGTGAAATGATCCCGGTATTCCCGATACAAGGCAGAGAGCCCGAAGGCGATTGCAAGGTCGCCCTCGGGCTTTTTTGCGGGTGACGTTGACGAACAGAGGCGGATATGGTATAATAAGGCAGCCGTCCCCGAATGCCTGAATCCGGAGCGGTCTGCAACAGGAGGAGCGAACGCATATGAAAACATCACGAATCATCGGCGATATTCTGCTCGGTCTCGGGGCGGTATTTACGGTTTATCTTTCCGTCATTATGATCCGCCGGATCAATTCCGTGGTCCTGCAGAGCGATTACAGGAAAATCTTTTGCTATGAGCTGGCTGCCTGCGCGGTTTTTCTGCTGTTCGCAGCGGATGTGCGGTTCGGCTTCTTTACAAAACCGAAGCCCGCGGCACTGAAGGTCATCGGCTGGCTCCTGCGCATCCTTGTGATCGCTGTGACGGCAGTGCTGCTCTTTTTCTTCGGGAAAATCTGTGTCGGAAGCTGTATCCGCAGTGACGGCGCCGCACAGAATGTCATCGTGCTGGGCATAGCGCTCGAAAACGGCAAACCGACCGACGATCTGATCTGCCGTTTGGATACCGCAGAGCAATACCTTCTGGAGCATCCGGAGGCATCGGCGATTCTGACCGGCGGCAATGCGGATGATTCCGGAAAAACAGAAGCCGCGGTGATGCGCGACATTCTGCTTGCGCGCGGAATCCCGGAGAAACAGATGATTCTGGAGGATCAGGCGGATTCGACCAAAGCGAATTTCCGGAACGCGGCAAATCTGATCGACCCGAACGCGCCCGTTGTCCTCATCAGCAGCAATTACCATATGGACAGAGCTGTTCAGATCGCAAGGAAAGCGGGCTTTACCGATATTCAGCGTCTGCCTGCCAAGTCATCCGCATTCAAATTCGGCTCGAATGTGATGTACGAGGTGATTCTGGAGCTGAATGAGCTGACGCTGAAACAGTAAAAGAAAACGGCTGCCGGGGGCTCCGGCAGCCGTTCTGTGTGCAGAAAAAGCGGTCTTTCTGTATGTTAATGCAGTGCGGGCTTGCGGAATTCCCAGCCCTGTGCACCGAGCAGCGAGTGCAGCATCCCGGAGATCTGCAGCGATTCGCTGACGCCGGTCTTGCACCAGATCACGAAATGCTCGCAGTTGTTCGTGAAGAAATTGTAGCTTGTCTCGCCCAGCCGCGACCTTGCCCGCGCGACGGTCTCCTCGGGCGTGTAGAGGTGATAGCCGTACTGCTGCTGCAGATGGCGGGCGAGCTCCTCCGAGACGGTCTCGGTGTGCGGCACGGAGCCCTGATTGCCGATGCGCACCGGCGGCTGATAGGGGCGCGGGAAATCCAGTACGAAATATTCCGTATCCTGCCGCAGGAAGTTGCGCAGATTGGTCGCATGGACGGTCGCGTGCCCGATGGAGCGGCTCGCGGGGATCGCGTAATGCACGATACAGGTGTCGCTCAGATAGATGCCGTAATGCTCATAGGCGCCGTTTGCGCGCACCACGCCGATGATATCGCCGTACTGCGCCTGCACGGGGCTGACGGTCGGCTTGGCATCGGGCACGGCTGCACCGGGCTGACCGGGCAGGACCAGCCCGCCGGTATCGCGGAGTGCGGCTGCCTGTGCGGCGCGCCGGACCATTGACTGCTCGAGCTGCTCGAGGGTGCCGCGGTCGACGACGGTTCTGTGGCGGTCGATGATGCGGCAGGTGCCGTCGACGACATGGCGCTGCAAGGTGAATTCACCGGCGTAGTCGAGGTCCTCCCAGCAATATTCCTTGTCCAGGACGGAGAATGCGGTATCGGGGTTTTGCGAATGGCTGTCTGTGAGCGCGTCGAGGCGGTCTGCGAGCTTGCCCATGCCGCGGCTGACAGCATCCCAGAAATCCATAGTGATCCCTCCTTTTGTATTTGCGGAAAGCAGCGGTTGTCCTTCTCCCTATATCATATCACAAAAATCGGAGAAATGCAACCTTTTGGCGGAGGGAGAAATGAGAAGTTAGAAATGAGAAGTTAGAAATGAGAAGTTAGAAATGATAAGTGAGAAGTGAGAAATGGTTCCGTTGCTGCGTCCTACCTCCTACCGTTCACGTCGGTGACGGAACAACTCCTCACTGCTCACTCCGAACTTGCCCTCCTCCCTCACTTGCCGCTTGCGTTTTTGGGCGGAATGTGGTATACTGATTGCGGAACCACAGAAAAAGGGAGGAAGCGGATATGAAACGCATCACACTCTGCCTGCTGACAGCGGCACTTCTCGGGCTCTCTGCCTGCGGCGAAGCGGCAAGCTCTGCCGGCGGCATCGAAAGCATCACTGCGGAGACCACGACTGTCACCGAGACCACTACGACCGCGGCGCAGACCACCACCGCCGCCGCCGAGACGACCACGACCGCCGCCGAAACGACCACGACCCTCACCGAGACGACCACGACCGTCACCGAGGCGACGACGACCGCGGCAGACACCGGCGACAACGGCATGCACGGCGAGCGCTTCGACGAGAACAATATCATTGCGCCGGGGCTCTGGACCGGTACGCGCTGGTCGGGCGAGGGCGACGGGCTGCGCCGCTTTGACACCTATTACGAGATTCACGCGGACGGCACCGGCATCATGCTCCATCAGGAGAACGGGCTGACAGAGACCTTCCGCTTCACATTCAAGGACGGCGTGCTCGGGTTTATCCCGGACAGCGGCGCTTCGATCTACACCGCCGATGCCGAGCTCTATGCCGCCGACGGCATCACCGTCAGCTACAAATATCAGTACGGCGGCGCCACGGAGGACTGGCAGTACAAGGGCGATACGAAAATCAGCGCGCTGAAGCTCTTTTCCAACGCGCGCCTGTGCGAAATGGCAAAGCTGTATTACAACACGCGGGCACTGGCGGCGGGCGAGCCGGTCAGCGAATATGCCGAGGCGGTGATCGACGACAGCGACATGATCGAGGTCGTGCTCTATGAGCAGTCCGCGAAGGATCAGCCGCTGCAGACCTACACCGTGGACCGCACGACCGCGCAGGGGCATGACTGGGACTTCGAGCCGGTCGACCTGAACTGAATCAGCCGGCAAGGCAAAAAAGTTTCCCGCCCCGCTTCGTTAACAAGAAACTCCGTTTATGCCAGAATGGGCACAGAGACAGCAGGTCTCTGAAATCAAAAGCGGAGGATATTGATATGGAGCACAAGAAGATCTACAACGGATTTCTGGCGTATCTCTACACGGACGGACTCACGGTTATGGTTGTCTTCGGGCTTCTGGCGATCGTAATACTGTTTCTGCCGGCGGACCTTCTCGGGTCGAGGGGTGAGACCGTCACATTCGGCACGCGTCTGGCGTACAGCGGCTGCGCTCTGCTCATTGCCGCGTTCGGCTGGCTGATCTCACGCCCTGCCGCGAGCCGCATCAAGAAGTATTCCACCCCCGAAACGGTCGGTCAGCACAAGCGTGAGTGCTATTTTACCGGTTGGAAGATCGCATGGAAGGTCACGTTCTTTGCGATCGCGCTGTTCCTGCCGGGTCTGATCAAATGGTCGATCGGCTACCCGGTCACCGGCGTGGACAAGGACGGCAATGAGGTCTGGCTCAAGCCGCTCGGCGACGGCGTCTACGAGGACCCGCACGGCGACCGCTACACACTGAACTGAACAAATGCTTCGCCCCGATGCATCACTGCACCGGGGCGTTCTGTTTATTCTGCGTATTTCATGAGTGCCTGCACGATATCGGGATAGAGGAAGGTGTTGTCGCGGCGGGCGAGCAGACCGAAATTCTCGCCGGAGCCCGTGAATGCGTTGTTGTCCCACCAGACGCAGGTGATGCCGCGTGCACGCGCACAGGCGACATAATATGCGGCGAAATTCACTCTGTCCTGCAGATTGTCCTTGTTGCGGGCGCCGAATTCGCCGATGACGACCGGGATGCCCTTCGCCACAAATTTGCCGTAGAGATTGTCCATGAAATTGTTGATCTCCTGCTTGGGCGACGAGGAATCCAGCGGGAAATCCTTCGTGCCCGCGGCGTTCAGCGCGAAATTGTAGGGCGTGTAGGCATGCACCGAGACGATGATATGCCCCGCCGCATCGGTCGGTACGACAAAGCCGTCGTAGATTGCGCCGTCGGGAGAAGCCGCATAGCCCGGGCACATCAGCCAGCGGGTCGCGTTGCCGCCGCCGACGCCGCGCACCGTGTCGACAAAGATCTGATTGAGCTGGTTGATGATGTTGGCGCTGTCGACGCATTCTGCCTTGTTCTTGTCAAGCCACCATTCGACGGTGGTGCCCATCAGGCGCGGCTCGTTCAGCGATTCGAGGATCAGGTGCTCGTCATATTCCTTGAAGGTCTCGGCGATCTGCGTCCAGACGGCGGTCAGAAACGCCTTCGAGCGCTCGAAATTCGCCGTGTCGGGATAGTAGCCCTTGTCGTCGATATCGTGATGCGTGTTGAGGATGACGTAGAGGTCACAGGCGCGGCACCAGTCGACGACCTCCTTGACGCGCGCCATCCACTTCTCGGAGATTTTGTTGTTCTCGTCGACGTGATTGTGCCACGAGACCGGAATGCGGATGGTGTTGAAGCCTGCCGCCTTGATCGCGGCGATGTTGTCGGTCGTGGTGATCCAGCCGCACCAAGCCTTCTCGTAGTCGAGCTCACTTGCCTCGGAGAGGTTTGCGTTGGAGGCATCGAACGTGTTGCCGAGATTCCAGCCGATCTTGAGATTTTTGACAAAGGTCATCGCTTCGCCCTCCGGAATGGCATATTTGTCAAGGTCCAGTGTCGGAACCATCGTGCTGGCAGCACCGAGCACATTCTCAGGAATGGCGATGCTGACCTCCTCCTTCGGTGCCGCGGAGGATTCGGCGGTGCTGCCGGAGCCGCCGTTCGTGCAGCCCGCACAGAGCAGCAGTGTGCCGGCTGCGAGCAGTGCGCCGAGCCGTTTCAGAATGTTCATGCAGGTTTCCCTCTTTCCAAATGGTATTTGCGCATACCCGAATACGCAGATTCAGTATACCATCTGCGGCGGAAAATGTCAATGAATAAACTGTGAACGTGCGCGGTCAGCCGAAATAGAAGAGCTCCTCGAATTTCTTGTCGAGCGCGATGCAGAGGATCAGCGCGAGCTTGGCGGTCGGCTGAAACTGCCCGGTCTCGAGCGAGCTGATGGTATTGCGCGAGACACCGACGAGCTTTGCGAGCTCCGCCTGCGAGAGCCCCTGTTCGGTGCGGACCTCCCTGAGCCGGTTTTTCAGAACAAGCGAATCATCCATCAGAACGGCTCCCTGACGAGACCCCAGAACAGCCGGAATACGGCAAATGCGGTCATGATGCTCATGAAAATGCCGAATGCGAGCCAATTTGTGTGCCCCGGTGTCAGCCCGCGCCGCTTTGCGAACACGAACTTTGAAATGCCCTGTGCTGCGGAATAGCCGAAGAACATGACCCAGAAGATCTGGTAGGTCTCATTGAAAACGACTGTGGTGATCAGGTTGATGACTGCGCCGATGAACAGTGCGGCGGCGCCTGCGACACCGCGGGAGCGGCTCATGACCTCGAGCTCGACGAGGTCGGCGCCCTTGTTTTCGTCACGGCTTTTTGCAAGGATCTCTTCTTTGTTCATGATGATACCTCCGTTTCTTATGCCAAGTTGACTTGGCATCTCTGTTATTTGCATTATAGCACTGCCAAGTGAACTTGTCAAGCACTTTGCCAAGTTTTCTTGGCAATTCGTATAGATGAACAAAGCGCCGGTCGAATCCATCGGTGCTGATTGTGTATGATGCCGGTTTTCAGTCCCCGCGTCGAGTCGAACGAACGTTTATGGACAAGAAACAGAAATCCCCGCAATCATTTCTCACTTCAGACTTCTCATTTCTCATTCTCCGTTTCCATTGACAAAAACGAAATTTTGCAGTATACTATACAATGTATGGTTATGCGCTCTGCATGACCGCATCTCAGCCAAAATGAAAGGAAATCCGATCAATATGGAATGGACAGGCTTAAATCAGCTCCGTGAACAGTATCTCTCCTTCTTCGAGAGCAAAAATCACACCCGCATGGACAGCGCTTCGCTCGTGCCGCAGGGCGACAAATCCCTGCTGCTCATCAATTCCGGCATGGCGCCGCTCAAAAAGTATTTCCTCGGGCAGGCAGTCCCGCCCAATGTCCGCGTCACCACCTGCCAGAAGTGCATCCGTACCCCCGATATCGAGCGCGTCGGCAAGACCGCCCGCCACGGCACCTTCTTCGAGATGCTCGGCAACTTCTCCTTCGGCGACTACTTCAAGCACGAGGCGATCGCATGGGCCTGGGAATTCCTCACCCAAAAGCTCGCCATCCCGGCGGAAAAGCTCTGGATCACCGTCTTCGAGAGCGATGACGAGGCTGCCGAGATCTGGGAAAAGGAGATCGGTGTCCCCGCTGACCGCATCGTGCGCCTCGGCAAAGCCGACAACTTCTGGGAGCACGGTTCCGGTCCGTGCGGTCCCTGCTCCGAGATCCACTTCGACCGCGGCGAGGCTTACGGTCCCTTTGAGAGCTTCGAGCAGGCGGGCGACTGCGACCGCATCATCGAGATCTGGAATCTCGTGTTCTCGCAGTTTGACAGCGACGGCAAGGGCAATTACGCCGAAATGGCACACAAGAACATCGACACCGGCATGGGGCTCGAGCGTCTCGCCTGCGTGATGCAGGGCGTCGACAACCTCTTTGAGGTCGATACCGTGCAGAATATCATGAAGCATATCAGCGAGATCGCCGGCGTCACCTATAAGCAGGACGAGAAAAAGGATATCTCCCTCCGCGTCATCACCGACCACATCCGCTCGACCGTCTTCATGGTCGGCGACGGCATCACCCCGGCAAACGAGGGCAGAGGCTATGTCTTAAAGCGCCTGCTGCGCAGAGCTGCCCGTCACGGCAGACTGCTCGGCATCAACGAGCCGTTCCTCTACAAGGTCGCAGAGACCGTTATCCGTGAGAGCGGCGACGCTTATCCCGAGCTGCGCGACAAGCAGGACCTCATCATCAAGATCATCCGCTTTGAGGAGGAGAGCTTCGCCCGCACGATCGACCGCGGCACCGAGATGCTGACCTCCGTCATCGCGAGCCTGCGCGAGAGCGGCAGAACCGAGATCGCGGGCAAGGATGTGTTCACGCTCAGCGACACCTACGGCTTCCCGCTCGACCTGACTGCGGAAATGGCGGCAGAGCAGGGCATGACCCTCGACGAGGAGGGCTTCTACGCACTGATGGAGGAGCAGAAGCAGCGTGCAAGAGCCGACCGTGCCTCCAAGGTCAAGACCTCGTGGGGCGGCGACGCAGCTGTGCCGAAGGGTCTCGCAAAGACCGTCTTCACCGGCTACGGCAAAACGACCGACAACGCGAAAATCCTCGCGATCATCGCGGACGGCAAGGCGGTCGACACGCTCGAGGCGGGCACCGATGCCGTGCTGATCCTCGACACGACGCCCTTCTATGCGGAGAGCGGCGGTCAGGTCGGCGACACCGGCGAGATCAATATTTACGCAGAGGGCGAGGCTGAGGTCACCTTCGGCGTCTCCGATACGCAGAAGGGCGGCGACGGGCAGTATCTGCACATCGGCGCGCTCGAGGAGGGCACGCTCCATGTCGGCGACAGCGTCACAGCCGTGGTCGATGCCGAGCGCCGTGCCGCGATCATGCGCAACCACACCGCGGCGCATCTGCTGCAGGCTGCACTGCGCAGGGTTCTCGGCGACCATGTGCACCAGTCCGGTCAGCTCGTCAATGCGGAGCACTGCCGCTTTGACTATTCGCACTTCTCCGCGACCGAAAAGGACGAGCTCAGCCGCGTCGAAAAGCTCATCAACGAGGAGATCCTCAAGGCACTGCCGGTCACGACCGAGGAAATGCCGATCGAGGAGGCAAAGAAGCTCGGCGCGATGGCGCTCTTCGGCGAGAAATACGGCGATGTCGTGCGCGTGGTCACGGCGGGCGACAGCTCGGTCGAATTCTGCGGCGGCACGCATGTCTCCAACACCGCACAGATCGGTCTGTGCAGGATCGTCTCCGAGAGCTCGGTCGCGGCAGGCGTCCGCAGGATCGAGCTGGTGACCGGCGCCAATGTGCTCAGGCTCATGGCGCAGAACGACGCGCTCCTCAGCGATGCGGCACATGCGCTCAAGCTCGCCAATCCGGCAGAGCTGCCTGAGAAATGCGCGGCGATCAGCACGGAGCTGCGCGAGGCACAGCGCGAGATCGACCGTCTCAATCAGAAGATCGCCAACAGCATGCTCAGCGGCATTTTCGAGAATCCGGACGTTATCGAGGGCATCAAGGTGGTTTATCTGACGCTCAGCGATGTCAAGCCGGATGTGCTGCGCCGCATCGGTGACCAGATCCGGGATCAGGAGAAGGATTTCATCGCCGTGCTCACAGCCGTCAACAATGACGGCGGCAACTTCTACTGCGTCTGCTCGAAGAGTGCGATCGAAAAGGGCGCACATGCCGGGAAGATCGTCCAGCGCGTCGCGGCAGTGACCGGCGGAAAGGGCGGCGGCAGACCTGACACCGCAATGGGCGGCATCGGGAAAAAATACATGGTGGACGAAGCGCTTGAATCGCTCAACGGCATCGTTCAGACCATGCTGACACAGGCGTAACGAAGGAGGCGGCACGGTATGCGCGTCACGATTCGTGCCGCACATCCGCAGGACGCGAAGGCGATCTCCGGGCTCATCCGCGATACGCTCGGACTGCCGGTCTCGGCCTCGGAAACGGCACATGTGCTGGCAAGACTCTGCCTCAGCCCCCGCAGCCGCGTCTTCTGCGCGGTGGTCGACGATCTGACGGTCGGGTTCCTGCATGTCAGCGATTACGATACGATTTTAATGCGCGAGCCGCTCAAGGTCGTCACGGCAATGGCGGTTTCGCGCTCCTACCGCCGCGTCGGCATCGGCACGGCACTGCTGCGGCGCGCCGAGCGCTGGGCGACCGAATCCGGGGCAGTCGGCGTGCTGCTCCATGCGGGCTTCGGCAAGGAGACAGAGGCGTTCTTCACTGCCTGCGGCTATTCCGCCGAGCTCCCCGGACCGCAGTTCCGGAAAACGCTCGCTGGGGCACCGAAGGAATAGCGGAACGGGATTCCGGCAGGAGTTCAAGTTAGGAGTTAGGAGTTAGAAATTAGAAGTCAGAAGCTGTTCCGTTACTGCTTGACTTCCTACCTGCTCCCTCCTGCCTCCTGCCTTCAATTCCGCATTCATCATATCAGGGAGGTTTTATCATGGAAAACTGCTTATTCTGCAGGATCATTGCCGGGGAGATCCCGAGCACCAAGGTCTACGAGGACGAATTCGTCTATGCGTTCAAGGATATCAACCCGATCGCGCCGGTGCATATCCTCTTTATCCCGAAGCAGCATATTTCGGGCGCCTCTGCCGTCACGGCGGAGAATGCGGACGCCGTCGGCAAAATCTTCACCGCGATCGCGAAGGTCGCCGCGGAGCTCGGGCTCGAAAAGGGCTTCCGCGTCGTGACCAACTGCGGTGAGGACGCCGGACAGACCGTGCCGCATCTGCACTTTCACCTGCTCGCCGGCAAGCCGATGGGCTGGTCGGTTGACAGCGGCGTGTGAAGCCGGCAGAAACGGTCTCTGAACCGCGTGCGAATCCGGGCGCGAGCCGTAAACGGAGAGCCGGCAGCAGGGTCTGTGCCCGCGGCGTGGAATGCTTCACGTTCGCATGGGGTGCGGGTCTGCTGTCGGCATTTCTGCAATATGGCAGTGCCGCCGCGGCAGCCGGGCTCTGCCTGCTGCTGCTCGGGCTGCTGAGCCTGCTTCGGAAGGAATTTCCGCCGAAATACCGCATCGGGATATTCTGTATCGCCGCGGGACTGCTGCTTTCGGCGGCGGTCTGGCTGAGCTATGACATGCTGCACCGCCGCCCGCTGCTCGGTCTCGACGGGCAGACCGTCACGCTCTCCGGCACGGTGCGCGGCAGCACGGCACGCACCGGCGACCGTGTGCGCTATACGCTCGGTGCCGCACCGGACGGGCGCCGCACGCAGATCGAATGGTATGCCGGGAGCGACGTGCCGCCGCTGAAGATCGGCGACCGCGTGACGCTGCATGCCGAACTCACGCGCTATACCTCCGATTACCGTTATCACACGGCGGAGACCGCAGAGGCGCGCGGGCAATATCTGTGCTGCTACAGGGCAGAGATCGTTGAGATCGACGAGGATACGGGCTTTTCGCTGCGGCGGACACTGCATGATTACCGCAGCCGCCTCACCGATGTCATCCGGCAGCACATGTCCGGAGAAGCAGCGGGGCTCCTGCTCGCGATGCTCTTCGGCGACAAAGCCGCACTCTCCGACACTGCACGGCTCGCACTCTATCGCACCGGCATCGGGCATGTGACCGCGGTGTCGGGGCTGCATCTGGTCTTTCTGTGCACGCTGCTGACCTTATTGCTGCGGCGGCTTCATGCCGGTCCGCGCACACAGCTGCTCGTCAACGGCGCCGCCGTGCTGCTGTTTTCGCTCACGGTCGATTCGGCTGTCTCGGTGCAGCGCGGCACGGTCATGATCCTGCTCTATTACTCCGCGCCGCTGCTGGGGCGCAGGACCGACACGCTGCGCTCGCTGTGCATTGCCGTGCTGCTGTGCACGGTATTCACGCCGTATGTCATCGGATCGGCGTCCTTCTGGCTGTCGGTCTCGGGCGTATTCGGCATCGGTGTTGCCGCACCCTATATGACGAAGGGGCTGCGCGTTCCGAATCTGCTGCGGCGTTTTCTGCAGATGTGCTGTGTGGCTGCGGCGGTCTTTCCGGCATCGCTGCTGCTGACGGGGGAATCCTCGCTGATCGCGCCGTTCAGCAATCTGCTGATCCTGCCGCTCGGCGTCTGTGCGGTCTATCTGGGACTTCTGCTGTTCTGCACGGGCGGGCTGACTGCCTTTCTGCTGCCGCTCGCCGGGCTGCTCTGCACCGCGATGATGCATCTGGCAGAGCTGGCGGCGTCGCTGTCGGTTTCGCATGTCGGTGCAGCGACCCTCGCCGTGCGCACTGCACTGGTCATTCTGACGCTGACGGTGCTGCTGCTCTTTGCACTGCGCGCTTCTCCGCGGACAATCGCGGCGACGGTGATCGGTGCGGCGATCGTGCTCTTCGGGCTCGGCAGATATGAGCGTCAGCTCAACATGCACCGCATGCATATTGCCGTGCTCGGAGAGAAAACCGACACTGCACTGGTCATCCGCGCGGACGGGCACACGCTCATTGCCGACCTGACCGGCGGCAGCAGAACCCCTGCCTATGTGCAGCGCTTTCTGCGGGACAATGCCCTGACGGATATCGACGCGCTGGTGCTGTCCTCTGCCGCGAATGCCGCGGGCTATCAGTCTGTGCTGACGGGCTGCGAGGTCGGGAGGGTGTTTGTGAAGACGGGGGAGCCGTGGCGCGCCGATGCAGAGATCTGCGGCGTCCGGGCGGAATTTGCAGAGCGCGGTATGGTCTCGGCGGATTTTCCCGATTTTTCGTTCGACAGCATGCCGCTGAATACAACGGTCATGTATCACGGCAGGACAGTCATTGCGCTGCCTGCGGACGGGCATCCGGTCTTTGCGGACCTCATCATCCGCTACGGCGAGGGCGATCTGATACAGGACAATCTCGGTCTGCAGATCGTTCCCGCGCTGCAGGGCAGCAATCAGCTCTGGACCCTGACCGAGGACGGGCAAATTCGCCGCATCATGCTCGAATAGCGCCCGGAGCCCGGGCTGGCGTTTTGGCTCCGCAAGCCGTTTTGCATCCTCACCCAATTTTCGTGACTGCACGGCGCTAAAGCACCTTCTTGGGGGTCGATACTCCCAGCGGGGAGCCCCCGCGGGCAGCCCGGAGCCCGGGCAGGCGTTTTGGCTCCGCAAGCCGTTTTGCATCCTCACCCAATCTTCGTGACTGCACGGCGCTGTTCGCGCCTTCTGATAGGTCAATTCTCCCAGTTCTTTTCTCAATCAGCAGAAGAAGTGAAAGCAACGGAACAACTCCTCACTCCTCACTTCTCACTCCTCACTTGCCATTTCTCATTTCTCATGAAGGAACCGAGGTGAATCTCATGCCGAATCTCGCACCCGCAGACCTTCTGCGCGAGATCGCTTCCGAAAAGCCGCCGCAGCGCGTATTCATCTGCGGCGAGGATACCGCTGCCGTCGTGCAGCTCGAAAAGCGCATCCTCAAAAAGCTCACCGACGGCGACCCGCTCGCCTATTCCGCCTTTGACGGACAGGCGCCCGATCTCGACCGCATGGCGGATGCCTGCGCCTTCTGCCCGATGTTCCAGCCCTGCAACGTCATTCTCCTGCACGATCTCGACCCCGATTCCGTGCCCGCTGCCGGCATCGACACGATGCTGAAAATTTGGAGCGACCTGCCGTCTCAGGCGATCGTGCTCGTGGTCATGCGCACGCTCCCCGCCTATGAGATCAAGCGCGGCGCACCGGTCTTCCTGCAAAAATTCAAGAAGATCACGGCGTTTTTTGAGAAGCAGGGCGTGCTCTGCATCTGCGAGAAGAAAAACGCGATCCAGCTGGGCAAGCAGATCATGGACCGCGCCAAGCGCCACGGCTGCGAGATCAGCCGGCAGGACGCCGAGCTGCTCGCGAACCGCTGTCTGTGCGATTCCACGCTGATCCAGTCCGAGCTCGACAAGCTGATCGCCTGCGCCGACGGTGAACAGATCACCCGCGCGATGCTCGACGCGCTGACCGCCGAGCTGCCCGATGCCGACGCCTTCCGCCTTGCACGGGAGATCACGGCGGGGCACGGCGCCGCCGCACTGCACATGCTCGCCGACCTGACCGCGAAATCCGAGGACACCAAAACGATCCTCGGGCTGCTCACGATCATCAGCAACGCCTTCACCGACCTCTACCGCGCCAAGCTCGGTGCCGGCTGCGCCAAGCAGACCGACGCGGTCACGGCGGATTTCAACTATCCGAAGAACCGCGAATTTGCCGTGCGCAATGCCATGCGCGACTGTGCGAAAATTT
This sequence comes from Oscillospiraceae bacterium, assembly GCA_016288755.1. Classification (GTDB taxonomy): domain Bacteria; phylum Bacillota; class Clostridia; order Oscillospirales; family Ruminococcaceae; genus Firm-04. The sequence continues at coordinate 34,283 of JAEELE010000026.1, forward strand.
CGCTGCCGCAGCTGCGCACCTGTGTCCGCATCCTGCGCGAGACCGACAAGAGCTGCAAATCGACCCGCACCCCGCCGCGTCTGCTGCTGGAGCAGGCGATCGTGCGGATGCTGCGCGTGCAGCGCGACGGCACCGAGGTGCTGCGTTGAGCGGGAAGCGCCGGGTCAGACCGGCGATCGTCGTCGAGGGGAAATACGACAAGATTCGGCTCGATTCCGTGGTCGATGCGGTCATTCTCGTCACAAACGGCTTTCAGATCTATAAAAATGCCGGACAGCTCGATCTCATCCGGCACTATGCGAAAACGACCGGCGTCGTGATCCTGACCGATGCCGACGCAGCGGGCTTTCAGATTCGCGGCTATCTGCGCGGCGCGATCGCGGAGGGCGACGTGCGGCATGTGTATATCCCCGGCATCCACGGCAAGGAGCGCCGCAAGGCGCAGCCCTCCGCGGAGGGTCTGCTCGGGGTCGAGGGCATCGGCGGCGAAACGCTGCTTGCCGCGCTCGACCGCGCAGGCGTCTTTGACGAGACCCCGCCCGACCGCCCCAACGACATCACGACCGCGGTGCTCTATGCACACGGGCTCGCGGGCACGCCGGACTGTACCGCGCGCCGGCGCAGACTGCTGCGTCAGATGGGACTGCCGGAGCGGCTTTCGGCAAAGGGGCTCTGCGAGGTGCTCTGCACAATGACCTCTGCGGCTGAGCTCGGCGATTTTCTCGCGCAGCATATTTGAATGCGGAATTGAAGGCAAGGGAGCAGGTAGGAAGTAGGAGGTAGGAAGTCGAGTTAGGAGTGAGCAGTGAGGAGTGAGGAGTTGTTCCGTCACTCCGGCGCGGAGCCCGCGCGGGCGATGTCACCCCCACTTCGGCAAATCTGCTCCCGCCGTGTTTTTTGCCCCCTCAAGGGGGGATTTGTCACAGCGTTTCAACGAATCATTCCGCATTCATCCTCTTGCCTTCTCATTCTCAACATTTCAAATTCGGCACACTGAAATCTTGAATTTCACAGAAGAAGTGAAGGCAACGGAACCATTTCTCATTTCTCACTTGACTTTCTATCTGATGAAACGGAGGCTTCTGATATGCTGCAAACACCCTTTGGCGCGGCGGAGATCCGGCTCGACGGCAAAGCGCTGCCGTATAACGCCGAAGCGGTGCCGCTTGATAACCGCTGCCCCGATCTTCCGGGGCGCTTCGGCATCACTGTGCACATTTCGCCGGACGGGCTGCCGCACACGCTCTCCTGTGTGCTGTCCGACCTGCCTGCATATGCGGAATCCGATATGGAATCGGGCGAGCGGCTCGAGCTCATCAGCTTTTATGCAGACGGCGTGAAGCTGTCTGTCGGCACGGAGGCAGAGGAGGGATTTTTCCCGAACGGGTATTACGACTATGACTGCGCCCATCTCGATCACGGCATGGCATATCTGATATTGCCGCAGACGAAAACAGAATCGTATACCTTCGGCATCGCATGGATCGACGGGGTTCCCGACCCGGATGACATCAACAACCCGCGTGACGTCCAGACATGGTTCGGCGCCGACCCGACGCTGTTCTGATGTTCACCCCCTGCCTTTCGCGCCGATGACGGAACAACTCCTCACTGCTCACTCCTCCCTGCTCCCTCCTACCTTTCGCACCGTGTACTGTGCGATATTGGGAGGCTTCGCGAAAGTCACCCGGAGGAAATCGCCCGCGCGGGCTCCGCGCCTCATTTCTCATTCTACCATGAAGGGTGGTGCTGCCGCATGACACCGGTTTCTCTGCCTGTGCTGCTCTGTGTCATTCCGCTGACATGGCTCGCGGCGGCGCTGCTGCCGCTGAGACGCAAGCCCATTGCGATGGCACTGGGCGGTCTCGCAATGACTGCCGCCGCCGGGGGAATGCCCGCCGTGCTGCTGACCGGATTGTCGGTCTGCACGGGCTGGCTCACGGTGCGTCTGCTGCCCGACCGCCGCAGACACCGCCGCCGTACCGTTCTGTACGGCATTTTCGGTGCGGTGCTGCAGCTTCTGCTGCTGATCCCCGGGGCACTGCTGCTGACGGGCGCCGCAAGGCTCCCGCTGCTGCTCTGCGTCATGCAGTCGCTCGACTGCATCCGGCTGCGCGTGCTCGGACAGATGCAGATTCCCGCGCTGTCGGCATTCTGGTATTATCAATGTGCGCTGCCGCGGCTCTTCTGCGGTCCGGTGCAGACCTATTCGGAGGCGGACCGGCAATACCGCAGCTGTGCGCCGTCGGTGCAGCTCGCCGGGCGCGGGGCACTGCGCTGTACGCGCGGGCTGATGCAGTGTGTGCTGCTCTCCGCGCCGATGTGTACGCTCTGGCGTGAGCTGACCGCACAGCATGCGGCGGTCTCTGCGGCGGACACATGGCTGCTGCTGACGGTTTTTTACTGCGCGGTCTATTACGCCGTGCGCGGGCTGGCGGAGCTCGGCACAGGGCTCGCCGCACTCATGGGCTATGTGCTGCCGGAGCCCTTCCGCGAGCCGGCTTTTGCAAGGTCGCTCGCCGACCTGACCGACCGCTGGCTGACTTGGCTGGCGCAGTGGTGCAGGCGCATGCTGCTCCGCGACGGCCTTCCGCTGGACAACGCCTCGTATTTTGTCCGCATGATGCTGCTCTTCTGCGTGCTCGGCAGCTATCTGCGCCCCGGGCTGCAGGTGCTGCTCTGGAGCGCCCTTGCCGCCGCACTGCTGACGCTCAGCCGTGCGCTGCGCCGCCGCGGTTTCACGCTCCCGCGCACCGCCGCAAAGATCGCGGTCGGGCTCTGCGTGCTGCTCTGTGCGGGGCTCATGCAGGCGGATTCGGTCACGGGGAGCATCGGCATGCTGCGCGCGCTGACCGGCGCAAACGGTCTGCTCTTCACCGGCGGAACGCTGTATCTGGTCAAGATCCACTGGGTCCCGCTGCTGCTCTCGCTGGTCGGGCTGCTGCCCTGCGGACGGATGCTCCGCGCGGCGATGCACAAAAGCCGCGTTCTGCGGCAAATGGGCAGCGTGCTGATTCCGCTCTGCGAGCTTGCAGTGCTGCTGCTCTGTATGACGGAGCTGCTCCGGCAATGGACAGCACAGATATGACACAGTCATTTTTATATCGAAAGGAAGTTACCCCCAATGGCACAGTTTACTCCGCAGGAATTTGAGATCATCGACATGCACGCACATATCTTCCCGCACAAGATCAGCGAGAAGGCGACAGAATCCATCGGTCAGTTCTACGATATCCAGATGCACTATTCGATCGGCGAGACCGAAAGGCTCCTCAAAGCGGAGCAGCAGATCGGCACAAAGCGGATGCTCGTCTGCTCCGTCGCCACGACCCCGAAGCAGGTCGTCTCGATCAACAATTTCATCAAGGAGGAGTGCGACGCGCACCCCGAGATGATCGGCTTCGCGGCGCTCCACGGCAAATTTGAGGATCTGGCAGGCGAGGTCGACCGCGTGATCGCGATGGGGCTGCACGGCATCAAGCTCCACGCCGATTTTCAGCGCACCCCGATCGACAGCCCCGCCTCCTACCGCATCTACGAGGTGATCGAGGGGCGGCTGCCCGTGCTCATGCACATGGGTGACTACCGCCACGACTATTCCCACCCGACCATGCTCGCGAAGGTCATGCGCGATTTCCCGCGGCTCAAAGTGCTCGCGTCGCATCTGGGCGGCTTCGGCGCATGGGACGAGGCGGAGGCAGTGCTTCAGGGCGGCGACAATATCCGCTTTGACACCTCGAGCGCGGTCGGTCTGATGAGCCCCGAGCGTGCCGTGCGCCTGATCCGGCATTACGGCGTGGACCGCTGCATGTTCGGCTCCGATTTCCCGATGTGGGACCCGCGCAAGGAGGCAGAACAGCTGCTCTCGCTCGGCTTTACCCGCGCGGAATATGAGCAGATGTTCGCAAGGACGGCAAAGGAATTCCTGAATCTCTGAGACAGGCATTCCGCGGCAGAGCAAAGGAGACCGCACATGAACAGCAAATCATCGGGGCGCCGGCGAAACAGCCCGCTCAGCACCATCATGTTCCTTCTGGGGGTCGGCGTGTTTTTCGCGCCGCTCACGGTCAGTCATGCACGCAAGGCGGCATTCCGCACAAAGGAGCGGCAGGTGCTGAAGGCGTTTTCGGAGGAGTTCCCCGCGGCAGAGGTCATCGAAACGACGTATGAAGGAAGTGCGTTCGCGCCCGACCCGGTGACGGTCTATGCGATCGACACGGAGCTCGGATTCCCGTTCATCAGCAATTATCACCATACGGACGGCTATGTCCGCAGCAAAACCGAGCTCGGCTGCTATGAGCTCCGGCTGAAGGCAAGGCAGTCGGCAGACCGCGTCGCAGCGCAGATACCGCAATATCTGTCGGGCAGCTACACGGTCCGGTTTGCGGCAGACGGTTCTGCGGGCTTTGCGGTCTTCATGGAGGAATCCGACCGCGAAACGCTGACTGCCCTCTGGAACGGTCTGCGTGAAGCGGCGGAGGGCGGCGGGACACCCATGTATTTTTCAATCATCTGGACGGAGCCCGACCTGCTGGAGCAGATGCTCAGCCGCCCGCAATCGGAGATCATCCGGGCGCAGCGCAATTACCGCAGCCTCGACCCCGACACCCTTGCCACACAGGTCCCGAACTTCTGGGAGGGAGGATGCTCCTCGCTGTTCTACGACTATGTGACAGACCCCGCAAAGGGCTTTGACCATATCGACCGGGCGTGTCAGTCCAATTCAATGGACCGCTTTGTGCGGCAGCTGCACAGCGACCCCGCGCGCACGGAATACATCATGACCGTCTTCAACGTCTGGTGACAGAAAGGAATACTTATGAAAAGACCTGTTTTCAACAAACGGCGCATTTTTCTCTTTGTGCTGCTTTTTCCGACGCTGCTTGCGGTCATCCTTCTGACCGTGCTTTCGGTCGGGGGCGGCACCGCGAAGGGCGCTGCAAAAAAGTGGCTGAAGGAGAACCGCCCGGAATCGGTGCTGCTGCACACTTCGGCGTTCACATCGACCGTTGACGGCGTGACGGAGAAATCACTTGTCTGCACCTGCATGGACACCAACACCGGCGTGATCTGGTCACAGGAATTTGTGCGCAGAAGCGGCAGCTGGACTGCCGAGGACGGCAGCGCCGATCCGTATGGCTATGCGCGCATGACCGACGGATATCAGAGCGTGATCCGGCTATCTGCAAGGTTCACCGAGCAGATGCTCCCCACGGCGGTCTATTCGCCCGACAGGGATCACGGACAATGCTGTCTCGTGGTGGCAGACCGGGTCGCACCGGAGCACCTCGCGGAGCTTTGGGCAAAGGTCTCCGCATGTGCCGCCGCCGATCCGACTGTATATGTGCGGTTCATTGCGGCACCGCAGCAGACCTGCGACGCACTGCTGAGCGCGGATCGCATCGGCTATCAGAAGAAGCACTATGACCGCGGCACGACCGGCACGGTGAGTGAGCTTGCGTGGATGATCGGAAAAAAAGCAAATCGCCTGATGACCTGCCTGCTGACGCAGCCGAGCGCTGAGGACAGCAAGGACCGGATCGTCTATGCCGGGACAACAGAGGAAGCGATCAAAAAGATTCAGGCGGAATCGTCGACCGATTCGGATACGGTGTGGGAGCTGACCGGCGAGGGCATCACGGCGTATACGTTTTCGTAATTCCCTTTTCGGGATTGTGTCGCCGAAAGCAACCGGAATTATTCAGGCAGGGGAAAAGCCCGGTCAGGAGTGAACAGTGAGAGATCCGGAATGCGGGATGCGCCCCGGTTCAGCGGCTCATCTCAGATCCCGGAACAACTCCTCACTCCTCACTTCTCATTTCGTCCTCCGCCTCGCGTATTCTGATTACTGTGATAAAAAAGGAGACCGCAATGCTGATATCCTGTACCGGCATCCACAAATTCTATAACGGCAACCATGTGCTCGATTCCGTGTCGCTGACCGTTGAGAACCGCGACCGCATCGGGCTGGTCGGCGACAACGGCTGCGGCAAATCGACGCTGCTGCGCATTCTCACCGAGCGCGAGCTGCCCGACGCCTTTGCGCACGACGAGCCCGCGATCGCAAGGGCGACCGGACTGCGCATCGGCTATCTCGCGCAGAATGCCGGGCTCGACGGCAGCCGCACCGTGCTCGAGGAGATGTCCGCCGCCTTTCAGCCGCTGCTCGAGGCGCGCGCGGAGATGGAACGGCTCGAGCAGAAAATGAGCACAGGCACGCTCTCCGATGCCGAAACCGACGAATATGCGCGGCTTTCCGCGTTCTTTGAGATCAACGACGGCTACACGACCGATGTGCGCATCCGCACCGTGCTCTACGGCATGGGCTTCGGCGAGGAGGCGCTGTCGCGGCAGGTCTCGGGCTTCTCCGGCGGTGAAAAGACCCGTCTGGCGCTCTGTAAGCTGCTGCTCGAAGCGCCCGATCTGCTCATTCTCGACGAGCCGACCAACCACCTCGATTTCCAGACCGTCGGCTGGCTGGAGGATTACCTCAAAAGCTGGCGCGGCGCGCTGCTGATCGTCAGTCACGACCGCTTCTTCCTCGACCGCCTCTGCACGAGCATCTGTGAGCTCGAGCACGGGCAGCTGACGCGCTACAAGGGCAGCTATACCGCCTTTGTGCGGCTGCGCGAGGAATCGCGGGAGCGGCAGCAGAAGGAATATGAGGCGCAGCAGCGCGAGATCGCAAAGCTCGAGGACTATGTCGCGCGGAACAAGGTGCGCGCCTCGACGGCAAAATCGGCGAAATCGCGTGAGAAGCAGCTCGAGAAGATCGAGCGCATCGACCGCCCCTTTGCCGCCGCGAAAACCGCAAGGCTGCAGTTCACCTATGCGGTCGTTCCGCCGATCGACCTGCTCGAGGTCAGGGGCGTCGACCTGACCGTCGGGCACGGCACGCAGCAGAAAACGCTGATGGAGAATATCTGCTTCACGGTGCGCCGCGGCGAAAAGGTCGGCATCATCGGCGAAAACGGCGCGGGCAAATCGACGCTGCTCAAGGTCCTGCGCAATATCCTGCCGCATAAGGGCTTGGTGCGCTGGGCGGCAGGCACGCGGTTGGGGTGCTTTGAGCAGGAGAGCGAATCGCTCAACCCCTACGCGACTGTCTTTGACGAGCTGCACGACCGCTATCCCGCCCTCAGCGACTTTGAGGTGCGTTCGCTGCTCGGGCAGGTGCGGCTCACCGGCGAGAATGTTTTCAAGGAAACCGGCGTGATCTCCGGCGGCGAGCGCGCGAAGCTCTGCTTTGCGATCCTGATGATGGAGCACGGCAATGTCCTGCTGCTCGACGAGCCGACCAACCACCTCGACCTTTCGACCAAGGAGATTCTCGAGCAGGCGCTTGCCGATTTTGACGGTACGATTCTGTTTGTCAGCCACGACCGCTATCTGCTCGAGCGCATCGCTGACCGCCTGCTGGTGATGGAAAACGGCGCACTGACGCCGTTCGCGGGCAAATTTGCGGCATATCAGGAGCAGGTGCGCCGCAGAACCGAAGCCGAGGAGCAGGCAGCCGCCGAGGAAAAGCAGCGCAGAGCCGCAGAAAAGGCGGCGGAATCCGCGAAAAACAGCTTCCGCTCGAAGGAGGACCGTGCAAAGCAGGCAAAGCGCCGCGCCGAGCAAAAGCGCATCGAGCAGGAGATGGAGGCTTTGCAGCAGGAGCAGACCGCGCTGCAGGCGTCGCTCTCGGACGAAGCGGTCACGGGCGATTATGAAAAAATGCAGGCAGTCTGCACCCGCCTTGACGAGATCAGCCGCACGCTCGACGAGCTCCTTGAGCAGCTGATCGAGCTGGAGGAAGCGTAGAAGTTCGGTGCAAGGATTTCCGCACGGAGGAAAGGAGCAGAGCCGTGGAGTTTTACGATGTGATCAACAGCCGGAGAACGGTGCGCGAATTCGAGCCGGAAGCCGTTCCGGAAGAGGTGCTCGGGCGCATTCTGTCCGCAGCCTTCCGCGCGCCGACCAACGACCACATGCGCGACTGGCATTATATCGTTGTGCAGGACAGAGCGACGGCAGCCAGATTGCTGAATATCATTCCGAGGGGCATTTCCGACGCGGATATGGAGCAGCTCATCCGGGACTGGAATCTGAACGACGAGCTGCAGCAGGCGTGCTACCGCAGCGCTGTCCCGAAGCAATACCGGATGCTGTCTGAGGCGGCGGCGATTCTGGTTCCGCTCTTTGCGCAGAAAACGGATATTCTGCACCCGGAAAATCTCTCACATCTGAACGGCTTTGCGTCGATCTGGTGCAGCATCGGGCATGTGCTGCTCGCCGCAGCAGCAGAGGGATACGGCTGCTGTCTGCGCGTTCCGCTCGGAGATGAGGGCGCGCACGCGAGAGCGGTTCTCGGCTTTCCCGCGGACTATCTGATGCCCTGCCTCATCGGTATCGGCAAGCCGAAGGCGGGTCTCGCGCCGGTCCCGCAGAAGGAGATCGACCTCAACACGCGCATTCATCGGGACAAATTCTGAGCTGCCCGGAGCGCGGAGCCCGGGCTGGCAATTTGGCTTCGCGGGTCTTTTTTCATCTCCTCCCAGTTTGTGCGACTGCACGGCGCTAAAGCGCCTTCTTATGGGTCGATTCTCCCCGTGCTTCTCACAATCAGCAGAAAAAGTGAAAGTAACGGAACAACTCCTCAGCCCGGAGCCCGGGCTGGCAATTTGGCTTCGCGGGTCGTTTTGCATCTCCTCCCAGTTTGTGCGACTGCACGGCGCTAAAGTGCCTTCTTATGGGTCGATTCTCCCCGTGCTTCTCACAATCAGCAGAAAAAGTGAAAGTAACGGAACAACTCCTCACTTCTCACTCCTAACTGCTCACGCACTTCCTCCCTCCTACCTCGCCATTTCTCATTCCGCATTCAAACAAAAGGGTGGTGAACGTCATGCTCCGTCTTGAAAATATCCCGCTGCCGCTGGACTACACCGACGACACGCTGAAAAAGCGCGCCGTGCACAAGCTGCGCTGCCGCATGAGCGATATCCGCAGTGTGAAGCTCTTCCGGCGTTCGGTCGATGCGCGGAAGGATGTGCATTTCATCGCTGCCCTCGACGTGACCGTGCGCGATGAAGCCGCGCTCCTGCGCGCGCTGCCCCCGACCGTGAAGGTGCGGCAGGTGACGCCCTTCACGCTGCCCAAATATCCCGCCGTGAGATCGGCGCATCCGCCCGTTGTGATCGGCGCGGGACCTGCGGGACTCTTTGCGGCGTGGGTGCTGGCGCAGGCGGGGCTCTGCCCGGTGCTGCTCGAGCGCGGAAAGCCCGTCGCAGAGCGGCAGAAATCGGTCCGGCAGTATTATCTGACCGGAAAGCTTGACCCCGAGAGCAATGTGCAGTTCGGCGAGGGCGGCGCGGGAACCTTCTCGGACGGCAAGCTCAACACCGGCACGCACAGCCCCTATATCCGGCAGGTTTTGCAGACGCTTGCAGACTGCGGCGCACCCGAAGAAATCCTCTGGCAGGCGATGCCGCATGTCGGCACGGACAAGCTCGCGGAATGTATCCCGGAGCTGCGCAGACGCATCGAGCAGCACGGCGGCAAGGTGCTCTTTCAGGCGAAATGCACCGGCATTACCGTGCAGAACGGCGCAGTCGTTTCGGTGGAATACGGGCAGAACGGCAAAACAGAAACGCTGCGCACCGACCGGGCGATTCTCGCAGTCGGGCACAGCGCGCGGGATGTATTCACATGGCTGCACGGAATGGGCGTCGAGATGGCACAGAAGCCCTTTTCGATCGGCGTGCGCATTGAGCATTTGCAGCGCGAGATCGACCGCCTCTGCTACGGAAAATCGGCAGGGCACCCGCGGCTCGGCGCCGCAAGCTATAAGCTGGTCGCGCACGGTGCGGTCGCAGAGCCCGGACCCCGCCAGCGCACGGTGTATTCGTTCTGCATGTGCCCGGGCGGATTTGTGCAGGCGGCGGCATCGGAGCCCGAAACGGTCGTGACCAACGGCATGAGCTGCTTTGCCAGAGACGGCGAAAATGCGAATTCCGCGCTGCTGACGGTCGTTTCGCCGGAGGATTTCGGCGCGGATGACCCGCTCGCCGGGATGCGGCTGCAGCGGCAGATCGAGCAGGCAGCCTATCGCGCAGGCGGCTGCACCGGCAAGGCGCCGGTCACGCTGCTGGCGGATTTCCTCAAGGGGCAGCAGTCGCAGGCATTCGGCAGCGTGCAGCCCACCTATCCGCTCGGGACGGTCTTTGCGCGCCCGGAGCGCTGTCTGCCGGAATTCGTCTGTCAGTCGCTGCGGCAGGCGATCCCGATGATGGAGCGCGGGCTGCACGGCTTCGTCATGCCCGATGCCGTGCTCACTGCCCCGGAGACGCGGTCGTCGTCGCCGGTGTGCATCTGCCGCGATCATGATACGCTCGAATCGGTCTCCCTGCGCGGGCTCTACCCCTGCGGCGAGGGCGCGGGCTATGCGGGCGGCATCGTCTCCGCCGCCGTGGACGGCATCCGCTGTGCCGAGCAGGTGCTTGCGGCGTTGCGGGCGGAGTGATGCTGCGCGCCGAGATCAGCAATTTCTCAGAACGGCATTTCCCGCTTCAATTCTCAGAAGGGAGTGTATTTCTATGGATGAAACCGATATCCGGCTCTCCGAGCTGGAGGACCGTGTCGAGGAACTCGAAAAGCTCCTGGGCATGCTCTCTGTACAGATGAAAAAAACCGAGGCTGCGATCCTTGCGTTCTCCGAGCAGGCGGACAGCCTTGCGCACGAGCTCACCGAGCTGCAGCAGCGCACCGATCAGATCAGTGCACGCACCGGTCAGCTCGAGCAGACCGTCTCGGGGCTGGACGACGATATCAACGACACGATCGAGGATTTCAACATTCTCTCCGATGAGATGCACCGCCGCTGGCACAAGCTGCTCGCAAGGCAGGAGCAGCAGCGCTGGGACGAGCCCCGCCGCCGCACCCGCCGTGAGGCTGACGACCGCTATGACGGGGATGACGACGGCGACAGTGACGATGCTGCGGAGGAGGACGACGACGACTGAGCCTGACCCGCGCTGCACCGAATCGTCTGCATCGGCATAAACTGTATCACGGGCTGCCCCGTGCGCCCGGAATATGCCAAGGAAAGAGTGATCTCCATGATGATCGATGCAAGTCTCGGGCGTGCAGGCTGCGGCGGCTTTCCGCCCTGCGGTCAGGGCGCTGCCGGAATGCCCTTCCCGGGCTTTCCCGGCGGAAGACCGGAGCCCGCGCCGGTGCCCTGCCAGACGCCTCCGCCGCCCGCTGCCGATGCGCTGAGCATCCAGCTCTCGACCACGCAGACCGGAATTGCTGCCGGTGCCGTGCTGCCGCTGGGCGCGAGTGTCCGCCAGATCGGCTGTGCCCTGCGCTATGACACCGCCAACCACGCCGTCACGGTCACGGAGCCGGGCGTGTATGTTTTCAGGTGGCAGGTGCTGGTGCAGTCTGCCGATGCGGCAGCAGATGTTGTGATCTCGCTGCAGTCGCTGGACGGCACCGCAGTGCTGGCTTCCTCCGGCGCGATCGCGGTCCCCGCTGACGGCGGCGTGCTGATCGCAGGCTCGGCGGTGGCGCAGCTTCGCCCGGGCACCTCGTGGGCGCTGGTCAACAACTCCGGCACAGCGATCAGCCTGCCCGCTGCCGGAACCGCACCGGCGGCATTTGTCGGTGCCGAAACGGTTTACCGTCTTGCAGAATAATGCTTTTCTCCTCCCTTCCGTCTCCGCACGGGAGGGAGGAAACTATTCGCGGGCTGCCCGGAGCCCGGGCTGGCGATTTGGCTCCGCAGGTCTTTTGGCACGTTCTCCCAATTCACGTTATTGCACGGCGCTGGCGCGGCGGGGAGCCCCCGCTGGCGATTCCCTCCGGGTACTTTTACGCGGAGCCTCCCAATTCACGTTAATGCACGGCGCTGGCGCGGCGGGGAGCCCCCGCTGGCGATTCCCTCCGGAGACCTTTACGCGGAGCCTCCCAGTTTCGTTCAATGCACGGCGCTGGCGCGCCTTCTTATGGCGCGATACTCCCAAAATCGTTCTCAATCAGCGGCAGAAGTGAAGGTGATGGAACAACTCCTCACTACTCACTACTCACTTCTAACTCGACCTCCTCCCTGCTCCCTCCTCCCTGCTCCCTCCTCCCTGCTCCATCCTCCCTGCTCCATCCTCCCTGCTCCCTCCTCCCTCCTCCCTTCTGCCTGAATCGCAGGTTTTCCGCATCGGTCACTTCTTTGTGAAATCGCCCATTGCGTTTTTCGCAATAATGTGCTATAATATTGTGGGGACATGTGTCCCGATCTGAGGAAAGGAATCAATCACAGTATGAATCAGGATATTCAGAAGCTCACCGAAAGCATCGGCAGCGTCATCGTCGGCAAGGAGTCCGTCATTCACTGCGTCATCGCAGGGCTGCTCTGCAGCGGTCATATTCTGATCGAGGACGTGCCCGGCGTCGGCAAGACCCAGCTCGCTGCGGCGCTTTCCCGCTCGGTCGGCGGCAGCTTCAACCGCATTCAGCTCACACCGGACGTCATGCCGTCCGATATCACAGGCTTTTCGATGGTCAATCAGCAGACCTTTGAGCTCGAATTCCGTCCGGGTGCCGCAATGTGCAATTTTCTGCTCGCAGACGAGATCAACCGTGCCTCCCCGAAGGTGCAGTCGGCACTGCTCGAGGTCATGGAGGAGCACCAGATCTCCATCGACGGCGTGACCCACAAGCTGCCGCAGCCCTTCATGGTGCTCGCGACGCAGAATCCCGTCGAGACCTACGGCACCTATCATCTGCCTGAGGCGCAGATGGACCGCTTCTTCATGCGCATCAGCATGGGCTACCCCAGCGAGGAGGAGGAGCTGCAGATTCTCTCGCGCACGGAGCACCACAACCCGCTCGAGAACATCAGGGAGGCGGCACTGCACCCCGAGGATATCCTCCGGCTGCAGAAGGAGGTCGAAAAGGTGTTCGTCAGCGACCCGGTCAAGCATTACATCCTGCAGATCGTTGCGGCAACGCGCACGCACGCGGCACTGACGCTCGGTGCATCACCGCGCGGCTCGATCGCACTCTATAAGGCGGCGAAGGCAAATGCCTTCCTCAGCGGCAGGGATTTCGCACTGCCGGACGATGTCAAGGAAATGGCGGAATCGGTGCTCGCACACAGACTGATTCTCTCGCCGAAGGGCAAATCGCAGCTCGGGAGCGCTGCCGCGGTCATCGCGGAGGTGCTCGCTGCCGTGCCCGTGCCGATGGAAGCAAGCGCATGACGCTCGGGTATATCTGCGCGATCGGGCTCGCGGTCGTGTTCATGCTCTATCTCGACGGCTCGATCGGCGTGATGATGCTGGCGTTTCTGCTGCTCATGCCGGTGATCTCGCTGCTGATGACCCTGATCGTGCGGCGGTATATCGGCGTGACGCTCACACTGCCGGACAGCTCTGCCAAGCAGCACGAGGTCACGGCGGTGCTGCGCGTGACCAAGCACACGAGGCTGCCGATGCCCTTTCTGCGCCTGCTGATCACGGCAGATGCGCATTTTGACCCGCTCAACCCCGAGGCGGACCCGCTCCCGGACCGCCCGCAGCGCGAGGAATCGGGCTCGGAGCTGCGCTACCGCCGGGCACTGCGCTATTGGGAAAGGCTGCGGCGCCGGCAGCTCGCGCCGGAATCGCTGCCCGTGTGCCTTTCAATGGGCTTTGCGGAATCTGCGGACTATAAAATCCGCCTCAACCCGCGCTACTGCGGCAAGGGCAGGGTGACGGTCGGCGCGCCGGAGCTCTCGGATTATCTGGGGATGTTCCGCTTCCGCATGAACAGGGAGCAGGCGGATATCCCCACGGCGGCGTGCAGCATGCTGATTTTGCCGGAGATCCCGAAGGTCAAGGCGAACAGCGAGCTGTTCCGCTCGGTGACGAACACCGTGCAGACCGCCGACGAGGAGACCGAATCGACGCCGACCTTTTCCGCCTCTGCGGCGCCCGGCTACGAGCACAGGGGCTATATTCCCGGCGACCCGCTCAAGCGCATCAACTGGAAGCTCTCCACGAAGCGGCATCAGCTCATGGTGCGGCAGGACGAGCCGATCGCGCTCGCAAGGCTGTCTGTCGTGATGGATTTCCGCTCCGACGACCGCAGCATTTCGGAGAAGGCGCGGCTGATGGAGGAGGAGCAGCTGATCGAGACGGCGCTCGGATTTCTCATGCTCTGCGCGGAATACGGCTATCCGTGCAGGCTCAGCTATATCAACGAGGGCGGCACATGGGACGATGTCCCGATCGACGACGGCGGACATCTCGAGAGCGAGGCGCTGACTATGCTTGCCGGCGGCTTCCGCGACGAAGCGGAGCTCGCCGGAGTTCCCGTGCTGCCGATGCAGGTCGTGCAGGACAGCGGCATTCTGCTGCTGTATTTCACGGTGCATCCCGATGCGGACACGGCTGCGGAGCTGGGCGCGCTCTCTGTTCCGGCATATCTGATCGTGCCGCTCGCACATGCCGGTGAGGCGGTCACGCCGAAGGACGGCGCACTCTGGCTGGTCACGCCCGAGCGCGAGCTGGTCGCGGCAAACGAGGGATGATCCCTCTGGGCTCCCCGAATCGGATCGGGGAGCGATTCCCCTGAATGGGAGGGAGAATATGGTACAGACGCTGCGGATATACGCGCAGCAGGCATGGCAGAGCCGCCCTGCGCGCTGGCTGCGGATGCCGCGCAGGATCCCGATGTATTACGCGGTGACGATCCTCGCAAGCATCTTTTATCACTATGCGCCGAGCTGGACCTGGTTCTGGATCCTCAGCGGTCTGCTGATCCAGATCGGTCTGTTCCGGCTCTTCGATTTTGTCAAGAAGCACCCGTTCATCGGCGGCGCGCTCTATGTCGTTGCCGGCATGTGCACGCTGGGGCTCTCCTACTTCATGATGAACGCCGGCTTTGACGGTGCGCTGCTCTCGCCGGATGACCCGGCACAGCGCATCAACTTCTTCGTCTGGTTCATGACGCCGCAGTCGGTCCTCACGACGCAGTATGCGGGCTTCACCATCGCGCTCTATCTGCTGTTCGCGTTCTTCATCGGCTCGATCGTCTACTACTTCACGATGGTGCGCTACCGCGTGCTGATGTCCTTCATGACGATGCTCTTCCCCTTTGCGATCTACGCGAAGGAGAGCGAGACGATGCCGGTGCCCTGCATCATCCTGCTGTTCGTGTTCTATTTCGGCGTGATGATCTACTGCCGGCAGGCACATGCGGAGGACCCCGACGTCACAAAGTCATTCAGTGCGGCGCGGCGCGAGGGGCTGGTCATGCCGGGCAAAAAGTCGTCGTTCTTCGGGCAGCGCCCCGAGGTGCTCGACGGCAGATTCCTGAAGGCGGGCGGGATTTTTCTGATCGGCGCGAGCATCATCGTGCTGCTGGTGCCCAAGCCCACCGTGAGGGCGGACCGCCAGTTCCTCGACACGATGCTTGATCTGTCGGCGCTGTCCGATTACCTCGAGAGCGCGATCAGCGGCTTTGCCGAGAATACCGACGGCGGCAATTACACCGACCTGACCTTCACGCGGGCGCTGTATTATGTCAAGGCGGATGAGCCGCTCAATCTGCGCGTGCTCACCCAGACCGATTACAGCTACGCTGCCGATGCGTGGTCTGCGAGCAGCTTTGACCGACAGCCCGCCCCGGACGATTACCGCTACAGCGAGCGCGCAGGCTACCGCAGCGTCGCGCCCGATATCGACCCCGCGGCACTGGTGCAGCTGCTGCACACCGCCGCGAATGAGCATCCCGATTTTGCGGCGCGCTGGGGGCTGACCCAACTGGCTGATGAGACGGTCGAGACGGAAAAATACATCCGTCAGATGCGTGCGGAGGCTTCGAGCTATAATCTCGGGGTCTATCCCGCGCCGCTCGATGTGAGACAGGTGGGTCTGCCTTACGGCGGCATGTATCAGACCGGGACCGGCGTGATCTTCCGCTATCAGCAGTCGCGCGTGCTCCGCGAGAATTATGCGCTGCAGTATCTCAGCCCGACCTTCGCCGACTCGGCTGCGGCACAGGCTGCGATGGCGCCGTGCAGCACCGCGACTTGGTCTGTCCTGCTGCTCGATCTGCAGAATACGCTCGACGAGGACGACCCGCTGCAGGAGACCGTGCAGGCGGCGATCGAAAGCTGCCTTTCCGCCGCGGAATTCGGCGCGGCAGTCAGCAGCGAGACCCCGGAGAATATCCGCGCGCTCGCGCTGGAGCTGACAGAGGGTCTGCAGAGCGACTACGACAAGGCAATGGCGATCCGCCAATACCTGAAATACGGCACATTTATCTATTCGCTGGATTTTCCGATCACCGATCAGGACAATGTCGAGACCTTCCTGTTCAAAAACAGGACCGGCGTCTGCTATCAGTTTGCATCGGCAATGGCGGAGCTCTGCCGCGCGGCTGGGCTGTATACGCGCTTTGTCGAGGGCTATTCGATGTCGCAGAAATATGACCGCCTGACCGGAAGCTGGGATTACATCATCACGACCGACCACGGTCATGCATGGGTCGACGTGTTCATCGCGGGCTACGGCTGGATGAGCATTGACGCGACGGCAGGCAGCGTACAGGAGACCCGTGACGCGAACGACGTCAATGTCATCTCGACGCTGCAGATCGCGGGCTTTGTGATGCTGATCGCGGCGCTGCTCGCACTGGTGCTTGCGGTCTGGCTGATCCCGGCACTGCGCGAGGCGCTGTTCCGGCGCAGATTCCGCAGAAGGCGCGACGCAAAGGCAGTGCAGGCGGCGTTTGCGCGGCTGCGGAAGCAGTGGGACGCAGACCCTGCCGATACGGCGGCGGTGCTCTGCGAAAAGATGAGCGAATATTTGCAGGTCGACCTGACAGAGCTGCGGCAGGGCTTTGAGGAGACGGTCTATGCGGACCGGTGCAGCCCGGAGACCGCCGACCGCGTCTATGCAGCCTACTGCGCGGCGTATGACGCCTACAAGCCCGCCAGGCGTCGTGAGCGCAAGGCAGAGCGCGAGGCAAGACGCGCCGAACGCCGCAAAGCGATTGCGGTGTCTCCGACGGATTGATATTGGGGGCGCTGCCCCTATGGAATCCCGGTATGAGATCACGGGAGCGCAGCTTTGATAATACGGAAACCGAACCTCACGCTCAAACAGAATCGGAGACGATCTGATGATGCTGAAACAGAGAACGAAAGAAGGAGCACAGTATGTTGACTAGATACATCGGCATTGACCTCGGAACGGCAAACACCGTGATTTTCGCACGGGGCAAGGGGATCATCATCCGCGAGCCCTCGGTTGTCGCCGTCAACACAAAGACCGATCAGGTCTGCTCGGTCGGCAAGGAGGCGAAGGAGATCATCGGCAGAAGCCCGGGGTCGATCATCGCCGTGCATCCGCTGAAGGACGGCGTCATCGCGGATTTTGACATCGCGACCGCCATGCTGCAGGAGATGATCAAAAAGACGCTGCGCCGCACGCTCTTCACCAAGGCGCGCGTGCTGATCTGCATTCCGTCGGGCGTTACGGCGGTCGAGCGCAGAGCGGTCAAGGAGGCTGCGGAAAAGGCGGGCGCCAAGCCGGTCCAGCTCGTGCAGGCACCGCTGGCGGCAGCGCTCGGCGCGGGACTCAATGTCATGGAGCCCGCCGGCACGATGATCGTCGATATCGGCGGCGGCATGTGCGAGACTGCGGTGATCTCGATGGGCGGCATCGTCGCCTCGCGGAGCATCCGGGTCGCGGGCGATGCCTTTGACGCGGCGATCGTCAATTTTGTCCGCAAGAAGTACAATCTGCTGATCGGCGAGCGCACCGCGGAATCGGTCAAGCTCGGCATCGGCTCGGCATTTCCGGAGGAGCATGTCGCCACGATGGAGATTCGCGGGCGCAATCTGCTCAACGGTCTGCCGGAGAATATCAAGGTGACCTCCGAGGAGGTGCGCGAGGCGCTCTCGGAGCCGCTCAGCCATGTGCTCGACGCCATCCGCGAGACGCTCTCGCACACGCCGCCCGAGCTCTCCGCCGATATCATCGAGCAGGGCATCACGCTGGCGGGCGGCAGTGCGCTGCTGCGCGGCATGGACAAGCTCGTCAACCGCGAGACCGGTATGCCCGTTTACGTCGCGGAATACCCGCTCGACGCCGTTGCGGAGGGCACCGGCAGAATTCTTGAGCACCCCGACCGGTACGAGGAGCTGCTCAGCGAGGAGATCAGGTATTACTGATGCGCTGCGCTGAAAGAATAAAGAAGAAATAATAATGGCGGTATCGCATGTTTGCGAGCAAACTGCGCAGTTTTGCGCTGCAAAACGTGCGCTTCGCGGACGGATTTTGAATTGGGCGGATGCTGTTGCTTTTCCTTCTTTATTCTTTCTTGTTTTCGGATGAAGTCTGCTGTTGAAATTGTGTAAACAAAACAAATTGTGCGGAAAACACGCGGCTTTTCGCGGTGAACAGTTGACTTTTATTCTGAAGCGTGGTAAAATAAAAGTTGAAACTGAAATATGATGAAAGCGGTGAATCACCATGAAAACAACAGTCAGACGTATGCTCGCCGCGGTCGCCCTGCTGCAGACCGTTCTGCTCGCAGGCTGCGGCACCGGTGCGATCGGTCAGGCCGTGAGCACGCCCGATTCGTTCGCGGACACCACGCTGACCTCCGAGCAGACGACGACACAGACCGAGCAGACCGAACAGAGAAGCCTGACCGGACAGACTGATGCGTCTGCGGAGAGCACGGAGACCGCCGAGCAGACAACGGCGCAGACTGAGCAGACCACGACCGCCTCGACGACCGCCTCCGCGACTGCATCCGCGACGACCGTTTCGCAGGCGGCTTCCTCGACTACGGCATCCGCAACGACCACGACCGTCAGCCGCGCATCCGGCTCGTCCGGCTCGACCGCATCGCAGACAACGGGCACCGTCGGTTCGTCCGCCACGACCGTGACGACTGCCGCGACGACCGAGCAGCAGGGCGCCGTCACGACCAACGCCTACGGCAAATATACGCTCTCGGCGGAGGATCAGGCATTCCTCAAGCAGTGCGTGTTTGTCGGCGACAGCATCTGCTATGGGCTCGAGGTCTATAAGCTGCTGCCGGACAACAATGTGCTCGCGACCGGATGCGTCGCGGCGCGCAGCATCAACGACTACACCTTCAAAATCAACGGCAAGAGCTACGGCTATGTGCAGGGGCTTTCCATTCTCAAGCCGAAGTATGTGATCTTCTCGATGGGCATGAACGACATCAACATCACCTCCGCTGCAAAATACTGCGAGAACTACAAGAATCTGCTCGCGGCGGCACAGGCGGCTCTGCCCGACTCGAAGCTCTATGTCGCGTCGATCACGCCGATCTCAAACAACATCAAATTCTCGACGAACACGAAGATCGACACCTACAACCAGACCATCAAGGAGTATCTCGCGACGAACTATCCGGCATGGGGCTTTGTCGATGTGGCACCGCGGCTGAAGAATCAGTATAACGGGCTGATCTCCAATTACAGCTCCGGCGACGGCATCCACCTTTCGCCCGCGGCATACACCGCCTATCTCCTTCAGGTCTGCGAGCAGCTCAACCGTTGAGAAGCGAGAAATTAGAAGTTAGAAATGAGAAGCTAGAAGTTAGAAATGCACCGATTTCCACTTCACAAAGCAGCATAACAAAAAAGCGGTACGATTTTCGGTCGTACCGCTTGACTTTTTGCTCCCGATGTGCTATAATAGACTGATATCAAAAAAGAACCGCCGACGGCGATTCTTTCCCATATACATTATACCACATACGGTGTGATTTGTCAAGTGTCAGAATCAGAAAGGATGCGAACGCCAATGGATTTTCCGCTGTTGTTCACCGAACAGCTCGCCGCGCTTGCCCCTGCCCGGCAGAAGGCGCAGGTGCTGGCGACCAACCGCGCGGCAATGGGCAGCTACGGCATTCAGCTCACGCCAGACGAAGCCGCGATGATCGTCGCGGCAGGGCGCGAAGCGGTCAGGGCAGAGGGGCTTGTGCTCTTCGGCGGCGGCATCACGCCGAGGCTGATCCGCTGGTTTCTGCCGTCGGGCTATCTCGCGGGGAACCGCTACGCGCAGAATATCGCCGCGCTGACCGAAGCGTTCTACCGGCTGCGCGGTGCACTGCAGGAGCTCTATGACAAATCGGACGACCCGGACTGCGTGCTCTCGGACAACGCCCTGCTCGATTACATGTACCGCTTTTACACCTCGCCGCAGTGCGCAGGCGATGTCGACGAAATGGTCAGTCTTGCCGAGCGCATCCTGATTCCGGCAATGCGCAGGCTGCTCGCCAAGCGTGCGGAGGAGCGGAGCGCGGGCGGCTCGCATTACGGCACGGACTCCGAGCTGCTCTATGCCGACAGCTTTGCGGAGATGCGCGAGCCGACCGATCTGGAGCGCGAGGCATGGGCGGAGGATTTTGACCAGCGGTATCGCGCCGCCATGCGCAGAGATGTGTTCGGGCAGTATGAGGCGGACTATGTCGAGGACCCCGCCGACCGCTTCCGCGGGAGCGACGCCGAGGAGCTCGAGCGCATGCTGCTGCGGAATCCCGAGCTGCTGCTCCCGAGCGAATCGCAGGAGGCAGAGTGGGCAGACATGGTCGAGAAGTGGGAGGAGGAGGACGCACAGGATGAGTAATGCACTGGCACTCCGGGCGGAGTCGGGCGGGGAGCCGCTGCCGAAAAAGGCATATACGATGGCGCTGCTGCAGCGGGGCATGGAGAAAAACAGCATCCCGCAGGCAAGGCTGCAGGCGCTGCATCTGGCGCTGCACCGGGCGGCTGCCGAGCGCGCGGCACAGTATACCCGCGGGCGCAGCATGACGGTCACGCGCGGACAGGCAGAGGCGTTTTATATTTCGGTGCTGCACCAGCTCGACGCGGCACTGCTCTCCTATGGGTCGGACGCGGCGGCAGAGGAGGCACTCTGCGCCGAGGATACGGATGCGCTGCTCGCGAAGGGGCAGACCTGCATCCTGCAGTGCTATGAGGAGGCGAAGGACCGGTTCCGCCGCGCCTATCAGCTGACGAAGCCCTTTGCAACGTACTTCTTCCGCGAGCTGCTGAAGAGCTTTGCGCAGTTCACGACCGAATATGACGCGCGGTTCCGCTCGGACGCGGTCAAGGTCGATGAGGTCTATCCGCTGATGGCGGGCCGCCGCAGTGAGCTGCCGGGCGTGCTCGGTGTTCATGCGTATTATTCGGCGCTGCTGCTCGAGGGCGAGCTGCTGGCGATGTTTGAGAAGGCGCAGATCCACGCGCTGATGAAGCAATATGCGAAGCGCTATCTGACCTCATGGGATATGATCGCGGAGAGCATTGCAGACCTTGTGCTGCGGCAATGGCTGTGTCGGGCGCTGCTGCTGGACAGTGCACCGGAGCTTGACCTGCCCGCGGATGCCGCCGCAGTGCTGACGGAGCGGTATCGGCAGGTGCCGCCGGCGCAGATCGCGGATGAAATGCGGCGTGCGATCGCGGAGAGCGTGATTGCGGAGAATGCGGGCGTCTGTGCTTACTGCACCGATGCCGTGCCGTATTTTGCGGAGACACTGCACCGCCGCGTGACGGAGAACAATCTCCGCGGATGGATCAGCCCGGCAGGTGAGAAATGAGGAGTGAGGAGTGAACAGTTGTTCCGTCACCCGAGATCAGCTTTTGAAACGACGGTCGCATTATGGGGCTTGGCGCAAAAGCCACTTTCAAAAAACCGCGCCGACGGATACCGCAACTTCTCACTTCTGACTTGCATCGCTGATTTCAAAATCAAAAGCGGGAGAGACCTGATGTCCCTCCCGTTTTTTTGTTATGCTTCCGCCAGATGCGCCCGGATGTATTTGCCGGCTTCCTCCTGCGAGACACCGAGCGAGAATGCAAATTCCTCATCGAGCAGGCGTTCGGCGTCGCGGCGGGCATTGTCATCGGACGCCGAAATGCGCTTGCCGGTCTGCGAACAGCGCGCCTTGTGCTGCAGAATGCTGTGCACGAGCCGCAGCAGCGTTTCGGTGTCGCCTGTGCCGATCAGCCGCCGGAACTCCTGCCCGCGCTGCTTGCGGTCCTCGATCCACGGGATCGGCTCTGCGGTTTTCGCCTGCTGCAGCAGGGCATCGACCTCCTGCTTGGTCAGCAGGGGCTTGATTTTTCCGCAGAGGGTCGGGTTGTCCAGCGGGACGGACACCTCGACCGCCGGATTCCGGAGCGGCTTCAGCACATAGCATGCGCGTGCCGCTGTCTGCCCCGGAAAGGGAATCTCCTCGATACGGTCAATCCGGCAAATGCCTGTTCCTCCGTACTTGACATGTGCACCGACCGCAAATGCCTGACTCATTCTGATCCGCTCCTTTCGTAAAAATGCGATTTGCGTCCACTATTATTATAGCACAAAACCTCTTCATTTCTCAAGGGTCATTTTTCACAAAAATACAAATCGGAGCAGATTTCTGCGGGAATACGCAGGCAGGAGGGAGGAGGGGAATGCGGAATGAAAAGGCAGGAGGTAGCAGGTAGGAAGGCGGAGGTCGAGTTAGGAGGGAGCAGTGAGGAGTGAGGAGTTGTTCCGTTATCCGAGATAAGCTGCTGAAATCGGGGCACACAAGGGTTTGGGCGAAGCCCATTCTAAATCATCGCGAAGCGCACGTTTTGCAACGCAAAACTGCGCAGTTTGCTCGCAAACATGCGATACCGCCATTATTGATGTCCCAACTAAATCTTGAAGTCATCTGCTTGTCTAAATGCCGATCTGCTGCGTCAGAAAACCTTGCTGGGCGCCAGCCCAGCGGCGGCTTTCTTCCTTGCATATCGACATTTATCCTGCGCATCTAATCTTCAA
>JAEELE010000027.1 GCA_016288755.1 Oscillospiraceae bacterium
CTGCTGCGGATTGCCCTGCTCGTGCAGATATTCCAGAATGCGCAGGAACGCGAGCCCGGTCTGATAGCCCGCTGCGGCTTCGTTTTTTTCCATGAATTGCTCCTTTTTTTCTGGAAATTTACAAAGTGTCACCCCGTCGCTGCACTTCGGCTATCGAATTTCAGGGGACGACATGATATAATGATATACAGAAAGGGGGGATACACCATGACGATCACGATCACGATCTCCATCTGAGCGGCACTGCCGAATCTGACATGAAAGCGAGGTGAGACAAATGAAGATCACTGTGACTGTGAATGACGACGTACTGCTGGACTGGGACTCTGACAAAAAGGACGATGACAACGACGACGCGGACGAAGAACCGGACACACAGGGCGAAAGGGGGTGCGCGCATGATTACCATTACCATCACAATCTCCATCTGAACGGCACTGCCGAATCCAATATGAAAGCGAGGTGAGCAGGATGCTGAACACGATTACCATTACCATCAAAATCGACATCTGAACGGCACTGCCGAATCTGAAATGAAAGCGAGGTGAGACAAATGAAGATCACTGTGACTGTGAATGACGACGTACTGCTGGACTGGGACTCTGACAAAAAGGACGACGACAACGACGACGCGGACGAAGAAATGACAATCTGAACAGAAAGGGGGTGAACCTATGCTGAAACTGATTCTGTTCCTGATCAAGCTGAAAAAAGCGCTCCACTGAGAGCCGGATGCAAACGGAGGCAAAACCATGAACGAAACCAACTCGCCGGAGCAAGAAAGAAAAACGCATAACACAAATTGACCGCAGGGCGCGTGCAGCGTTCTGCGGTTTTTTTTGCGCGGGTGCTGTGATACGGCATCCGCTTTTTCAAACCCCGAGTGGGTGTGAGCTGCAGCGTCCTTGCGATTGTTGCACCAATCGGTCTTCAGTTTCAATCCCCGTGTGGGTGTGAGCTGCAGCCTCAATACAATTATTGAAAATAAGCAGAAGAAGATGTTTCAATCCCCGTGTGGGTGTGAGCTGCAGCGGTACCGATATGAAAAAGATTCTTGAAAGCATCCTAGTTTCAATCCCCGTGTGGGTGTGAGCTGCAGCCAGCCGAGACGCACTACGAGAAGCGGCTGAGAGCGGTTTCAATCCCCGTGTGGGTGTGAGCTGCAGCCCTTACAGTAGTATTCCGAAAGCCGCAAACAATTCCAGGTTTCAATCCCCGTGTGGGTGTGAGCTGCAGCCCGATAGCACAGACGGCCGCAGGGTAGAAGAAGTTTCAATCCCCGAGCGGGTGTGAGCTGCAGCTCTACATCGTGCACACTGTCAGCACTTGCCTCGGCGTTTCAATCCCCGTGTGGGTGTGAGCTGCAGCCGAAGCCAACACATCCGCATTCAACAGATTCATGTTTCAATCCCCGTGTGGGTGTGAGCTGCAGCTATTTATGGAGGGATTCATTATGATGAACCTCAGTTTCAATCCCCGTGTGGGTGTGAGCTGCAGCGTATACGACGGTCAAGAACGTGATGAGTCTCGAGTTTCAATCCCCGTGTGGGTGTGAGCTGCAGCGCAAAGTTGTGTGCTATGAGGTCAAGCAGGGTGTTTCAATCCCCGTGTGGGTGTGAGCTGCAGAAGCTCGGATGCCACTATTCAAGGATCATCGCGTTTCAATCCCCGTGTGGGTGTGAGCTGCAGCAATAAGGAGGATTACCGTGGCAAACAAAATCATGCGTTTCAATCCCCGTGTGGGTGTGAGCTGCAGCGCTTCTACGACGATACTCAGGATATTTGCGTTTCAATCCCCGTGTGGGTGTGAGCTGCAGCGCGAGCATCACGCATTACTCGCAGACAAACGACAAGTTTCAATCCCCGTGTGGGTGTGAGCTGCAGCTCAAGCGCATCCTGGACGACCTCAACAGCAAAAGGACGGTTTCAATCCCCGTGTGGGTGTGAGCTGCAGCGTGCAGCTGTACACATCCGCCGAGGTCTATGCAGTTTCAATCCCCGTGTGGGTGTGAGCTGCAGCGATGAATGCTATGATTACCCGCATGTCCACCATCGCTGTTTCAATCCCCGTGTGGGTGTGAGCTGCAGCGATTATATTGATAAAAAACTCTCTCAGCAATAAAAAAGTTTCAATCCCCGTGTGGGTGTGAGCTGCAGCCAGAGATCTGTTCTCGACTATCGTCGGCGTCGGTTTCAATCCCCGTGTGGGTGTGAGCTGCAGCTGTCGACCGATTGGCACTTTGTCAAATTTGACAAGTTTCAATCCCCGTGTGGGTGTGAGCTGCAGCCCCTATATCCTGTGCCGCGTGCCGCCGGGCACACAGCATCCTGCGGGCACGGATGCCGGCGGGCGCAATATTCGCCCAAAACCGGCAATATCCGCCGCTTTTCCTGCGCGAACCCCGCTTTTCCGCCCCTGATTCCGCCCCGCAAAAAAGGGGATTCGCACTGCGCGTTACAGCTCTGCTGACATTATATCACATTTTTGGGGCAATGTCAATAACTCCGGAAGCCCCTGAACCGGAAAACAGAGGTTTTTTCCACCGTGCCCTGCTCCGATATCCGCTCCTGCGATTCGCGCTCCGAGCAGCTGTAGACCACAGGGATGCGCCGCTTTTTCAGCGCGCTCACGACCTGATAGCACAGCCCGAATTCGCCCATGCACATCACCGCGGCAGGCTGCTCCGCCGCGATCTTCGCCGCGCAGTCCTTCGCCAGCTGCCGGATATCTGCCTCACCGAGCTCCGGCGATACATCCGGGAACGGCACGTCGACAATGCGGTCTGTCCCGCAGAGCGCCGCTGCCGCCTGCTTCTGCGCCGCGTCCCAGCCCTCCGAGGGGTGGTTGGAGAAATTGACAAACACGCCCGTCCGCGCGGCACTGATCTGCTTCTGCGCCGCTTCATCCGTCAGAATCTCACCGCGCCGCTGCCTGATATCGTCAAACAGCGCCTTCGCCTGCTCATAGCATTTTTCCAGATAATTTATATCCGGCTTGGCATTCGTATCCCTGTTCATGCCGAAATGGTCCATGAAATTCCGGCGGTTCAGCAGCTCGCCGACAAACGTGACCGCCTGCGGTTCGATATGGCTGTAGATTTTGATGAACAGCGGGAGATATTTCTCATCCGAGGGGTAAAAGTTTGATACATCCTGCTTTACCCCGCGCGTCTTATTCTCCTCATTGAGCGCACTCAGCGCACATTCGACCGCCCCGCGCAGCCGGATATCCTGACAGTCCGCGCCCGGTGCGTAGGTATCGCACAGGAAGGTGATGATGGTCTCGCGCAGTGCCGAATAGCCCTGCATCAAATGCCCCTTGCCGATATACCACTGAACCGCCGCCATGCCCTCCGCAAAGAAGCCCTGCTCCGCCGTGATATCGCGCACCGAGTCATACACATGCTCGATCAGCTCGTCGAAGAAGGCTGCCTCCTTCTCATAGCTGCTCATTTCGCGCGACTGCCGCTCCGCCTGCTCCACGCGCAGGTCTGCCATAGTGTTCCGCACACGCTTCGCAGAGTCGGAAATGCAGTTTTTCCCGTGATCGCCGCTTAGACAGAGCAGCAGATGCGTGGAAAGCTCGCTCAACTTACCGGCAGCACGTTTTGTGTTGTTCATTGCCCTGCGCTCCTCCTCGGGCATGCTGCTCTGCTGGCTTTTCACGATATCCAGAATCTCCGCGGCATTGCCCGTGCGGATAAAGCTGTGCGCCGCGCCCGAGCATGTCATGATGCGCTCGTAGATTTTCAGGTCGATGACCTTCGGGCGCTTCGTGACATTGTCATAGGGTCCGTAGAAGATGTGGTCGACCGTGATCTGCTTCATCTCCTTCGCATAGCTCATCAGCGGGAAAAACAGCGCCGGCATCGACCGGAAGCTGTGCGTGATATCAAAGGTGACGCAGTCGTCCTTCTCCATCGCGTCATACATCGTGTGGAACATGTTCAGCAGTCCGGCGCGGCTCTCGTTGAAGTCGATGCCGATCTCCCGGATGACGCTCCTGTCCGGATACAGCCGCAGAATGCGCGCAAGGAGCGCATCCCAGTGCTTCGCCCGCGCCTGCTCCGTCAGAAAGAAGATGATCCGGTCAAAGCCGACGCCCTGCTTCTGCAGCATTTCGAGCAGCGCCTCCTGAATATAGCAGGTCGTGCACTCGAGCCCCTCATAGCGGTAGGTCATTTCCTCATAGGCGCCCGTGCCGAGCAGCGCCATATAGATGTTTGCCATGCTTTCCGTTCTCCCTTCGCGCCCGCAGCGGCAGAAAGCCCCGCAGGCGTTGATATTCTGTACTCTCAGTATAGCATATTTTCCCGGCAGTGTCAAGAAGCGGTAATAAAATTCCTACATTTTTTCGGAAAACATATTGACATTTTTCATTCATCATGCTATAATAGTTTTATCAGTTTCTGATGCATCCGGTCGAAACGGCACGGAAATCCCGAACGGAAGGTGTTGGTGCATGAAACGGGTCATTATCACAAATCTCAGCATACTCAGGGAGGGCGCACCCGATCTGCCCTATGAATCGGAATGCGGAACGGTGGTCGGCGCACAGACCAATGACGCGCCGGTCAAGGCGCTGCTGCTCGAAGCCGCACAGTCCGCGCCGCACTCCCCCGTCACGGTCATTGCCGTGACCACCGCGGAGGCACAGACCGCCTTCACCCGGCTCGGCGAGCTGCTGCAGGCATTCGCCGAAAAGCTGAGCCTTCCCCCGCCCGTGCTCCTGCGCGCCGATATCACCGGGCACTCGCTCGCAGACGCCGTGCAGCGCATCGTGCGGCAGATTCCGCCCCATGCCGAGGTCTGCATCGACACGACCGGCAGCTTCCGCAACGCAAGCTATATTCTGCTCGCGGTCGTCCGCATTCTGGAATACAGCGGCATTCACTGCGTCAAGGCGGTCTATTCCAACTATCACGCCGAACCGCGCCACATCGAGGACGTCACGAACGCCTACCGGCTCTTCGATCTGATCAACGCCGCAAACAGCTTCACCGCATTCGGCAATTCCACGGAGCTCGAGCGCTTCTTCCGGGAGAAGGACACCCCCGGCATCCAGCGGGTCGTCGCCGCGATGAAGGAATTCTCCGAGGCAGTCGCGATGTGCCGCACTGCCGGTCTCGACCGCATTCTCGCGGAGATGAACGAGAGCCTCGCCGCGATGGACGCGATGACGCCGACCACAGAGGAGGAGGCGCTGTTCTGCAGCATTTCCGGTCTGATCCGGCAGAAATTCGGCATTCCGTCCGCCTGCGGCAAGATCGAATATCCCGAGATCATCCGCTGGTGCCTGAGCAACCAGATGATCCAGCAGGCGGTGACGATCTATATTGAGAAAATCCCAGCCTTCCTGATGGAAAAGCAGTATTTCACAGTGTCCGAAGCGATTTGCACACGCGCGGAGGAAAAACGCGGCGTCTATGATTTCGCCTATCATGTGCTGTATAAAGAATTCATGCAAATGCAGTCTCCGATTGCATTTTTTTTGCAGCATCTGACAGCAGCACAGCGCAGAGCCGTCGCCGCTGCCGCAAGCCCCGCGGAGCTGCCGGAGGAATTTCTGTCAGCGCTGCACCCGACGATCCGGCTGAGCCTGAACCGCATCATCCGGCTGAAAAACCGCCTCTTCGGCGAAGACGGCAAGCGCCGCGCAGATGCCAATGACGCACTGCCGCCGGAGCTGAGCCGCCTGAAGGGCAAGCTCGCTGCGAATGCGCCGGATTTCCTCAATCAGCTGCAGAACCTCCAGCCGCAGGAATATCATTATCTTGAGGCAGAGGCGCGCCCCGATGCACCGGTGTATCGGTCGCTGCAGCTCAACACGATCGAGAATCTGGAGGCGATTCTCGGGACACAGACAGACTGTCAGGTTCTGCGCAGAATTCCGGACATGCAGCGGATTCTGCGCGATTATTATTATGTCAAGGAATATCTGCGCAATGTGATCAACCATGCGGGCAGTGCGCCCTCCGATTCGGAGGAGAACGCAGCATATTTCCGCGCGCACGGATACTGCACGGACGAGAACATGCGCCTTGCAGCAGCCAGCAGCGTTCTGACGGAAGCGCTGGAGCATCTGATTTGAGAATGGGAGGTCAATATGATTCTTGCACTCTATGACTGCCGCAGCAAACAGGAGTATATCTACCGCACGAACCGGATCCGTCAGATCAGCGGTGCGTCGCAGATCCTCACATCGGTATACTCGGATTTCTGCGGCGCCGCTGCCGAATACGGCATCCGCATCATCAACACCTGGCGCGAGGATATCGCAAATGAAAAATCCTTCTCGGCGGAGGAATTTGCGGCATCGGGCATGGAGGGCGTCGTGCTCTATGAGGGCGGCGGCAATCTGTTCATCCTGTACCGCGACAAGGACGTCTGCCTGCGCGCGAACCGCATCCTCTCCCGCATGCTGCTCGAGCGCACCTATTCCGTCACGGCGATCGCGGCATACACCGAGGTGACGGGCGATTTCGCCGCGGACAGAGAAAGGCTGTATCATGAAAAGCAGCGCGTGAAAAATCTCGGGGCGTATTCGGTCCCGTGCAATGTGCTCCCGTTCACGCTGATCGACCGCCAGACCTTTCTGCCGATCGTCTCGCGGAAGAACGGTGCTGAGATGACCGCGGATGCCCTCCCGAAGGAGCGCGCATATCAGATGCAGAAGGATGCGGGCGGCAGCTCGGATGTCATGCTCAACGAGGAGGAGCTGGACCGCATCATCAAGAAAAAGGGCGACGACAGCCTGCTTGCGATCATCTATATCGACGGCAACGATATGGGCAGCAAGGTCAAGGCGTGCACCGAGGGGCTCAGCGGGTATGCGGAGTCCGTCGACGCGCTGCGCAGCTTCTCCGTGCGGACGGACCGGCTCTTTGTGCAGAATCCGCTGCGTGCGATCGAGGAATGCCTGCACCGGAAGAATCAGGCTGAGCAGGCGGAAAACCGCGGAAAGCAGCGGCACCCGCACAGCTTCCGGAAGGTCATCGGCGGCGGCGACGAGATCACGCTGATCTGCCGCGCCGAGGATGCTGCGGATATCGTCACGGCGTATTTTTCGGCGCTGACGGAATCGGAGCCGCTGACCGGCGGCATCCCGAATGCAGCCTGCGCCGGCATCGCAGTCTTTCACAGTCATGCGCCGTTTGCGGATGTCTACGAGATCGCGGAGGCATGCTGCGAATCCGGCAAAAAGGTCACCCGGGCGAGCGGAAGCACAAAGAATTATATCGATTTCCACTTCTGCCATTCCGGCATCACCAATTCGCTCGATATCATCCGCGAAAAGCAGGAGCAGCGCTATACGGCGCGCCCCTATTCGCTCGAGGACTTCCGGACCATGCAGCGCATCGGCGCCGCAGTCAGCGAGATCGGGCGCGGCAATGTCAAATCGCTGGGAGACGCGGTCACTGCGGGCGAGGCTGCATTTGAAACGGAAAAATTGCGGCTGCTCTCACGCTTCGGCGACGGCTCCTTTGCAGCGATCACGGAGGAATTTCAAAACGACCCGGAGACGCTGCGCAGAAATCTGTACGACATCTATGTGATGTATGACGTGTGGTTTGCGAAGGGAGGTGCGCAGAATGCTTAAGCTCATGATCACCCTTTGCTCCGATCTCTGCACTGCCGGTGCGGACGGCTTCGGCTCCGTGATCGACACGGACATCGTGACCGACCGGGACGGCTTTCCGGTGATCCCGGCGCGCAGACTGAAGGGCTGTCTGCGCGAGGCAGCAGAGCAGATCGGAGCGCCGCAGATCAATGCGATCTTCGGGGTCAGCGGCGACAGAAAAAGCGGCTCCCTGATGCTCGGGAATGCCGTTCTGCCGCAGCGTGACACCGTGCTGCGCGAGGCAAGCCGCAGAGGTCTCACCGCCAGACAGATCACCGAGCTCTTTACGCAGGTCCGCGCGGAGACCGCCGTCGGTGAGGACGGCTCAGCAGAGGAGAACACTTTGCGCTTCACGCGGGTCATCTGCCGCGAGCAGCCGTGGGATCCAGAGGCGGCGCTGGAATTCTGCGCGCCGGTCACGATCGGTGAGGAATATGTACCGACACTCGGACGCATCTGCATGGCGCTGCGGCACATCGGTCTGAAGCGGACGCGCGGGCTCGGCGCCGTGCAGTGCCGGCTGGTCAGCGAAAGCGACCCGGCAGTGCAGCCGCTGACCGCTGCATCAAAGGGCAGCACAGCCTGCACGCTGCATTACGCGATCCGGCTCAACGACCCGCTGATGCTCCCCGGGAGCGCCGGGGATGAGACAGCGGATTTCATCCCGGGACAGGCTGTGCTCGGCGCACTTGCGGGAAAATGGCTGCAAACGCACGAAGCGGACGCGGAATTTGACCGGCTCTTCCTGAGCGGCGCGGTGCGCTTCTCGAATCTCTATGTCACCGATGACAGTCTGGCACAGACGGTCCCCGCGCCGGGCATTCTCGGCAAATCGAAGGACCAGAGATATGCCGGCAAGCTGCTGAATCTGCTGTCGCTGCCGGAGAATACGCTTGCAAAGCCGGTCAAGGGCGGATATCTCACGCCGGACGGGCGGATCATCAGCCCGACGACCGAGCGCATCTATCACAACGCCCTGCACCACGACCCGGCGCAGGAGGGCGGGCTGTATACACAGACCGCGCTGAACAGTCACCAGTATTTCCGCGGGACGCTCACCGGCAGCGGCGCCGATCTGCAGGTGCTCGCAGACCTGCTGCAGCAGGGCGGTCTGCGGTTCGGGCGCAGCAAAACCGCACAGTATGCGAGCTGCACGCTTGTTGCCTTGCAGCTTGAGGAGGATGCGCCGGAGACGGTCACGCCGGATGCCGAGGGTCTGCTGGCGTTCACGGCGCAGTCCGATATCATGCTGCTGGACGAAAACGGCAGCTATGCCGCGACCGCTGCGGCGCTCTGCAAGGCGCTGGGGCAGCAGCCGGAATCGCTGCTTCCGGCAAGTCTGCTGAAATACCGCACCGTTTCCGGGTTTTCCTCCGTGATCGGTCTGCAGCGCGCGCATTGCCGCGTCATTGCGGCGGGCAGCACGCTGGTCGCAAAGGTGCCTGCGGGCGATTATCCGGTGCTGCGGTTCATCGGCGAGGCGCAGAACGAGGGCTTCGGCGCCGTGCGCTGCTTCCCGGCGGCACAGTACCGCTTCGGACGCGAATGCAGCCTGACGCTTGCCGACCGCTGCGCCGCGGATATCCCCGAGATCACGGCGTTCCTTGAGCGGTATCAGCATCTCGATGAAAAGAGGCTCATCGCGGTGCGGTTTGCACAGGAACGCGAAAAGCGCTTCAAGACAGAGACATGGAATGCCGCATTCATCGGCAGGCTGACGCTGATGACGAAGGAAGCCGCCGATGCGGACGATCTGCAGAAGCGCTTCAACAGCATCAAATCCGAATCGAAGCGCACAGCTGCCAATCAGCTTTTGAAGGAGATCGGCGAAAAAGCCGGCTGGCAGGAGCTGCAGAGCTTCCTGCTGACGGTGCTGACCGCCGCAAAATATATCCGGAAACGGGATGACAAGGGGAAGGTGAATCCCGAATGAAGCATATTTACTACAGGATCATGTTCCGTTTTCTCTCGCCGCTTTCCGTCGGCAGCGGGGAAAACGCCGAGTCCGACCACGATATTCTGCGCAGGAAAAGCGGAAAGCCGTTTCTGCCCGCCAGCGCGATCGCCGGTGTGTTCCGCCATTACTACGACGGTGATCCGGCGCTGCAGAAGTCGCTCTTCGGTTCGATCAGCGACGGGGAATCGGTCGGGAGCCAAATCTTGTTCTATGACGCGGATATCTGCTCGGATTACAGCGTCACCGTGCGCGACTGCGTGCGGCTGAAGGATAAGGTCGGCGAGGACGGCGGCAAATTCGATCTCGAGATCGTGGAATCGGGCACCGAATTCGTGACGCTTCTGGAGCTGTCGGACGAATCCGCAGAGCAATATGTCAGCGAGCTGCTCGCGGCATTTTCCGCAGGCGAGCTTCGCTTCGGCTATAAGACCAGCCGCGGCTTCGGCATCCCGAAGGTCACGGAGATCCGGCGCGCCGCGTTTGATACCGATATCCCGGACGAGCTGGAGGCATGGCTCTGCTTTTCGCCGTTTCGGGCTGCGGACTGGCAGGATCGGGAGTCCTTTACGCCGAAAGCCGTCAGCGGCGGGCTGCATGTGCTGCTGAAGCTGCGGCAGACCGGTGCGGTCTCGATCCGTGTCTACTCGACCGAGGTCTCCGAGGACGGGAGCACTGCACCGGATTATCACCACATCACGCTGCACAACGGAACACCGGTCATTCCGGGGACCTCTTGGGCGGGCGCCTTCCGCGACCGCTTCCGGCAGCTCGCGGGCGAGCAGAAAACCGATGCGCTCTTCGGCTTTGTCGCACAGCAGAAAAGTGCGGTGCAGAGCAAACGCTCCGCTGTCCGGTTTTCGGAATCCGCGATCGTCGGCGGCACATGGAAGAATATCACCAGAAATTCCATCGACCGCTTCACGGCGGCGACCAAGGATGCAGCGCTCTATACCGAGCGCACCTGCTTCGGCGGCACGACCGAGCTGGAGATCGTTCTGCCGCGCGAGCTCAGCGAGGAGCAGCGCTTTCTGCTCGGTGCAGTGATCCTCGATCTGCACCACGGGCTTCTCTCCGTCGGCGGTTTGACCGCTGTCGGGCGCGGCATGTTCACGGTGGAGTCGGTCTGCGTGGATCAGCAGGACAGAACGCAGTATCTGAATCCCGAGGGCATTGCAAGGCTGTTGGAGGTGAATTGACGGATGGTAAGCTATATCAAGGAAAGCCGCACGGTCCCCGAGGCGGAGGCTGCGGCGCTGATACAGGAGCAGCTGCACGGCGGCGCGCTGGTCTATGCGGTCTGTACCGACCGGTTTTGCTGCGGAACGGCATTTGATCCGTCCCGCCTGCCGCATCTGCTCGAGCTGCGCGTGTTTGACGAGAACGCCGAAATGCGTCTGCGGCGCTGCAGCATGGGCAGAGATTTTCAGATGCGCGTGATCGACGATGTGCTGTTTTCGGATCGCCTCAAGGATGAACCGGATGTATTTCTCAGCCGCTTCGAGAACCGCACCTTCACCGAGGTGCATCATCTCGACCGGGACACTGCCAAAATGAAGGCATCGGGCGGCACGGATTACATCACGACCGGCGGCGGACATTACAGCATGCCGTTCCCCGGCTGCGATCGCGTCGTGCTCCGCAATTATCTCGACTACGACGAAGAAACCGGCTTGCTGCGCGTGACGGATTTCCGTCTGGTCGGCTTCAGAAGGGAGGATGACCCATGAGTAAACGTGCGGTTGAAACACAGGAACGCTTCATCAACCCGTATACATTTGTCAGCCTCGGCGGTGACGTGGAGCGCAGCAAGCCGACAGACGGCGGCCTGACCGGAAAGATCAGCTGCACGCTCACGGTGCACTCCCCGCTCGCCATTCCGGATGCCGAGCAGCGTGTCGCGGAGGACTGCGGCAAGAAGGACCCGCACTACAGATATCCGTTTTTCCGCATCGGCGGGACGGCGGTCATTCCCGGGAGCCAGATTCGCGGCGTGCTGCGCGCGGTCTACGAGGCGCTCTCGAACAGCTGCCTCTCCGTGAACAACAACAACCTGCTCTCCGCGCGGCATTCGTCGCCGCGTCTGCCGGGCATCCTGCGCTGGGACGAAAAAACCGGGTGGCATCTCTATCAAGCGGAGAAGAAAAAGCCGTTTGACGTTCCGCAGGGCGTTCACGCCGTCACGCGGAAATGGTACGGCTTCCGGAACAAGTCTGCCGTCACGGACTGGCGCTTCATCAAGCGGGATGAGGTGCATGTGCAGGCTGATCTGAAAAAAGCGGTCGACGACTACAACGAAAACCTGAAGATCTACGAGGACAATGCGGAAAGCCCGTTCAAAAAGGTCAAGGACAGACTCGGGCGCACCTATGAGATCACCAAGGGCAGGGATTGTCCCGTGTTCTATGAGCTGATCAACAACGGGCAGGCGATCTATCTGTCGCCCTCGCAGATCGGGCGGTCGGTGTTCACGAAGCGCGTGGACGATCTGCTGGGCACGCATCATTCGTGCAGGCTGGAAAAGGGGCTCTGCAAGGGCTGCATGCTCTTCGGTCTGATCCGCAACAAAAACAGCCGTGCGAGCAGGGTCCGCATCTCGGACGCAGTGATCACGGACGCGGGCGCGTTTTCCTTTGTCACGCTGAAGCCGCTTGCCGGTCCGAAGAGCACGGCGGTGGAGTTCTATACACAGAAGCCGGGAAACGCGCGCTGGTGGACCTATGACTACCGCGTGACAAACAACCGCATCAAGGAGCTCTGCAGGGTGCTGCTCAACGGCAGAAAATTCTACTGGCATCATCCGAAGCTGCAAAAGAGCGATTACGCGACAGACAGCCGCACCAACCTGAACAGCACGGTCGAGGTCTGCGCGCCCGGCAGCACATTCCGGTTCGATATTTACTTTGAGCGCATCACAGAGCTGCAGCTGCGCGAGCTGCTCTGGACACTGACCTTCGGGGAAAACGATCCCGACGGCAGATATCAGCACAAGCTCGGTCATGCCAAGCCGCTGGGGCTCGGCGACGTCAAATTCACCGCAGAGAAGGTCACGCTCCGCAGAATCGAATCCGAGCCGCTCCGGTATATCCTCGAGGAGCACGCGGCGGACGGTTATCTGCGCGAAAACCCGTTTGACGAGGAGACCGTGCCGTATCAGGAAATGCTGGCGATCATGGACCGCGATACCCTGCTGGATGCCTGCCGGAAGGGCTATAAGATCACTTATCCGGTCGGCGACGACGGAAAGGGCACTGTCAATTCCAGAGCTGCGCACCAGTGGTTCAAGGCGAACCGCGAGCTGGGCGGCGGCACCTCGACGAACTGGTCTGTCAGATATACCCTGCCGAGGACGACCGCGCCCGACCGGACACTCCCTGCCGTTCGCTATGAGGAATCCGCAGGCGGCGGCGGGAATCGCGGCAATTTCGGCGGCGGCGGCAATCGCGGCGGCGGTTATCGCGGCGGCTCCGGCGGCGGTTATCGCGGCGGGAAATACAACGGCGGCAAATCCAAAACGGGCTGGTGATCTGCATGCTCAGTCAACTGGATTTTACGCTGCAGACCGGCGCGATCGACCGGGTGCAGTCGGAGCTGGCTGTGAAGGTGCACGGCGCGCTGATGCACATGCTCCCCGCAGACGATGCCGCGGCACTGCACAGGCAGGAGCGTCATCCCTATGCGCTGTTTCTGTATCCGTCCGAGCTGCCCGACCGCTTTCTCGGGAGACTCACCGCCCTGACCGACAGCATGCAGCGGCTGACCGACATCGCCGCGGATATCCGCACGCTGCCGGTGCACGGGCTCGACCGTCCCGCGCTCTGGACGGTGCAGGAATACCGCAGGGGGCTCCGGTTTTCGGAGCTGCCCGTCAGCGGCGGCAGAGTGCGCACACTCCGCTTTCTCACGCCGGCGGTCTACAAGCTCAACAGCAAGCCCTGCTCATTTCCCGATCTGCCGCGGCTGTTTCATTCCGCGATTGCAAAGCTGTGGACCTTCGAGCAGATCTCGGTCAGCGAGGAGGATTTCCGGCTGGCGTGTCAGGAGATGTTCGTTTCGGACTGGGGCTTTGAACGGGTGGAATACAACATCACCGGCAGGATGCAGCAGAGCATGATCGGCTTCATGAGCGTGCAGCTCCCGCAGGATGCGGCACAGGCTGCCCTGCTCAACACGGTCTTTTCCTACGCGGCCTTTTCCGGGGTCGGTGCGCGCACCTCGCTCGGGATGGGCGGATTTCTCTATCTGTGATCGAAAAGCGCCCGCTGTACTGACGGTTCGGTACAGCGGGCGCCTGGCTTTGCTATTGCAGGATTGTCAGCATGATCGCACTGATTCCGCACAGCAGAGCAGACAGAGAAAGCGGAGGAACCGTTCAGGTTCCCCCGCTGTTTGGGTTATTCTGCCGAAAAGGTCAGGTGATAGCTGTAATTATAGCCATCATAGACGATGTAAGGCTCCGTGCTGTTGACAGTGTCGCTCTTTTCGCCGTATTTGGTTGTCCACTCCAAGACCTGAGCACCCCATGTGTAGTTTATGTAGGTCACGCCTTCATCTGTGACCGACGTGATCTTCACGAGCTTCATTTTCTCCGCGCCCTCGATCTCCTGCGCGCTTTGCCGCCAGACGCCGTCTTCCGATTCATAGAAAATGTCGCCCTCTTTGACCGTGAACTCCTCGGATGATTCGCTGCGTTGGATGAACCTGCCGCCTGAGAAAACGCCGTAGGCGGCGGTGACGGTCATCTTTGCGGTTTTCTGCTCCAGCGGAGGAGGCGGAACCGCTGCCTGCATCAGCGCACGCTTCATGAGGGTCAGATCGCGCGCGTCGATCTTCTGATCGTGATTGAAGTCGCCGTTGATCCAGTTGTTCAGCCCGGCGCCCGGCTCGCTGACCAGCCATTTCACCGTCGCCACAATATCCGAAAGATCGAACTGCCCGTCGCTGTTGACGTCGCCGAGGAAGGTCGGGAGCTTGTTCTTGTCCCTGAGACGGAATTCCACATCCCATGTATCTTCGGTATATTTCGTGACCGTGCAGCCGTCCGCGGGCAGATAGAGATTTTCCGGCAGCGCTGACGTGTCAAGCCCGAACTCTATGCTTTTTGCGGATTTCGCCATCGCGCCCAGATGATTGACATACGGGTTGGTTTTGAGCGACCAGTCGATCGGCGAATAGTCGGGCGGGTCGCCTTCATAGTCGTACTCAAGATCGACCGACAGCGCGAAGCTGTTGTCGGGGTAATCGGCAAAGTCGATCAGCGCGCCGGTATCGTCATCCACGAGCCGGATGCGCGTCTCGCCGCTGAACAGAGCGGTATTTCCGGCATCGATCACGATGAAATCGCCGGATATCTTCTGCACCGGCTCCCCGCCGCCCATACTTGTGCAGTCCCAGCGGATCTGCACCGGCGTATAGGCTGCCTCCGAAGGCACGCATTGGTAGACATAGATCATCTGATTGGAGCCGCCCACGAGCATTTCGCTGTTGTCGCGCACGGTGCTGCAATAGGAGGTCATACAGAGCTTTGCGCCCTTACACTCTGCTTCCTCCCATTGGGTGGGTGTGGCGATGCCCTCACTGAACGCAAAGACCATATATCTGCCGTGTGTGCTGACAGCGCCGTTCGCCTTCTCATACTTGTCATACTCAGCAAAGCAGTCGGGCAGCCAGCTGTAAATATCGGTCTCCGTGACGTTTTTTGCGTCATCCGACGCAAAGGAATAGCTGCGGAGCACCTCTTCGCCGTTCATAAAGGACACCGAAAGCGTGCCTGCCGCCTCTGCCTGCCAGACGCACACCTCAAACCGCTTCACGGTACCCTTCGTGCTCTCGTCAGGGGAATAATATATTTCGCTGCTGAGATGCACAAAGCCTTCACCCTCTGCGTTGATCGGGTCCTCGATCTCCGACGCAGGGAGATTGTCGGGGACAGTCTCGCGGAACACGGTGCAGATCACACCGTCCGCGGCATAGGTATAGCCGTGCATATTGCGGAAGTTCATTGCCTCCTCATAGCTCGTCGGGACCCATTCGGGCAGTGCGGCGGGGGCAGTGTCATCGGCAAAAGCCGGCAGCGCGGCGGGGAATGCAGCCAAAGCGGCTGCACATGCGGAAAAGAATGCTGTCAGTCGGATCGGTTTCATGGGAAACGCTCCTTTCTCGGGTATCGGTCGGATGTTTGGGGACATCTGCTTATGCATACGGAAAGCTCTGCCAAATCCCCACATTCTGACGATCAAAGCAACTCATATTTGCATGTTTTCACAAATAGTCGTGCTGATGTTGAATATTCTTGTGCCTAAAAAATGACATTTCCGCTTGCCTGTTGCGGGAATATTTGCTATAATAGGAGTAAGGCGGTCATCCGCTGCCGCCGAGCCGAGCGGGAAACCGCGATCAACATATCCGCACAGAAAGGATGGGAAATCATGACACATTCCAAAACACGATCACTCCTTGTCAGGCTGCTGTGCGCAGCATCCGCACTGGCAGCCGCAGCACTTGCCGTACCGGCAGTCAGCGTCTCCGCCGACGAGGGCTACGGCATCTATGTCTGCGGCGTCGAGGTCACCGAAGAAAACCATGAGGACATTCTCGGGGACGGCGTCTTCTCCTATAACACGTGGTGGAATCAGCTCGATATCAAAGGTGATGCCTCTGCATCCGCGACCGACTACTACCCCATCATCAAAAACACCCGCCAAAATCTGAGCATCTACTTTGACGACTGCACGTTCACGCACAGCGCAGCCAACTATCCGATTCTTGATGTCCGTGCGGACACCGAGATCACCGGAAGCTGTGTGACGATGAATCACACGGATGGCAGCGCGGTCTTTGTTGAGGACGCCGAGCTGGCGATCACGGACAGCGAAATGGATCTCACCGCCGCCAGCTGCGGCATCGTCGCCACGGGCAGATCCACAGATGTGCTGATCCTCGAGCGCGCCGATCTGCGCATCACGGGCGACACAGCTGTTGCAGGCTTCAACGGCGGCATCGTGCTCACCGACACCGTCGTGCTGGAGCCGCAGTTCTATCAGATCCGCATCGGCGAGATCGTCAGCGACGGAGCAACAGTCACCTCTCTTCAGACGAGCGCCAGATACGCGCTCCGGATAGACTGCGTTGATGTGACGAAGCGCAACTGTTCGGATATTCTCGGCAACGGCGTTTTCTCCTATGATCCGGCGGAAAAGAAGCTGACGGTCAACGGCAGCTACACGACGGATGAAGATGAAGCAGAGATCATCGAGAGCCTCATCGACGGTCTGACGGTCAATATCGCTTCCGATTCCGTGCTGAAAGCCGAAGCCGGCACTGCCATGTGGTTTTCCGGAAAGACGACTGTGACCGGAAAGGGAAAGCTGACGATCCATGCGAACGAAAACGGCATTTTTGTCAACAGAGGCAATCTGACGCTCGAAAACCTCACCGCCGACATCAGCGCATCGTCCGGCATTGCCGGCGCTGCATCAAATGAAAGTCTGACAATCGATCACTGCAATCTCGATCTCAGGACGCATACCGGCGCGGTCACAGATTTCCAGTACGGCATCGCGCTCAATGACTGCCATATCTCCAGCTCCTATGATGCGATCATCTCGCTGACCGCACCTTACAGCATCAGTACCGCGGGCGGCATCCCGATCAGCAATCTGACGATCACAGAAGATGCGGTTGAATATCCGCTCAGCATCAACGGCACGACCGTCACCAGCACCAATGCAGCCGATATTCTCGGCAACGGCACTGCGTCCTACATCCATGCCGACAAGACGCTGACCATCAACGGGCT
This sequence comes from Oscillospiraceae bacterium, assembly GCA_016288755.1. Lineage (GTDB taxonomy): Bacteria > Bacillota > Clostridia > Oscillospirales > Ruminococcaceae > Firm-04. The sequence continues at coordinate 17,374 of JAEELE010000027.1, forward strand.
GAACATCACCAGCTCGTCTGCCTTCGCCATCATCGACAGCAGTATCAACGGTCTGACGATCGACGTCGCCGGCGACTGCACGATCAGTGCAAAGCAGGCGATGGAATTCAGCGCTGACGCAACGATCACCGGCAGCGGCAAGCTGACGATCCAAAACGCCGACTATCTCGGCATCTATGTCCGTGAATGCCAGCTGACGCTCGATCACGCAAATATTGACATCACAAGCTGCAGATACGGCATCTGCGGTCAGCCGTATGAAGAGGAGCTGGTCATCGACAGTTCCACCGTGCATGTCAGCAGCACGAACGGTGCGATCTGCGATTTCGGATACGGCATCGTGCTCGAAAACTGTGAGATCACCTCGCCCGCCGGCGCAGGGGTCTTCTATGTGAGCAGATACGGCGGAGAGGATGAAGAGGGCGACGACTGTGGCGAAGAAGACCCCGAACTGGCATCCGACTGGGAATCCATCCTCGTTTCTAAGGACGGCGCAGTCGCAACGGAGGTCTTCATCGAGCCCGAAAAGCCGAAGATCACCGACCAGCCCCACAGCGCAACGCTCCCGATCGGCAATACCGCAAAATTCTCCCTGAGCGCCACGGGCACCGGACTCAAATATCAGTGGGAGTACAATGCCGGCGACGGCTGGAAGGTTTCCAACGGTACCGGCGCCAAGACCAGCGAGCTCAGCATCGCGGTCACCGCGGGCAGACACGGCTATAAGTACCGCTGCCTCGTCACGAACGCAGCAGGCGCAAAAACCTATTCCAGCGCCGTCACGCTGAAGGCAAAGACCGTCATCAGCCAGCAGCCGGCAAGCAAGAACCTCAGCATCGGCGAAAAGGCAGCATTCACCGTCAAGGCAACCGGCGCAGGGCTCAAATATCAGTGGCAGTACAACAAGGGCGAGGGCTGGAAGAATTCCAACGCAGCCGGCGCCCAGACGAACACACTCACCATCAACGTCAGTGCAGGCTACAACGGCTACAAGTACCGCTGCGTGCTCACCAATGCGACCAACGATCAGACGGCATCCTCCGCGGCGACCCTCACCGTCAAGACCAAGATCACCAAGCAGCCCGCAAGCGCTAATCTGCCGCTGGGCGAGACCGCAAAGTTCACCGTCACGGCAACCGGCGCAGGGCTCAAGTATCAGTGGCAGTATAATAAGGGCGACGGCTGGAAGAACTCCGGCGGCACCGGCGCGACGGCCGCGACCCTGAGCATTCCGGTCACGTCGGGCAGAAACGGCTGGAAGTACCGCTGCGTCATCACCGATGCAAACGGCAAACAGACGACCTCCTCCGTTGCGACGCTCACCGCAAAGACCGTCATCACCGCACAGCCCAACGGCGTCCGCGCGGCGATCGGCGAGACCGCGAAATTCACCGTCACGGCGACCGGCGCGGGACTCAGCTATCAGTGGCAGTACAACTCCGGCGACGGCTGGAAGAACTCCGGCGCGACCGGCGCGACGACCGCAACGCTGAGCATCAACGCGAAGAACACCTACAACGGCTGGAAGTACCGCTGCATCATCACCGACGCGAACGGCGTCAAGACGACCTCCTCCGTTGCAACGCTGAAGATCAAGACCAGCATCACCGCACAGCCTGCCAATGTCTCGGCATCCGCCGGTGCGACCGCGAAATTCACGGTCAAGGCGACCGGCTATCAGCTGACCTATCAGTGGCAGTACAACAGCGGCTCGGGCTGGAAGAATTCCAACGCAACCGGCGCCACGACCGCAACGCTCTCCATCAACGCAAAGACGAGCTACAACAACTGGCAGTACCGCTGCGTCATCACCGACGGCAACGGCGGCACGACCACCTCTGACGCTGCCAAGCTGACCGTCAAATAAACCCCGGACACAAATCAGCACCGTACCCGAAAAGTACGGTGCTGATTTCTGCTTGCTGAAAAAAGCTGTGATGTGTCTGCGGCACATTTTTGGAGACGCAACGGCACAACTCCTCCCTCCTCCCTCCTACCTCCTCCCTGAATTCTGGTTTCGCGACAGAATGAAAACAGCACCGTACCCGAAACAGTACGGTGCTGATTCTTTTGGATTCATTGCTTCTCCCCGTTTGCTGCTGCAATGGCGCGCGCCAGCTTCGAGAGCGGCTGCGGCTCCAGCGAAAAGCGCTCCTGCAGTACCTCCGCCCACGCGCTGAATGCGTCCGGATTGCCCGATTTGCGCTCGAGCTCGATCTCCTCGAACGGGATCATGCAGCTTTCGCCGCCGAGATGTCCGATATCGACCGCGAGCTCCGCGGTGAACGCCGGGAACTCAAAATAATAGCCCTGCCGGATGAAATCCGTGTGCGCCAGTGCATGAAACTCATGATCCGTCAGCATATCGCAGAATTCCGCGGGCGCGCCGACCGACGGGAGCCTGTGCAGCCCCTCGTAGACGGTCTCCGCCTCGACCTCGTATTCCTCGCGCTGTGCCATTGCGCCCGCGCGCCGCACCGTGCGCTTCATGCAGCAGATGCTGCACCCGTTCTCCCTGCGCAGGCGCAGCGCCGCGCCGCTCCGGTAGACAAGGCTGTCGGCGGTGTCGTAATAGACCGCCTCCATGTGCTGCGTCGCCTGTCCTCTGCGCTCCGGCAGACTGTGCAGAAACTCCGCCAGCGCCGCCATCTGCTCGCGCGGCAGGCACCATTTGTATTCCTGCTCCATGTGATCTGCGTTCATAAACTGCCCCTTTCAGGTCGGCATTTTCTTTTGCCGATAGCTCTGGAAGTCGAATTTGACTAGGCTGTTGACAAAGGTCAGCATGTCGTTGACCGAAACGATCAGCTCGGAGGCGCTTTCCTCGTCAAGCTGCAGCAGAAAGTCTGCGGGATAGCGCGCCTCGATGTAATAGTGGTTGACCAGACTCGCCAGCGGCAGACGGTCCCGGAAATGCTCATCCTCCTGCATCGCCTGCTTGCAGAGCCACGGGAGATTGTGCCCGTCATAGAGGTGATGCCGCCGGTAGAGCAGATAGCCCTTGACCGCCTTCTCGAACGCCTGCTGGCAGTGGAAGGCGACCATGTTGTAGCAGCGCTCGTCCGAGAGCAGCAGCTTCGCCGCGCGCAGGTCGATCGCCGCATAATATAGCCAGTCAAAATAGCGCTTGCTGTCGCCGTCACGGTAGCCGCGGCTCATGCCTCTGCACCCCCTTCGTAGAGGAGTGTGCCGGTCTTTGCGATCGACGCGGCAAAGGTGCGGTCGTCCTGCGAGAGCGACGCCCACTCCGTCTCCGTATACAGCACCAGATCATAGGGATAGGCGCTGTCCACGGCGGTATAGAGGAAGCACTCGAGCTCGGAGATGCTTCTCGTATCGTCCGCGACGATCAGTGCGAGCTTGAAGCTGATCAGCTGCCCGCTGCTCTGATTGGTCTTGTGCGAGATCAGATAGATCCGCCGCGGATTGGCAAGCCGCGCGATCTCTTCGGCGGTCTGCTGGATCTCGGGGTCATTCATCGGGAATGCACTGCGCACCGCGACGGGCTCCTCCGCCTCCTCCTTGGTGTGCAGATAGAGCACCGCGCCCTCGACCGGCGCGAGCGTGCCGTCGGGAATATCGCAGAGCACAACACAGACGGCGCCCGCAAAGACCTCCTCCTGCTCAACACCGTCAAGCAGAAAGCGCCGCGGCAGCACCAGTTTGTCGTTGTCATCATAGAGTGTGTCACACACGCTGAAATCCGCGAGCACGCGCCCGGCGAGCAGCTTCTGTCCGCTGCCGATCTCGGTCGGGTGCTCGATCAGATAGCGCTCGAGCCCAGCCGCGACCTGCTTGTTGCCCAGATAGATGCCGTCATGGGCATAGACCTCGATCTGAAATGCCTCTTTCATGGTTTTCCCCGCCTATTTATGATATTTTCCGCCGCTTCCGATCTGGAAGGCGCGGTAAATCTGTTCTGTCAGCATCACACGCGCGAGCTGATGCGGAAAGGTCATCTCCGACATCGACAGGCGCATATCTGCCTGTTTCTTTACCTCATCGGACAGTCCGAAGCTCGAGCCGATCACAAAGCTGACGGTGCTGTCGCCCGCAACCCCGCGCTGCATGAGCCACTGCGAGAGCTGCTCGCTCGGCATCTGCTTCCCCTCAATGCACATCGCGACGGTCACGCCGCGGCATGCCTGCAAAATCGCTTTGCCCTCATGGGTCAGCGCCGCCGCGATCTCTGCCGCGGAGGGCTCCTCCGGCAGACGCGACTCTGCCAGCTCGGTCAGCGTGAATCTGCAGTATCGCTGCAGGCGCTTTTCGTATTCCGCGAACGCCTCGCGCAGCCATTTCTCCTTGAGCCTGCCGACGGCGATCAGCTGTATCTGCATCAAAACGCGATCATCTCCCCGTCGGTCTCCGGCTTTGCCACGCGCAGCAGATAGTCCGCCCCGCGGGTAAATCCGGCGCGCTGCAGCCCCTGCACGACCGCCTGCTCGGCAAGCTGCGGCAGATTGTTCTCCTGACTGAGATGCCCCAGACACAGCCTTGTCGTGCCGCTTCGGACGAGCATCTGGGCGGCAGCGGCGCTGTCGGCATTGGAGAGATGCCCGTGCTCGGAGGCGATCCGCGCCTTGACATTCGGCGGATAGGAACCGCAGCGCAGCATGTCCGGGTCGTAATTTGCCTCGAGCAGCACTGCATCACAGCCCGCGAGCGCCTCGGCGACGGTTTTCGTCACGACGCCGAGATCGGTGCAGACTGCGCACGATCTGCCGTCCGAGCAGGTCACGCGGAAGCCGCAGCTCTGGTCGGTGTCGTGTGAGGTCTCAAATGCCGTGACGGTCATATCCGCGCACTGCACCGCCCCGCCGATCGCGCAGAGCTTTGCATTCGGGGGCACGGCATCGCGGTCGATCAGATTGCGCATCGTCACGGGCTGTGCATAGACCGGCACATCCAGCCTTGCCGCGAGCACACGCAGTCCGCCGATGTGGTCGGCGTGGTCATGCGTGATGAACACACCCCTGACCGCTTCGAGCGGCAGCCCGCAGCGCGCCATTGCCGCACTGAGCCGCCGGAAAGAGACGCCCGCGTCGATCAGCAGACCGCATTGCTCCGTGCCGATATAGGTCACATTGCCCTTTGAGGAGCTGAAAAGCGAATACATCCGTGCCATTTGCCATTCCTCACCCATATAACAACAGGGCGAAATCACTTTCGCCCTGATGGATCATCCGTTCCGTCCGTCTCTGTCAGACTGCGTTTTTTTTTGCATCCTGCTCATGCTTGGCGTCCTCCTCGTGGGAGACGGGCGCCTTGCAGATCTCGGCACCGAGCGCACGCAGCTTGCCCTGCATGTCGGCATAGCCGCGCTCGATGTGAAAGATATCCTCTATCGTCGTGATGCCGTTCGCAGCGAGACCGGCGATCATCAGTGCCGCACCTGCGCGCAGATCGCATGCCTTGACGGGCGCACCGGTCAGCGAGCCGGTCCCCTCGATGACCGCGACCTTGCCGTCGACCTGAATATCCGCGCCCATTCTGCGCAGCTCCTCGACGTACTGGAAGCGGGCATCGGAAACGCCCTCCTTGATGATGCTGGTACCCTCCGCCAGACAGAGCAGCGCGGAGATCTGCGGCTGCATGTCGGTCGGGAAGCCCGGATGCGGTCTGGTCTTGACATTCGCCTTGACCAGCGGTCCGTCGACGAACACGCGCACCGCGTCGTCATACTGCTCGATCTTGACGCCGATCTTCTCCATGATGTCGATGATCGACTCCAGATGCTTCGGGATGACGTTGCGCACGAGCACATCGCCCTTTGTCGCGGCGGCAGCGACCATATAGGTGCCCGCCTCGATCTGGTCCGGGATGACCGGATAGCAGGTGCCGTGCAGATAGGGCACACCGCGAATCTTGATCGTATCGGTGCCGGCGCCCATGATATCGGCGCCCATCGAATTCAGAAAGCTCGCCAGATCGACGATATGCGGCTCCTTGGCGGCATTCTCGATGACGGTCAGACCGTCAGCCTTGACAGCCGCGAGGATCGTGTTCATCGTCGCGCCGACCGTGACCAGATCAAAGAAGATCTGTGCGCCCCTGAGCCCGTTCGGCGTGGTGATATCGACCATGCCGCAGTCGACCTTGCAGTCTGCACCGAGACGCTTGAACGCCTTGAGATGCTGGTCGATCGGGCGGTCTCCGAGCGGACATCCGCCGGGGAGCGACACGCGGCAGTGCCCGAAGCGCCCGAGCAGCGCACCCATGAAATAGTAGGAAGCACGCATCTTGCGCGCCCACTGATAGGGCACGGTCCAGAGATTGATGCCCCGCCCGTCGATCTCGTAGCTGTTGGGAGAAATCTTCCGCACAACGGCGCCGAGCTGTCTGAGGATCGCGATGCTGATCTCCACATCGCTGATATCGGGAACATTTTCAATGATGCAGGGCTCATCCGCGAGAATCACCGCAGGCAGAATGGCAACGACCGCATTTTTTGCGCCGCTGATATCCACTGTGCCGCGGAGAACCCGTCCGCCCTTAATGACAAACTTCTCCGGTGTTTTCACAGCCTGTTCTCCTTGTTCTGTTCTGTTCAACTTCTGTATCGGTTCCGCAGCCGCATGTTCTGTTTGTTTCTGCGGTGCGGAATGCAGCATTTCTTCCAAGGTGACTCCATCATCCTTCTGTATCGCTGATCCCGTCGATCTCTTCGCCCTTCCAGTTCAGCCAGTGCACGCCGCTGCCGTCATAGGTGACGAGCTCCGCCTTCTCCAGCAGAATCTGCGACTTCGGCTTATAGCTCGCGTCGACGGCGACCTTCTGCAGCTCGAGCGCGATCTCCATCCCGTCGATCACCTGCCCGAAGATCTCGTAGTTGCCGTCCAGAGAGGGCTGACCGCCGGTCTTCTCGTAGATGCGGTGCTTATAGGGGCTGTATGTCAGACCGTATTCGGAGAGCTCCTGAAAGCTGTCCTCGGTGATCTCCTCGCCGGTGACGATATAGAATTGGCTTTTGTTGAGCTTCTCATTCGGGTCAATCGCATAGGCGACCGCACCGACGGTATGCGCCAGCCGGTTCGAGATCGTCTGCGAAAAGCCGCCCTCGCCCCATGCATCCTCGCCGCCCTGCCCGTTGCCCTTGGGGTCACCGGTCTGGATGACGAAGGTGTTGACCACGCGGTGGAAAATGAGCTCATCATAAAAGCCCTGTTCGATCAGCTTTTTGAAATTTTCAACGCCCTTAGGTGCTTCCTCGGGGAAGAGCTTGATCCTGATCTGACCGTAGTCCTTCACGGTCAGCACAGCGATCTCTTCGCCCTCGGCGGGCGCGGTATAGTTGATAATATGCTCGTCGTCGAGCGTGATCTCCTTGTGCCTGCAGCCGCTCAGAAGCGCAGCGAAAAGCACGGAGGCAGTCAGACACGCACCGACTCGCAGGAAACTATGCTTGCGCATCGGGATTCTCCTTCTATGGAAAGGGTGCCCACACGGGCTTCACTCTATATTATAGCACAGTCTTCATGATTTGGCAAGCGAAATTTCATGTTTCTGTAATCTTTTTCCAAGAAACCGTCCCCCGCACAGATCAAAACTATCCGATTCTTCAAGGAACGGCAGAAATCTCGACCGATTCGATCCGGATATCCTCCAGCGGCACATGATTTTCGCTGTCCGAGGAGACGGCGGCAGAGGTGATCGCGTCGAGCACGTCTGAGCCGTCAGTCAGCTGCCCGAACACCGTCATCTGCTGGGAATAGTTGGGAATCCCGCCCTTTTCGATGAACGCATCGGCGACGGCGGAGAGTGTCTCATTGGAGCGGAGCCCCTCCTGCATCTCGGCATCCATCTCGACGGTATCGACCACGAGAAAACGCGAGCCGGTGTAATACTGCTGTTTTCCCGTCAGTGTGCGGAAAAAGCCCGCATCCGCAGCGGTCGTGACCGCACAGAGCGCACCTCTGAGCGGCCAGAGCTTCGGGGAAAGCTCGCGGTCCACATGCTCCGCTGCACTGTCCGCATCCGAACTGAGGCTGCCGTCGGCATTCGGCGCGCCGCCCTCGAAGAAAATGCCGGGCTCCACGCGGAAAATATAGGTTCCGTCGTAATAGCCGCTCTCTGCGAGCTGCTTGAAGTTCTCAACGGTCTTGGGGCACTGCTCGGGATAGAGCACGAAGGTCAGGTCGCCCATTGTCGTGTGCATGATGCAGGTCGGCTGCCCGCTCTGCGGCGCATCCAGCTGGATGACCGCGATCTCGGCGGGGTCCAGAACGGCAGAATAGCGGCTGGTCAGACCGTACCAGCCGGAGACGAGCAGCGACGCGACAAGCGTAAAGGCAAAGCAGAGCGACAGACCCTTGACGAGCCGTGCGCGCTGCGGAGACAGACCGTTTCCTGAGAGCTTCATGCGGGTTACTTCCTTTGTTAGTATGGGATCCTTCTGCCTTATTATACCACATAGCTCAGAAAAAAGCAAGCCCGGGCGCGGAGCCCGCGCTGGCGATTTCCTCCGGGTACATTTTCGCGGAGCCTCCCAATTTTCGCAATGTACGGCGCTGAAGCGCCTTCCTGGGGCTTGATACTCCCAATGATTCACGCAATCAGCAGCAGAACCGACAGGCGCACAAGGGGTTTGGGGTGCCATGCTCCATTCAAAAACATCCGCGCAGCGGACACCGCCATTATTCTTTATCCACTATTCTTTATCCTTTATTCTTCCCCCCTTCTCCCTCCTGCCTGACTTTAGCAGCAGAAGTAACGGTAACGGAACTTCTCATTTCTCCCTCCCCTCCCCACTTGCTTTTCTGAGGGATTTCCGTTATAATAGAGGTAACAGGGCAAAAAGAATACCGCCCCTTCGAGAACGGGCGGTTTGAATTGAGGGGATGAATTCAATTTTGAGAGGGTTCTTGAATTCAGGTTCATTCCGATTATAGCACAGAACCGCGGAAATTGCAATACCTCAAACCGATTTTCTACAGTTATCCCATAAACAGAAGATTGAATTTGTGCAATATGTACAAAGATGCCGTCAGGAATAAGGAAAAGCACTTCCCGAATTCGTATCAGAATCAGAAAGCAGCTTTCCGACCGCAAAGGAGTACCGTTATGGAGCATGGCGAAGACAGCTACCGCCGCTTCCTTGAGGGCGATGAATCCGCCTTCACCGAGCTGGTCGAGGTCTACCGCGACCCGGTGACCTTCTTCATTCAGCGCTATGTGCACGATCTGTGCACCGCCGAGGATATCGCGATGGATGTGTTCATGCAGCTTGTGCTGCACCCGAAGCGATACCGGTTCGACACACCGCTCAAATCATATCTGCTGATGATGGCGCGCAGCCGCGCGATCGACTGGCTGCGGCAGCAAAAGCGCAGACCGACCGTTCCGCTCGAGGACGCCGAGGGCTGGCTCGCCGACGCGCAGTCGCTGGAGGAGACCGTTCTGCAGAATGAGCGTGCGCGCGCGCTGCACAAAGCGCTCAGCACGCTCCCCGAGGATCAGCAGACCGCGGTGCATCTGATCTATTTTGAACAGTGCTCCTATGCAGACGCCGCGAAAATCATGAAGAAAACGGCAAAGCAGGTCGACAATCTGCTCTATCGCGCCAAAAAGACGCTGCGGGAGCAGATCGGAGAGGAGGTTGCAGTATGAGACTTTCCAATGAAGAATTTGCAGCGGAGGTGCTGCGGCGCAGTGCACAGCAGCAGCGCGCAGACCGCGTCCGCAGGAGACGCATTCTCATGACGGTCGGATCGGCGGCGGCATGTCTGGTGCTCGTGATCGGCATTTCCGTCCGCGGACAGATCCAGAAAAACGCTGCGCCGCGCGTTCAGACGGACAATGCCGACCGCCCCGCGGCAAACGAAGGCTGCGCCGCGGAGCAGTCGCCGAAAATGGAAGAGCAGCGCAAGGGTGAGGAGAACCTTTCCTACAATCATACCAAGCGCGAAGAAGCCCTGCATTCCGGCATTGTGCTCTCGGCGGAGCAGACCGAATTCGATCTGGCAGAGAACCCGCAGATCACGGTCACGGTCGAAAATCCCGGCACAGCAGCCGTCACGGTCTCGGCACACGATTTCATGTTCGAGCAGGCGGAGCAGCATTTTGTGCTTCCGGATGACGCCGAAGCAGACAGCATCACGCTCGCGCCCGGAGAGAGCGGCAGGCTCACGCTGACACCGGCAGATTATATCGGTGATCTGCGCGGCGATCTGCGCGGCGGGTTCACGTTGGTCTATGTCCCCGGCGGTGCGAAGCTGACACTCACATTCAAATGAGAAGAGTCAAGTCAGGAGTCAGCAGTTCTGAGCTGCGGAGGTGAAACGATATGAAAAAACGCATCATGACCGGTATCATCATTGCCGTTCTTCTTGTCTTGTTCCTGCCTGTTCAAAAAAGAACATACGAAGACGGCGGCACAAGAGACTATTGCGCGCTCACTTACAGAATCGTCGTGTGGAATAAGCAGATGATCAGACAAAATAAAAACGGTTCCGGCAGAGAACCTTACACATACCATGAAACTTCCGTTTTCTGGATTCCGGACAATTTCAAGAGTATCGATGAGCTTTGGAACATCGAACGCGAAAAATCTGACCGGTTCTGAAACGGAAGCTGCCGAAAGGATGATTTTGATGAAGAAAACGAAACGCTTGGCGGCGGCATTGGCTTTGCTGCTGCTCACAGGCTGCGGGCAGGCAGACCCCGACAAGCCGGTCTCGGCACAGCCGATCAGCCTCTCCGGAAACCTGACAGAAACGCTCACCCCACAGGCGGTGCAGACCCATACGCCCGACGACGCCTTCCGGGACGCACATGCGCAGTTCGCGCTCGGGCTGCTGCTGCGCACCGCGGCGCAGAGCAGCGGCGAGAACCTGCTGATCTCGCCCTATTCGGTCATGCAGGCACTGGGCATGACCGCCAACGGCGCCGCCGGCGACACGCGCACCTGCATGGAGCAGACAATGGGCGGGCTGCCGGTCGACCGGCTCAATGCGTATCTCTCGGCTTGGCGGCAAAATCAGCCCAACACCGCCGGCTGTCTTCTGTCGACCGCCAATTCGGTCTGGTACCGCAGGGATTTCAGCGTCAAGCCGGAGTTTTTGCAGCAGACCGCCGACTATTACGACGCCGGTGCGTTTCTGCGCGATTTCAGCGACCCGCAGACCTGCACCGATGTCAACCAATGGATCGACAACCGCACGATGCACATGATCCCGAAGATGCTCGACAGCATCAGCCCGGACACTGTGATGCTGCTGGTCAACGCCGTCTCGTTCGACGCAAAATGGAGCGGAAAATATGAGAAGGACAGCATCAGCGCACGGACCTTCCATGCCGCGGACGGTACAGAGCAGACCGCGCAGATGATGTATTCCGATGAGCACGGCTTGCTCTCGGACGACGGTGCGGTCGGCTTCATGCGCCCCTATTACGGCGGGCGGTACTATTTCGCGGCGCTGCTGCCCGATGAGAACAGCTCCGTTGAGGACTATCTCGCGGGCATGACCGCAGAGCGCCTCAGAGACGTCTTCCGCTCGGCGGATTTCAGCCGGAAGGTCGAGGCGGGTCTGCCGCAGTTCTCCTGCGAATACGGCACCGACCTCAGGAAAACGCTCAGCGACATGGGCATGGCGCTTGCCTGTACGCCGGCAGCCGATTTCAGCGCCATGACAGACAGTGCCGAGCCGGTCAGCATCAGCAAGGTGCTGCACAAGGCGCGGATCGAGGTCAACGAAGCGGGCACGAAGGCAGCCGCCTCGACGGTCGTCGTCATCACAAAGTCTGCGCCCGCAGTCTCCGATGCGGAGCCGGTGCGCGTCATTCTCGACCGCCCGTTTCTCTTCGCGATTTACGACAGCGAATACGGGCTGCCGGTCTTCCTCGGCGTGCTCAATTCCGTGACCGCATAAGCGCCGATCTGCGCAAAGCCCCCGGACGTGATGCTCCGGGGGCTTGTTTTGTTCAGATGGTCAGCGTGAGATTGTTCATGCCGAGCGAATAGAAGTATTTGGTCTCGCGCACCAGATGCATCACGCGGGAGATGCCGATGTGCGCCCCGGGCTCGTCCTGTGCCTGCATCTCCATGTATCTGACCGGGTCGAATTTCTGACAGTTGTCACGGAAGCGCAGCACCGTGCCGTCTCCGCCGATCATGATTCGGACATCAATGCTGTTGTCGCGCTCCGGACGGAAGCCGTGTGCGATGATGTTCTCCGCCATTTCCCGCACACAGAGCGCGATCATCGCGCAGACCTTCGGGGGCAGCCCCTCCGACGCGCAGAACACCGACGCCGCCTCGGCAACGCCCTGCACCTGTGCAGGCTCGGTCACCGAGAGCTCAAGACAGTGCTCCTCGCCGGTTCCGAAATCGCGGCGCAGCAGCATGAAGCACCCGCGGCGCAGCGGTCGGCGCAGCAGCACGATCAGACAGATCAGCAGGAGCGTCAGCAGCTCACCGGCTGGATAGCCCATCCAGATGCCGCTGACCCCGAACATCCGGCTGAGGACAAAAGCCGCGAGCGCGATCAGCACGAAATTCTGCATCACCGAAATCATCAGCGACACCGCGACCTGCCCGACGCCCTGATAGAAGTTTTTGAAGCCGGTGTTGAGCGAGCAGGGCACCAACGAGAGTACAAAGATCCGCAGACCGGTCACGGCGAGCCCCTTTGCAGCGGGGTTCTCGAGGAACATCGTCACGAGCGGGTCTGCCGCGAGCAGCACAATGCCCGTCACCAGCCCGCAGAGCACGATTCCCATGCGCACCATGATCTTCATGAGCTCGTGCAGGGAGGCGCGGTCACGGTCGCCGTAGAACATCGACGCGAGCGTCAGCGTGACCGACGCAATGCCCGAGCTGAACGCATAGCAGAGGTTGCCGACCGTCGAGATCACCGAAAACGCGGCGACTGCCAGATTGCCGCCGACCGAGAGCAGGAGCTTGTTGAGCACGAAGGTCAGCAGCACGAGGCTGACCTGATTGACGAGTGTGGGCACGCCGTGCTGGAGCAGGCGGATCGCCGTGCTGATGCGGACCGATTTCGGACGCAGCTTGAAGATGCAGTCCTTGCGGAAGAAATAGGGAATGCCGACCGCGAAGGCGATGTAATAGCTTGCCGAGGAGGCAAGCCCCATTCCGAACGTGCCCTGATGCACGACCAGCACATTGAGCAGATTCAGCGTGATGTTGCTGCCGATCAGCGCGAGCACCGCCTTGACCAGCCGGGAGCGGATGCCGGACATCTGCATATACGGCACCATAATCTGTGCCGCAATGAAGCCCGGCGCACCGACGATAAAACCGCGCAGATAGTCGCGCGTGAGCCCGAACACGGGATTCTGCGGGGAATTCTCCCCCGCGCCCAGCAGCGTGCAGATCGGGTCGGTGAGCAGCAGCACAAGGATCACGCCGATCACCGAGACGGACGCCGCCATCACGATCGAGACCGTGAAGCAGGCGTTTGCGCGCTGCTTGTCGCCGCGCCCGAGCGCCTTTCCGCACATCACCTGAATGCCGGCTGCCAGCATGCTGCCGAAAGCCGCAAACACCAGCAGGACCGGCGACGCCAGACCGTATGCCGTCATGGAATCGACGCCGAGAAAGCGCCCGATCATGATGCTGTCGACCAGCATGCACAGCGTAACGGTCATTGCCGAGAGGATCTGCGTCACCAGCATCCTGCCGAACAGTTTTTTGATCATAGGATGATGAACCTTCCTGATGTTGATGGAAGCTGCGCTTTCATGCGCATCATTTTTATTATACCATGAATCGCGCAGGATTTCAATATCTTCACCAAGAGTTTCAGAGAAATCTCATAATCGGTCAGCGGGAGGCAAGATACTGCTGGAGTGCGGCATAGATCGTGAAGGCGACCTGATGCTGATAGTCCTCCGTGCAGAGCAGCGCGGCTTCGTCGGGATTTGACAGGAATCCGCACTCCGCCATGACCATCGGATGGCGGCAGGCATCGCAGAGATAGAGCTCCTTGCCGCAGAGCTTGATCTCGCGGCTGTTCTGCGGCTGCAGCATGCTCTGAAAGCTGCTCTGCAGTGCGCGGGCAAGCGATTCGCTCTCGGGGTTGGTCGCGGAATAGAACATCTGTGCGCCGCTGTAGCGCGGGTCGGTGAACTGATTCTGGTGGATGGAAATGCAGACCGCGTCGGCGGGCTCGTTGAGGATTGCCAAGCGGTTTTCCATGTCCGAGCGCTTCTGGTTTGCAATGCCCGTGACGCCGCTGTCGTGGATGGAGCGGTCGGTGTCGCGCGTGACATGCACCTCATAGCCCGAGACCGTCAGCAGGTCGCGCAGGTCCAGCAGAATATTCAGATTGATCCCCTTCTCCGGAATCCCGTCTGCCGTTGAGCAGCCGCCGTCGATGCCGCCGTGTGGCGCATCAACTTAAACTAGTCCTGAAATCTTCGCATTTACGTTGTTTTCACAATGCCATTATAACACGTTTTCGGACGAATGTCAAGAAATCCGGCAAAAAAAGCATAAAACCGCGGAGAGCCCGTGCGCTCCGCGGTTCCGCTTTCGTATTATCTGCAAATCGCCGACCGACTCGCTTTTTGTTTGATTCACATTCTCATGCGACGAAGTCATCCATCCGCATGAGCATATCCAATAACAGCGATGTGTCCAGAAGTGTCAGCACGCCGTCATTGTTGAGGTCTGCCGCATCCATTGCCGACTGCGAAGGCATCTGCTCCGGTGCATCCTCCGTGATCAGCCGGATCGCCGTGACGGCATCTGCAATGGAAATGACCTTGTCACCGTTCAGGTCGCAGCGGCGATACTGCGGCAGCGCATAATAGTACCGCTTCGATCCGTCCCCCGTCGTCATCAGGCCGAAATGATCGGCATACAGAGAATCCACCAGCGTTTTCCCGTCATAGAAATTGAGGATCATCTCTCCGCCCGGCGAATAATCCGTCTCCACAGAGGTGACATTTTTGCCGGTTTGATTCTTGTAGGCAGTCAGACCGTATTCGTTGACCTGTGCATCTGTATAGGCAGGATATGCCGCAAACGAGAGCGGATTGAGATAGTTATACAGCCGGTAGGACTCTGTCTCACTCTCCAGTGTGAAAAAGCCTCTGATGCAGCCCGCTTCGGTGTAAAGACAGCTGTCCCAGCGGTAACGGTTCACGCCGTCGGCAGTGCGGAATTCCCAGATACCCGGTTCTGTCTGCTGATAGGTGAAGGCCGTTTCCGTGCCGTCTGTGAGATTCTTCTCCAGACCGTTTCCGTTGCGGAACTCACAGGCGGTATTCTGATAGATGTCATAGTAGAGTCCGTTCGGGATTTCGGGCAGTACTGCGTCTTTGACAGAGATGCTGTAATCAGTCGGAATCATGCCGTCCTGCTCAACATGGACAACAATGCCGTTTTCAGCATCCTCCGGTTTCAGATAATACTTATGTCCCGAAGTGACCTTCTCTCCGTTGACCGTGATGCTGCCGGTCGAGATCGGCTGGAAGAAGGCATTGTCTGCGCCGGTCAGCTGGAGCTGCCGTCTTTCGAGGTCGGCATACGCAAAGCCGTCATAGCCGTACATCAGAAGGCTGGAAAGCACGGCATGCCGCTGCTTAAACGGTTTGACATATACGGTTTTTTTGCCGATGTCCGCATAAGCCGCGACGGTCATATCACCGGTGAAGGAAATGGGTTCCTGGTAAAGCTGAAAATCACCGCCGTCGATCGTATAGTAAATATCGGCACCTTCGGCGCTTGTCAGAGCGATTGTCTCCCCGATGGCTGCTTCATTGCGCTCCTTTGAAAAGGAAACGCTGCCGGCATCCACGCCGTATGCGCGGACACAGACATTTCCGACAATCATCTCAAGATTGATATCATTCACGACTTTGTCCAGATCAGCGGTATCTGTCCACGTCATGCCGTCTGCGCTGACAAAGCTCTCCTGTCTGCCGAATGATCTTTGAATCTGCGTGCCTGTCGCGCCGGTTGCTTTGCTGAAGTTCTCGTAATTGCCGCGCAGATAACCGGTGCGGTCTTTGATGATTTTCGTATCAACCTGTCCGATTTCGCAGGGAATATGCGCGCCGGCACTGCCGCTTGCTCTGACCGTCACGGCAAACGGTTTTCCTTCCCGGACGGTGACAGGTTCAGCGATCGGCACCTGATAATATCCCCTTTCCGGGAACGTATACGTCATGACCTCGGATGCCGTGCCGGAGGAGGGATTGTTTCTGTCCTCCAGTCCGGTGTATACCGTGACCTCCAAGGTGTCTGCCGGGTCCAGGCAGGCGAGCATCAGGTCAGTCAGACAGCAGTCATCCGGCGAAGAAAACACATTCGCATAGTAGCCTTCCGTGTCGGTTTTCTGCAGCGTGAGTGCGAGCGCGCCTGTGATTCCCCAGTTGTCATAGGAAAAATACTGGTCATGGTCGGAAACCTGCCGCACGTCAAACCACCCGAAATCTCCGAGGGTGGTGTCCGCATAAGAGATCCAGACATAGCCGCAGTCACCCCAGTCGGCTCCCCAGCTGTTTCTGACGAGCCACGCACCGTTTCTGTCCGGCTGATAATGAAAATTCTCAGCAGGATAATTGTCATCCCAGCCGACCAGTGTCATCATGTGCCCGTTCATCGGATCATTCGCCGCAAATTCTGACCGGATCTGGCCGGCAAGCTGCTCGGGGTAATACAGCGTGCTGTTTTCGCTGTCATAACAGCTTGTCGCAAAATACGACGTGCTCACGGAAAAAGCGACGGCTTTTCCGCTGTAAAGCTGTTCCTTGATCACAAGCGGGTCAATTTCATAGGTATTGGTATCATAGTTCCACGGATCATACACATGCGCAGCAGTCACCTCCAGAGCGGCTTTCTGCTGGTATTCCCAGATGCTGCGGCTCAGATCCGGCTGTCCGCTGTCATAGGGATAATCCGCCTCCCGCATCGGTCCGACTCTGTTGAGGAGCAGCGGGACTGCATCCTGAAAAAAGCTGCCGAAGCCCAGAATATCAAAGTCCGGATCATCGGTCAGTCCCGTCTCGCCGGAGCGAAGCGCATAGGCAAGGAACCATTCGGAGAGGTCAACCGACGGGTCATCCGCGATCATTTCGCTTTCCAGTGATGCCATCATGCTGTGCGCCCAGCAGGTGCCGTAGGGGTTCTGGTTTTTCACAGCCGAGACCAGACCTTTCTCCCGCAGATCGAACGCATAGGGCAGATCGGTTTTCGGGTTTATGGCATCATCCGCCGCCGAGACTGTCGCCGGCATCTGCGGGAGCGCAGATGTGAATGCGGCCAGTGCAATCATAATTGCGGTAATTCGTCTTCGTTTCATAGTGTCGTCCTCCGTTTTGATAAGCAGATAGATTGAGAATATCATTATTATACTGCTATTTTGCGGAATCGTCAAGCAGAATCGGGGATAAAAAAGCTCCGGATTGTGCGGAGCAATCCGGAGCAGCAGCCTGCCGGGAAACGGCCATACAGTTCGGCCTTTTTTCAAAAGCACGCGGGGGTTCGCGATCCGCGGCTTGTTTCATATTTTCCAGTGGATATGTATTTCCCGCTCGCTGTTTTCATCGGGCATCCCGATCTCCACATACTCGATGAACTCGTCAGCGATCATGCGGTCCAGATGCTCGAAGTGCGTATACTGCGCGAGCAGTGCCTTTTGTCCTTCGGCATTCGCCATGCGTGTACGGCAGGCGGCGATCTGTTCGTTCACGATGCCGATTCGCTCGGTGATCTCCTGCTCCTCTGCGGTCAGGCTTTCACGGAACAGCCGGTAGTCCGCCTCTGAAATGACACCGTCGAGCTTGTCCTTATAGGTCGCAAGCAGACGCTTTTTCGCGGCGTCCTGCCGCGTCTGCAGCTTCATCAGTGCGGCTTCCAGCTCCCTGATCTGCTCCTCATACAGCCCGCCGAAGCTGATCTCGCCGGACTGACAGTATTCTGCGACAATGCGGTTGAGCTCAGCGAGAATCGTCTCCTCAAGAATCTTGCCGCTGAATGATCGGGTATTCGGGCAGTTCATCGCGCCGATCTTGTAAGATGCGCATTGCAGATTGTAGTATTTGATCGTGCGCTTGCTGTTGTAGTAGATATTGCGTTTCATCGGTCGCCCGCAGACAGCGCACCGCACCTTTCCCGAAAGCGGCGACAGCTCCTGCGAACGCTTTCCGACTCTGGTGTTGCTGCTGAGCCGCTCCTGCGTCCGCGCCCATGTCTCCGCGTCGATAATCGCTTCATGCGCGTTCGGAATCCGCACCCATTCCTCCGGCGTGACCATCTTGCGCTTCTTGTTCTTGTAGCTGATGTGGTGGGTTTTGCCCTGCACAAGCGTGCCGGTGTAGACCTCGTTCGGCAGCATACGGGCAATGGTTGTCTGTGTCCAGAGTCCGCTGGCGTTGCTCCCGCTCTCGTTGCAGTTGACGTAGTTTGAGCCCGTTCTGCGCTTATATGCGCTCGGATTCGGAATGCCGTCTGCATTCAGCGCCTGCACAATCTGCCGGTAGCCAGCCCCGGACACATACATTGCAAAAATGCGCTGCACAACAGGCGCTGTCTCCGGGTCAACAATCAGGTGATGTTTGTCTGCGGGGTCGATCTGGTAACCGTACGGCGCAAAGGAGCCGACATACTGCCCCTGCTCGCGCTTATAGGTGAGCGTGCGGCGGATCTTCGCGGAGATGTCCTTGACATACATCTCATTGTAGGCGCTGGTGAACAGCCGCAGTGTGCCGTAGCTTTCGCTTTCGGTGTCGGCATTGTCTGCCACGCCGATGAACCGGATACCCCATTCGAGGAATTTGTCGTTGAGGAGCTGCTCGATCACGACCGTATCGCGGGAGAAACGGCTCTGATCCTTGCACAGCACGATGTCGATTTTGCCTTGTTCGCAGTCGCGGAGAAGGCGGCAGAATTCCGGACGGGTGCGGTCAATGCCGCTGAATCCGTCGTCAACATAGAGGTCGAAAATCTCCCAGCCTCGCTCAATGCAGTAGTCGCGCAGCATGGCTTTCTGATTCTGAATGCTTTGGCTGTCGTCATTGCCTGCTTTGTCCTTATCCTCGATGGACAAGCGGCAGTAAATACCCACCTTCGGCATAGACCGCACCTCCTTTCTGTGTCATGTGCTTGCGCGGTTATCCCGCCTTCTTGGCTTTGGCAGTCACGAGCTTCTGGATTTTCGCCGTGACGACCCGTTTGAGCTGTTCTCGCGGGGATGCAAAGCTGCTGCGGATTTTCGTTTTTTCCTTCATGGGAAACCCTCCTTTCTGTGCATTTTATGTTGTGCCCTGCAGGGGTATGCCTGCGGACTGCAGGTGATCGGCGCTTGACAAATATCCGATCCGATATTATAATGAGTATGGGCGGTGCGCCCCGAGGGGCGCCGCGTTACGCTCTTGATTGCTGGCAGGCATCCGGCCATACCTCCTGAAACAGTTTGTTCATTTCACCAAGATAATCATACGATTCCGTGCTTATCAACAGGAAACAGTCCAGACGGGTTTTCAGCTTGTCGTGGTCGCTCGGAGATGCGCAGCGGTGATACTTCTTGATCTGCGTAAACAGTTCTGCAAGCAGATCTTTCCAGCCGGGATAGTCTGGATGGAATCGTCTCTTCAGCTCCAGAAACTGCTGCTGAAGTTCCTGCTCGATGCGTTCCTGCGGATCCTCCTCGGGTACTTCACGTACTGGTGGTGCTGGTTGCTCATCGATCTTCGGAATGGCTTCCGCCGTTTCGGCAGCTGCCGAATCCGACGTGGGCACTTCTACAGACTCCGGCTTCGTGGTCTCCGAAGAATCCGCTTCTGGCACAGCCTCGACCGTTTCCAGTACACTGTTTGCCGGTTCCGGCGATTGTGACAGCTGCTCCTCTACCGAGGAGGGTTTGAGATTCATCTCATCCGGTGGAGGTGGAGTCAGCGGTATGAAAATTACCCTTGGCATCTCCGGTAGTGCTTCCTTAGCCGTAGTTTCTTCGGCAGGCACATCATCAGCCGTTTCCGGCAATTGTGGCATCTGCTCCTCCATCATGGAGGATTCGACGTCCATCACATCCGCAGTGGAAGAGAGCAGCGGTAGGGAGATTAGCTCTTGTCCCTCCGGCAGTGTTACCTCGACCTGATCGTCTGCCTCTTCGGGCTGCGATGCTTCGGATTCATCTGCATTCGATGATGGAACATCACTCTGATATTCGCGCTTGAAGCGCTCGTAGAACGGTGTCTCGACAAAGTCAACGACGCGACCTCGCAGTGTAACGGGTTCGTTTTCTCCGATATCTTTGCTGTAGGCATCCAGTTCCATGATGATGTCGCCCGGCT
This sequence comes from Oscillospiraceae bacterium, assembly GCA_016288755.1. Taxonomy (GTDB): domain Bacteria; phylum Bacillota; class Clostridia; order Oscillospirales; family Ruminococcaceae; genus Firm-04. The sequence goes on from JAEELE010000027.1 coordinate 37,639, forward strand.
TGAATTTGGGGAAAACGGCATCCTGTGCGTCCTTAAACCCAAGCATCTGCGCAACCTTATCTTCGGATTTTCCGGGGCGGCAGTAACTCCGAATGCTCGCTTGGCGCATCGCGTCAAGGTGGGGATGCCGTTGATCGAAATAATCCTGTGTGGCTCCGATAAGCGCTGTGTGAAACCTTCTTCCATCGGTTATGATGCTGCGCAAGGGAGAGTTAGGCGCGAGATTCTGATCTTTCATCTCATCGACTGCTATGGTCAGGAACTTGCTGTCATGAACCATCTCCCAGTTGAACAAAGAAGCAGCAAGCAAATCAAGTAAGACATGGGTGTCATCGCCGACTTCAATGCCGAGGTCGATGATAATAATCTTTTTTTCGCGCTCGAACAGGTCGCCCCAACTAACAGCTTCGCAACCAATCTCGTCAAGCTCGCCTAAAATGTCAACAAGAGTGTCGATGATATCAGTGTCAATCCGGCCGTCCTTCTCCATTTTGGTTAGCATATCAACAAAATCGACAGTATCGTTTTTGCCGTGGAGGTAATCGGAAAGGAAGTGTTGAAGCCCTTTCTTCTTTTGGCTGACAATGGCTTTATCCGGACCCATCTTGCCGAGCGCAGCAGCCAGCAAACTGTAGATCACCCGCTTCTTATCTGGTAAATTGTTGCAGCCTTTCAGTGAACCGAGATTAATCGGGATATGCCCCCGCCCAACTCCGACCGAAATATAACAGAACAGTTTATCGACGACGTCACGCGGCAACATGCGATACAGCATCTTCTTGGAATAGGTGCGGCTGACATCGAAAACGACAACAATGTGCTGTAAAATCAAGAGCATGCAGAGGATCTGCGCGATTGCCCAGGATTTTCCAGCACCGGATCTACCGGTTCCGAAGTATATGTTGTTCTCTTCGTTTTCGTAGACAAGCATTTTTCCGGCATATCGCCCGTCAACAGTTTTTATCAGCGGCAGAAACCCTTCTGTCGGTATTTCATCCCGTCGAAACAGGAATTGTTCCTTGTCAATCAGGTCGAGCCGTTGTCGGTTTTCCGGCGTCAGCAGCGTAAAGTTCAACGCTTGTACATACAGCGGATAGGGCACGCCGTCGGAGGTAATTGCGGCAATGCGAATGCTTTTCTCGCCTCGTGGTGTGTGCTTGAGGCAGCCGCACTCATACAGCGCAGTGGTCAAGCTGTCGGTATCGCTGATGGTAGTCATTTCCTTCGAAATTGCAACGGTGTCCGCTGTTTTAAGATATAATCGCCGCTCGACCTGATCCACGATGATCGTATGCGTTCCTTTGTCAAACGGCGTGACTTCCGCTTTCAGGAGGAGGCTGAACTCACCGTCCGCAATCTTCTGATTCAGGAGCATTCCGAACTCTGAGCAGATACGATCATTCAAAGGCTGCTGATCTTGTTCCTGTGCGCCGAGCCACTCGATGATATACGCCCGGAGGTCTTCATCAAACAGCGGGCTGAAAAACTCTCCGTACATCTGCATAGAAGTCATCAACATGATGTAGGTGTTGTGCTTCGAGACCGGGATGGATGCGGGAATATTTGCTCGGATTTCATCAATATGCCCGCGAAAGGCCTTGACAAGGTCACCGTGGTTGCAACCCGTCTCAATCCGATAAATCAGAACTGCGTCCAGCCGTTTTAGTGCAGTCTTGTAATCCGCCAGTGAGTACGTGGACATAGTATCTTCCATCTCCAAAACACATCGCTTTTCACGCGGAATATACAAGTCAGCGAATTGGGTAATCAGCACAGGCACATGATGAACGACTGAACCGCTGCAAGTTGCCCTGCTCACATCCTGAATGAGAAGGTCATAGCCTTTCTCACCCTTCTTAAGCTGATCAGCAGCGAAGGTGTCAATCACCAAGGCAACACCGTCATTGATGTTCTCAAGCGCGAACTTCAGGGGCTTGACCTTCGGTCCTATCGGCGGGGCGCCGAGAGAATCATACCGGGTGTTTTTCAACAGTGCAACCAGCAGTAGAACAGGAATCAGCAATGTGGGTTTGACCAGCAAAACATTGTCTGCGGAAATATCGCACTGTGCAAACAAGAATTGCATCCAGCTAGCGATTCGGAAAAGTAGGGGAAACCCTATACACACATTGGCAAGAGATTTAATAAATGCAGGATTAAGGACTGAAAGTATTTCCACATACATCCAAAGTCTGTACGAAACAAAACACAAGGAAACCCCGACATATACAAAACGCTTTGGAAATAAAAAGTTCAAGGACGCACTCTACAGCCAGGTCAAAGACAAATTTGACGGAATAACACTGGAGAATATGGCCGAGGTATTAGCAAAAGAGTTTTTTGCCCTCATTCAGACTGCAAAAGAAGAGTCTGATATTAAAGCCTTACGAAGACAAACGACCGACATCGTTCGTATCATATCATTCATTCAGAAAATAGACCAAACAGTGTGTGAGATGATCACTATCGGTCGCAGCATTGCCGAATCCCGCGTAACTACTCGGAACGATTATGTGAGCATATCGAATCTGAATAAAAGCCTATGTCAAAAGCTATCTCATTTATCTGAATTATCGTCGGCTCTGTATGCCTGCAATGAGCCAGTTCTGGAAAAAGCGATAAATCAGGTTTATGTTGCTATTCAGAGCATAGAAACAAGCGATTTTATTTTAACAGAAAGCGAGTTTATGTTATCATCAAACCGCAACTATCTCCTTCATAAACTTCTGGACAGGTTGGATAATTTGCAAACAGAGGCAGATAAGATATCTAAAACATAAGATTCAGCCCGCCCCTATTAGGGGGCGAGCATACTTTGATAGATGCGATAGAAACGGGAATGTGACACGCCCAGTTTCCGCATTGCGTCAATTGGACGCATCTCTCCGCGCCGCACATTCTCCATAACCTCGCGCCAGTTCTCAGGTAATGGAGCGGCTGGACGACCAAACCGAACGTTCCTCCGCTTTGCTGCCTCAATGCCTTCCCGCTGACGGGCACGGATTTTCATGCGCTCATTTTCAGCAATGCTGCCGAGCACCTCAATCAGTATGGCGGTGACCATCTCTTGGATCCAGAGCTGCTCCGGCGGGAAGTCCGTGAGCGTTGTCGGGATGTCAAGAATCTTGACGCGTACCCCCATGTCCTTGAAATGCTCAAGTTCCTGCTTGATGTCGCTCTTATTGCGGCTCAGGCGGTCGAGCTCTTTCACTACTAACGTGTCACCCCGCCGAAGAATCTGCCGTTTCAGATACTGATAACCTTCGCGATCGGTATCCTTTCCGGATGCCTTATCAACAATAATCTGCAGTTCCGGTACGCCGAAGAGGATGAGTGCCTCGACCTGACGGTCGGTATTCTGCTCCCGTGTGGACACACGGGCATAACCATAGATTCTGTTGTCCATATGACTCCTTTCTGTGCCAAAAAGCCATGGTGACTTTTGAGACGTCCCAAAACTCAGAAACGGGCTTTTTGATATAATCCCCTTAGAGTAGACACACGAAAAAACAAAAGTGTGAAAACTCTAAGGGGGTTATTTTAATGTCAAGACGAAATAAAATTACGGATGAAGAACGGATGTCAGCGGTACAAGAATACATAAATGGAGAAG
>JAEELE010000028.1 GCA_016288755.1 Oscillospiraceae bacterium
ATTTGCGGTATTCGTCCAGCGTGGTTGCGCCGATGCAGTGCAGCTCGCCGCGTGCGAGCATCGGCTTCAGCAGATTGCCCGCATCCATTGCGCCGTCTGTTTTGCCCGCACCGACGATCGTGTGCAGCTCGTCAATGAACAGCAGAATCTTGCCCTCGGACGCCTTGACCTCCTGCAGCACGGCTTTCAGACGCTCCTCGAATTCGCCGCGGTATTTTGCGCCCGCGACCAGTGCGCCGAGGTCGAGCGAAAAGACCGTGCGGTCCTTCAGACTGTCGGGGACATCGCCGCGCGCGATCCGCTGTGCGAGCCCCTCCGCGATCGCGGTCTTGCCGACGCCCGGCTCGCCGATCAGCACGGGGTTGTTCTTCGTTTTGCGCGAGAGAATGCGGATGACATTGCGAATCTCCGCGTCTCTGCCGATGACCGGGTCGAGCTGATGCTTCTTCGCGCGCTCGGTCAGGTCAGAGCCGTATTTTTTCAGTACGTCGTAGGTCGCCTCGGGGGTCTCGTTCGTCACGCGGGTGTTGCCGCGGACCTCCTTGAGCGCCTGCAGAATGCGCTGCTCGGTGATCTGATGCTGCGAGAAGAGCTTTGTCAGGTCGGAATTGCGGCTGTGCAGCATCGCCAGCAGCAGATGCTCGACCGAGACATACTCGTCCTGCATGTGCGCCGCGATCTCCTCCGCCTCGGTCAGAATCTGGTCGGTGTCGCGCGAAATATAGAACTGATCGAGCGGGCGGTTGCTGCCGCTCACATGCGGCATCGAAGCGATCACCTGCACCGTCTGGTCGGTGAAGTGCCTGACGTTGACGCCGATGCGCTGCAGGAGCTGCGGGATCAGCCCTTCCTGCTGCTTCAGCAGTGCTGCCAGCAGATGCACCGGCTCGATCGCGTTGTTCTGGTAGCTCGTGCAGACCGACTGTGCGCTCTGCAGTGCCTCCAGCGATTTCTGTGTCATTTTGTTTGCATTCATGAGAATACCTCCTTTTCGGAATCAAGCCGGTTCACCCGGCATCGGTCGATCCGTTGCTCCGGTCTATGTGCTGAAATACTCCGCGACTGCCTGCTCTGCGGCGGCGCGGTCGGGCAATGCCGCAAAATACGCCTTCAATGCCGCATCGACCCGCTTGATATACTGTCCGATCGCGGCACCGATCTCCTGCGTGCTGCGCTGCTGCCCCGCCTGTATCAGGAAGCGTCGGTCCCAGCTGCCGTCTGCGATCCGGCAATCCTCTGCAGCGATCAGTCCGGCTGCCTGCTCGTGCTGCGCCCAGCACCGGAAAAACGCCTCCGCATCACCGAGCAGCGCGCGGCTCTGCGTCCGGAATGCCGCATGCAGCACCCCGACCGCCTGCTCGGGCTGCCGGTAAAGCTCCACGCGATAGCGGATCGTCGGCTTGTAGCGGTAGCGGAGCGGGCTGCGGATCGTCAGCATGCCGTCGGAGGCTTGCTCCTGCAGCTGAAAGAGCCCGTTCATCTGCTTGGAGAGCGTGTCGAGGATCTCTGCCATGCGCTGCTCGGGCGTCACATAGCCGACCGCCTGCGCCAAGATGCGGTTGATCAGCGCGGAACGGCTCATACCCTGTGCATACGCCATGCGGTCGACCGCATCAACAACCTCCTCTGAGAGTACAAGGCTGTAAACTGCCTTCTGCATCCGGTTCACTTCCCTTCCTGTCTTCTGATAACATTATACTCGGATTATAGAATTTGTCAAGTGGATTATATAATATTTCACACAACTTTCACTTATGGATTGACGTACCCGCCGTTTTATGATATACTTATAGATGTATCATTCTGCTGCAAGGAGTGTGTGATCATGCTGACTGAAAAGCTATATGAAAATGACGGCTATCTGCGCGATTTTACGGCGCAGGTGCTCCGCTGCGAGCCGCTCGGAGACGACAGAAAGTACCCGGAGGGCTGCGCATTCGGCATCGTGCTCGACCGCACCGCGTTCTTCCCCGAGGGCGGCGGACAGACCGCGGACACGGGCAATCTCGGCAGCGCGACCGTGCTCGACGTGCAGGAGATCGGCGGCGAGATCGTCCACCTCACCGACTCGGCTCTGACCGCGGGCTCGGAGGTGCGCGGCGTGCTCAACTGGGAGCAGCGCTTCCGCAAGATGCAAAACCACACCGGCGAGCATCTGATCTCCGGCATCGTGCACACGCAGTTCGGCTACGACAATGTCGGGTTTCATCTCGGCGCTGACGGCGTCACCGTCGATTTCAGCGGACCGCTGAGCGAAGCGGAGCTGAACTTTGTCGAATATATCGCGAACCGCGTCGTCGGGCTGAATGTGCCGGTCACGGTCTCCTATCCGACGCCGGCGGAGTGCGCCGTGCTCGACTACCGCTCCAAGCTCGACCTGACCGAGAACATCCGCATCGTGACGATCGAGGGCTGGGATGTCTGCGCCTGCTGCGCGCCCCATGTCGACCGCACTGGCGCGGTCGGCGGCATCAAGCTGCTCGGGAGCGAGAGCTGGAAGGGCGGCGTCCGCGTGAGAATGCTCTGCGGGCTCGACGCGCTCGATGACTACCGCAAACGCTGCGACAACACCCTGCGCATCTCCAATATGCTCTCGGTGCCGCAGCTCGAATCGGCAGACGCGGTCTGGCGTCTGATGCAGAGCGTGCAGAGCGAGCGCGAGGAAGCCGCCCGGCTGCGGCATGCGCTGCTCGACTGCAAGATCGCGGCGCTGCAGAAAACTGACGGCGACATGGTGCTTTTTGAACGCGATCTCGACGGCAATGCCCTGCGCAGTCTCGTCAATGCGGGCGTGCCGCTCTGCGGCGGTGTCTGTGCGGCGTTTTCCGGCAGTGATGCCGACGGCTACCGCTATATCATCGGCAGTGCTGCAAAGCCGCTGCGCGCATGGAGCCGGGAGCTCAATGCCGCCCTCAACGGCAGAGGCGGCGGCTCCGACCAGATGATCCAGGGCTCGGTCAAGGCGACTGCCGAGCAGATCCGCGCATTCTTCGGGTGACAAAAAAAGCCCCTGCGTTCCGTGCAGACGGATCACAGGGCAAATCATGAAGGATGTTAAGAATGGCAGATTACTGCAAAAAGGATTGCAACACATTCCGCAAGCTCCGGCGGTTGCGCTGCCGCGCCTGACTCGCTGCACCGTGTCCGCCTCACTTGCTCACAGTATACAGGATAACAACGGAAAAATCAACCCATTTTCGCAAACTGTCAGCATTCTGCGACTGCTTTGTGAACCTTTTGTCATCTGTTTGCAATCTTTCGGCACAGAAGTGACAAAAGAATGATGCGTTCCGCAGGAGGCTTTGCCTATGATGCACTTCTATAAAACCGTGGACGGGCGGCTCACGGCACTCGATGCAGCCGAGCCGGGCTGCTGGGTCTCGGTCTATGAGCCGACACAGCAGGAAATTCACACACTGACTGAGGACTTCGGTCTGGACGTCGGCTTTGTGCGCTCCTGTCTCGACGACGAGGAATCCTCGCGCATCGAGCGGGAAGACAATCAGACGCTGATCATTGTCGACACCGCCGTCTCGGAGAAGCAGAAAAAAAACGACACCCAGAGCTATTGCACCGTACCGCTCGGCATTATCAATACCGCGGACTGTGTGTTCACGATCTCGCTGCACAAAAATCAGGTGCTCGCCGCGATCGCGGAGGGCGCTGTCCCGAACCTGCAGACACAGCTGCGCACGCGCTTCATTCTGCAGGTGCTGATGCGCATTTCCGCGGGCTTTGTCATCTATCTGAAGCAGATCGACAAAATCTCCTATTCGATGGAGCAGCAGCTCAGCGGCGCGATGAAGAATCAGGAGATCGTGCAACTCATGGGGCTGGAAAAATCCCTTGTCTATTTCACGACCTCGCTGAAGGCAAATCTCGTCACGATCGAGAAGATTCAGCGCGGACGCGCCGTCAAGCTCTACCCCGAGGATGAGGACCTGATGGACGACGTCGCGATCGAATTCAGGCAGGCGGCAGAGATGGCGAGCATCTACAGCGGCATTCTCGGCGCGATGATGGATGCCTTCTCCTATGTCATCGCCAACAACCAGAACTCGGTCATGTGGCGCCTGACGATCATCACGGTCATCATCGAGGTCCCGAATATCCTCTTCGCCTTCTACGGCATCAACACGCTGACCCTGCCGTTCTATCAGAGCTGGGTCTATCCGTTTCTCATTTCGATCGTGCTGACCGCCGTTGTCGCGTTCGTCCTGCTGAAATTCCGAAAATTCTGACAGGAGGTGGCATGCCCGATGCCGGAACATCATTCTGCGCCGATCCGCGCGCTCCGGGTGCGTTCGGGCGTGCTGCGCGGGCTCTCGTGCAAGCCGGACTGTATCAATCTGATTCTCGGCGCGAACGGTACCGGAAAGACCTCACTCGCCGCCGCAATCGCTGACGGCGAATGCCTGATGCTCCGCGATCCGAAGCAGCCGCCGGAGAGACTGGTCTTTGACCGCAGCTTTGTGCGGCGCAATCTGCGGCAATTTGACGCACTGCCCGGGCTGGTCGCACTGCGCGAGCAGGATATCGCGCTGATGGAGCAGATCAGAGCGCTCGAAGCCCGTATCGGGGAGCTTCAGCAGAAGATCGCCGATACACAGGCGCAGGTCGAAGCACTGCGGCAGCAGGAGCGGAGCGATCTCGAGCAGCTGCAGCGGGTCGTCTGGGCACGCACGGCGCATCTGCGGGAGCGATTCCCCGAAGCCTTTGCCGACCTGCCCGATGCGCGCAGACTGACGCAGCAGCTGCTCTTCACGATGCCGCGCTATTACAACGAATACGATCTCTCCGTCGATTACCGGATCATCTGCGTGCCCGACCGCCGCAGCTATCCGTTTTTCCGACCGGTCGATGACACCGCCGTGCTCGACCGCTGCCCCGGCACGGAGCTGCTGGCGTCACCGATCGTCAGCAGTGCCGATACGGCATTTGCGGCGTTTCTGCGGCGTGTCGGCAGTGCGGATTGGGTGCGGCGCGGGCACGATGCCTATGCGCACAGGGCAGACGATGCCTGCCCCTACTGCGGGCAGCGGCTCCCGACGCATTTTGAGGCGATGCTCGCCGAAGCCTTTGACGAACAGTTCCGCACGTCGGTCTCGGCGCTCAGGACGCTCAGGAAAGACTACTGCGCCGCTGCAAACGCACTCTTTCAGCCGCTGAAAACGCAGCTCAAGGGTCGCTATCCCGGCACCGAATACGGGCTTTATCTGGAGCATCTGCGTGAACTGCGGACGGCGATCGCTGAGAATCTGCGGCTGATCTCGAAAAAGCTCACGGAGCCGTCTATGCCCGTGACCCTTCAGCCGACCGAGCCGCTGCTTAAGCTGCTCAATGAGGATATTGCGCGCATCAACGGCGCGATCGCCGACAACGAGCGGCTCCTCCGCGAGAAGGACCGCATGCACAGGGAGATCGTCGCGCGCATTCGCGGGGCAGCCGCCTTTCAGCTGCATGAGCAGATCGAGCTGTATCAGTCGTCGGTCGCGTCCGTCGCATTTCATTCGCAGGTCGCTGCCGAGCAGACAGCGGCGCTGCAGGAGGAGACCGAAGCCTGCCGCAGACAGATCGAGCAGCTGAAAACGGAATTCCGGCTCTCCTCAAAGATCGCTGCGGCGATCAACCGGCGGCTTGCCGATGCCGGCGCGGAGGATTTCACGCTGTGCCCGGACACCGCTGCCTGCGCCTATCGGGTCGTGCGGCGCGACGGGCAGACCGCTGCGGGGCTCAGCGAGGGCGAACAGCAGCTTCTGGCATTCCTCTATTTTGAGCAGCTGCTGCAGAGCCGCATTGCCGAGGGCAAAACGGTCATTGCCGTGCTCGACGACCCGGTCACTGCGCTCGACCCGGGCGCCGCATCGCAGGTCACAGCGCTGACCGGCATGATGCAGCTGCAGTGTGCCGATTATCACCGGTGCGGCGACGGCGGGGGCGGGCTCGCGCAGATGTTTGTGATGAGCTGTCAGCCGGTGCTGCTGCGCGCGCTGATCCATGAATACCCGGTCCCGTGGGAATACCGCACGCTGTGGTCGCTCCGGCGATCGGACGGAAAAAGCGTCATCACCGAGCAAACCATGCACATATAGCAAACGCCGCAGACTGCTGAGGTCTGCGGCGTTTTCGCTGCGTGATATGTCAATGTGTTCAGCGCTCGCCCGCTGCGATACCGTCGAGAAACATGCGGTTGAGCAATTCCCAGCTGCCCTCCCGGTCGGGGGCTGCCGCTGCCGCCTGCTGCTCGACGGCATCGATATTGCGCTCGAGATATGCCCGCAGCCCCGGAATCGCGGGGCCCTCGCCGAGCTCCGGTGTCTGCATCTTCTGCTGCATCAGCGCATCGACGGTCGGCTTCAGCTCCGGGTCGAGCATCGCATCTGCCAGCTCCGAAAACCGCATCGGCGGCGGACAGTGCCGCTCGATGATCCACTTCGCGGCAAGCACCGGGCGCAGCACATAGAAATACTTTTTCAGGCGCACTGTGTCGCCCTTGAGATATTCGCGGAAATTGCCCTTTGCCATGTGCAGATAATGATACAGCCCGGCTTTGTCCATGAAAAAGCTGCTGATCTGCGGCGAGATGCGCTGCCAGTAATCGCTTGTGCGGTAGACGACCGGCGAGCTGTTCCACTCAAACAGCGTCGGGTTGGACTTGTGCAGAAGCTGCAGCGCTTTTTTCAGGTCCCAGCCGTTGATGTCGAGCGTTTCGTCGAGCTGCCACTCGATCACGTCGTCGGTGCGCTCGAGCCGGAGATAGTCGTCCCGGCGGCGCACATAGATGAAGCGCACGTCGTAGTCGCTGTCGGGCGAGGCAAAGCCCCACGCCCGGCTGCCCGATTCGACCGCATGCAGCACGGTCACCTGCTCTGCCCGCTCGATCTCGGCGAGCTTTTGTTCAATGATCTCACGAATTTCCATTCTGCACCTACTTTGCATTCAGCACGATGCCGCTGCCGTACAAAAACTGCTGGGTACGCTTCCTTGCCTGCAAAAGGCGGTCGGCGGCGGTCTCCCAGCCGAGCGACCGGCAGAACGCCTCCGCCTTTGTCAGCAGGGGCAGCATTTTCACCGATTCGACCTCCTCGCAGAGCATCGAGACCAGCACGCGCTTGGTCGAATCCAGATTTTTCATGACCGGGTCCTTCGGCGGCTTGCGGAAGGCGGTCAGCTCGGCGGTCGTGACCGTTTCCCCGTTGCTGTCTGTTTCGGCGCCGTCATAGAAGGTCGCCTGCGTCGCGGTGGTCGTCGTGGTCGTGGTCGTTGTGGTCGTGGTCGTGGAGGTGCCGGTCGTGCCCGCCTCCGAGATCGCGTGGTCGACCGCGACCTGCGCCGCACGCTTGCCCGGCTCGAACATCGCCGACTGATACACCGTGAACGGCGCCTCGATCACCGTGTACGACATGCCGGAGGAGTCGACCGCGGTCAGTCTGAGCACATAGTCGCCCTCCTCGAGCGCGGAAAACACCAGCGCCCGGCTGAAATCGCCGGAGAGATCGACATGCTTGGCGCAGGGGTTGACCGTCGCGGTCTGCGCGGTCGGCAGATTGGATTTCGCCTGATAGATCGTGCCGGTCACGCTGCGGATGACCGTGTCGGCGTAGGCAGTGCCGGAGATCGCAAAGGGCGACCCCTGCTCGAGAATGCCGTAGGGCATCAGCGCGTCCGCAGAGAGATGCACCTCGTGCGTGAAATAGCCCGGAACATAGCAGACATTGCGGTCGACGGCGGTGCGGATGCCGCTGACGCGACCGCGCCCGGAATACTGCCAGATCGCCGCGGTCTCCGAGAGATCGTGCCCGGCGGGACTGTAGAGACCGTCCGACGTGTTGAAATAGTTTGCCTCCCAGATCTCATAGCTGTTCTCCTGCAGCATGCTGCGGTCGATGCACTCGGAGAAGAAGGCGGTGTTTGCATAGACACCGGCGGTGTACCCTGCCTGCTCGATCATCGAGAGGGCTGCCAGCAGCGGCGGCATGAATTCCGACGGCGGCAGATGCTCCTGCCGGGTGGTCGATTCCAGATCGAGAAAGACCGGGAAATCGAACGACCGCCCGTCGATGCAGTCGAGCAGAAATTCGGCGTCCTGGATGAATTCAGCTTCAGTTGCGGCATTGGTAAACATGTAGCAGCCGACGGCGAGCCCCGCCGCCTTCGCGCCCTCATAGTTTTCGACAAAGCGCTCGTCGAATTCCCAGTCGTCGTATGTATGGTTCACCTTGCAGCAGCGGATGATCGCGAAGGTCTCGCCGGCTGCGGCGACCGTCTCCCAGTCGATCTCCGACTGAAACTTGGAAACGTCGATGCCGGGATACTGCACGGCGGCAGCTGCCTGCGCAGGAATCTGCACGGGCACAGCAGTGTATGCCCCGAGACACTGAAAACCGATGATCAGCGACGATGCCAATGCGGTCATTTGCCGCAGCAGCTTGCCCATGCAGAACCCCTCCCTTCACAAAAAATATTCTCTTTATTATACCATATTCCGGCAGAAAAAGCAATCAAAATCGCGAAAATTCTTCATTTCCCGCATTTTTAAGGTGTAACCGAACAAAAACACGGGGAGCGGTTTTGCCGTTCCCCGTGTCTGTTCAGCGCTTGCTCCTGCCTGCCCGACCGAGCAGTCTTTGCCGCTTTTCCCGCCACGCCTGCAGCTCTGCGGCGGGCATCAGCGCTTCAATGACCTCCTCCGCGCGCGTCAGCGAGAGCAGATAGGCATAGCCCTCGGTGATGAACCCGCGGATGAGCTCGCTGATGGAGCTGACCCCGAAATGCCGGAAGGATTCCTCCATTTCGCTGACCGGGACCGCCGTGTAGCGCACGAACAGCTCCCAGCCTGCCTTGCAGAGCGTATCCTTTCGCAGCTGCTCTGCGATGCGGACATCCTCCGTGAGCAATCCTGTCAGGTGCCGCAGCTCGATCACACAGCGCCCGTCATAATACCGCGGGTCACCGGGATCGATCATCCCGCAAACATCCAGCAAATCCACAGCTTCCATCACTTGCCGCTCCTTTCCGGGCGCCTGCACGAAGTATCAGAGCGTCTCAGTGATTCCCGCAAGATACTCCATGATCTTCGTCAGGTCGTCTGTATTGATATCGGTGTCGTCGGTGACCTCGGCATTGATCTTGCCCTGTGCCGAGACCGTCACCGCACTGTCCTCTGCGCAGAAGCGCGCCAGCAGCACCGCATCTGCAACATTCACACTGCCGTTCACATCGACGTCGCCGCGCATCGCGGTGATGCCCTCCGGCTCGGTCGCTGTCGTCTCCGGCTCGGTCGGCTGCGGTGCAGAGCCGTTCTCCTGCACGAACACGGTGTAATTGACCACGCTGACCGAGGTGCCGTTATCACCGAGCGTCACGGTTTCGCCTGCTGCAAACGCCTTCTGATAGACGCAGAAGGTCACTTCCTTGTCGTTGGTGAGCGTCATGTCGGTCTTTATCCAGTCGGCAAGCCATGCCGGAAACGCATTCTGCACATCGGTGACACGGGTGTCGAGCGCGACCGAAACGGTGATATCCGTGCTGCCCTCAAAGGTCGCCTGTGTGCCGCTGACGGTCTTGCCGTCGCATGGGGTGACGATCTCCTCGGCGCCCGCCAGCGCTGCCGGAACGCTGACATAGGTCACGTCGCGGTCGCCGAACACGCGGTCGCCGCTCGCAAGGCTGTCGTCGATCGACCACGCTGCCGCATGCTCGCGGTCATAGACCAGCAGATTCTGCACAAGCCTGCCGCTGAGCGGTTCGATGACGGTCTCCAGCACCCACTGCTGATTCGCAGAGCCGTCGAGCTCCCATTCGATCACATCCGCGCCGGGCTCCTTTGCGCCTGCCGCAACGCCGAGACCGCTGGCGTCGCCGCTGACCTTCGTCGTGATCAGATAGCTGCCGTCGCCGTTGTCGACAAATTTGAGCATGCACGCATCGGAGCCGTCGTTCGCCCGCAGATCAATGCTTGTGCCGTTGTCGGCGCTGCCGCCGGGAACATCCAGACAGGCTGCACCGTCGCCCGCTGTGCTGCGGATGAAATAATACCCGCTTCCCGCATCCTCAAGCTGCCAGACGGCTGCATCTGCCTTTTCGGTCTGGATGACATTTGTGCCGTTTTCCGCCGCAAGATAGAGCCCGCTGTTGACATTGCGGATCATGTATTTTTCGCTTGTATTGACCGAAGCGCCGGTCTTCACGGCCGGATTGCCGCCGTTGACGACCACGTCCGGGCGTGCGGGCAGCGGCTGATCGGAGCCGAGATAGAAGCTCGGGTGCGGCGGCTGGTTGTAGCAGGTCTGCTCCGCCGAGACCTGCATGCGGTACTGCGGATCGTGCATCAGTGTGGTCACGCGGTACTGCGTCTCATAGGTCGTGCAGAAGATGCGGATGGACTTTGCATCTGCGGCACGGACGATCAGCTCCTCGCGCCAGTCGCCGAAGATATCGGCAGAGAGGCAGGGCGTGCCCTTTGTCGTGTTGCAGGTGTAATAGCCGTCCGTCGAGAGGATCGTGTCGAGCGTGCCCTTCTCGTTCATCTTGGCAATGGTCGCGGGCGAATCGGTGTAGCCGTCGAGGATTTCGCGCTCAAGGTCGCCGTCCCAGTAGCTCAGGAAGTTGATTGCCGGGCGGCGGCAGGAGAGCACGGTGCCGGAGGCGTTCACAACAGGTGTCGAGTTGTCCGAGAGCTTGTTGCCCCAGAGCTCTGCGCCGGGATTGCCCGCCCAGATATTGTCGGCACAGCATCTGCCTGTGTCGCCGGAGCCGTCCTGATGATAGAGCTTTTTGCCGGTGTCGCAGTCGATCAGCGTCACGCCGTAGGGCTTATCCTCATGGCAGATCCAAGCCTCGATGCCGGGGTTGGAGGGGTCGAGATCGCCGACGTGCATCGCATCGCCGTGCCCCTGATTCGTGCACCACTTGACCGTGCCGTTGTCGTCGATGCAGGTCGAGCCGGTGATGATCTCCTGCCTGCCGTCGCCGTCGACATCCGCGGGCATGGAATTGTGGTTGCCGTCGCCGTAGCCCAAAGACGAGGAGCTTGTGCCGGTGTCGAACATCCAGAGCTTTTTCAGCTTCTTGTTTTCAACGGAATACGCCGTCGCGGTCATTCTGCCGTAGTAGCCGCGCCCTGTCACGACACTCGGATGCACGCCGTCGAGATAGGCGACCGTGCCCCAGAAGCGGTCGACGCGGTTGGTCTTGTCGCTGGATTTGCCCCATGCGGTCGTCGTGCCGCGCCCGGGCTCATAGTCGACCGTATCGAGCGCCGCGCCGGTCTCGCCGTCAAAGAGCGTGTAATACTCCGGTCCGGTGATGATGAAGCCGCTGGAATTGCGGTAATCCTTCGAGGCGTCGCCGATGACCCTGCCGGTGCCGTCGGTCGTGCCGTCGGCGGTCTTGCAGGTCATCTCCGCCTTGCCGTCCAAGTCGAAATCGGCGACAAAGAACTGCGTGTAATGCGCACCGGCGCGGATGTTGACGCCGAGATTGATGCGCCAGAGCCGCTTGCCGTCGAGGCGGTAGCAGTCGATGTACACGGGGTCGGTCTTGCCCGACTGGGAATTGTCCTTCGAGTTGGAGGGGTCCCATTTCAGGAAAATCTCATAGACGCCGTCGCCGTCCACGTCGCCGACCGAGCAGTCGTTCGGGGTGTAGCCCGAGCCCGGCGGCGAGGTCGGAATGTCGAAATATGCCCCGCCGGAGGTGAGCCTGCAGGTGTCCGAGGTCAGGATGCGGCTGCCCGAGACGCAGTCCACACGGTAGACCGAGGAGGCGCTGCCGCTCTTGTCGAGAAAGCAGGTCGCGCCGTCAGTGCCGCTCTCGTAGATCACGGTGTCGTCGCGGTAGAGCCTGAATTCCGCGGTGTCGCTGTCGCTCGCGAGCCAGCGCCATGTGACGAGCATGCCCGAGCCGGTCTTGACCGCGGAAATGCCTCTGTCCAGATACTCGACGTACTGTCCGCCCGAGGCTGCCCTTGCGGTCTGCGCGGGTGCCCTGCCGACGGAGACGCCCGTCAGCGCCAGCACGCACGCGGAGACCGCTGCTGTGAGTCTGTGCTTTTCTGTTTTCATGTTCTTCTCCCCATCAATAGAAGCTGTTTGCCGCTGACGTCAGTGCGGCTTTTTCTTTTTCCGTCTATTTCATTATAATCAGATTGCTGTGCGGCTACAATGGCATATTGTCTCCCGTTTGTAGCTTTTTCTCATCTGTTTCGCAGGGATATGACAAAACCGGACACTGCCGTTTGACAGTGTCCGGTTCGGACCGGATTTGCGTTCAGGCGTTTGCCGCCTTGAGAATCGCTCGCACATCGGACAGATCAATGACGCCGTCCGAATTCATGTCTGCCGCTTCGACGGCAGCGCCCCGCAGCACCATGCCCTCGCCCTCGGCAATCAGCCGCTGCAGCGTCAGCGCATCGTGGCGGTCGACCTTGCCGTCTCCGGTGACGTCGCCCTTTTCGGCGTTCTCCGGGTACAGCGACGCGAAGGTGAAGCCATCGGGCTCCAGCCAGTTTTCCTGCGCGATGCCGCCCGGCGTGCAGTAGAAGGTCATTGTGTCCCTGACCTCCTCCTTCAGACCTTCTGTCATGCCGAGCACATAAGCGGAAATGCCCGTCTCCGGATCGGTGACCTCGTCGCGGATGCAGACACCGACCAGACCGTACAGAATGAAGTCCACCTCGGCAATGCCGTCGTGGATATAGTAGCTCACGCCGTATTCCTCGTCAAACCAATAGGCGTCCGGCGCGGTCATCGACACGCTGACTTCATACTCCTCATAGTCCTCATAAGCGTTCTCGAGCCAGTCGGTGAAGACCACGACATAGCAGCTGTCTGAGGTCTTCATCTCAAGCGAACGCTCATGGCGGCTGCGCACATTCCCCTCGCTGTCATAGATAAACGCGGTCACGCCGTTGTTCGGCAGGCTGAAATAGTAGGTGCCGTTGGAGGGCGCGGAGAAGGTGAACATCGCAGCTGTGCCGGGAAGCCCGCGCTCAAGGGAGACAGTCTCGTCGAGCGTCAGCGTCTCGACTTGCTCCACCTCGTCGCGCCAGAACAGACCCACATCGCCCGGACAGATGTAGTACGGAAGCACCTGCTCGCCGACAAATCTGCCGATGCCGCGCAGGCAGATCTCCGCTCTGCCGTAATGCATGTTGCCGCCGACGTAGATCACCTCGTAGTCTTTGCCCTCCTCGAGCTCATCGCCGTGATAGCTCATGGTGTAATCGGGCACTGCGCCCGCAGAGTCGAAGGGGATGATCTTCTCATACTCCGAATCGCAGAGGTACAGGTCTTCGTATTCGGACTTGACCTCGAAGTGAATGGTGCCGGTCTGCGACGGGCTCCGGAAGGAAACCGTCACGACATAAGTCCTGTTCGCCAGCAGCCCGGGCTCAAAGCAGAGATACCCGACGCCATTGAGAGAATCGACACTCTGGCTGCCGCTGAATATATTGAACTGTTTGTTGAGAATGGTGTCGCTGACAATACAGCAGCCCTGACATTTGGGTGTCCAGCGGTAGATGAGCGTCTGACCGGGCTCCGTGATCTCCGCGGTGTATTTCCCATCCGTCAGCTCCGGCAGCTCGTTCAGATCATTCGGAAGAATGCTGAAATAGAACACCTTTTCGCCGTAATAATGATCGATGCCGATGATCTTGACCGCATAGACGCCGACCTCGATCATCTCCGGGTTTTCCTCGATCACATAATCGACGTTTTCCTGCAGCGGCTGTTCCCAGTAGGAAACCGTGATCTGCGGGGTGAGCGGGCTGCCGGTGTAATACGCATTTTCGACTTCCACGTCGCACACCGCGATGTGGGTGCGCTCGCGCACAAGCTCCAGCACAAAGGTCCGTTCGAGCGGCTCCTCCTGCCGGATCATGAGCGAGTAGCTGTCATTCTCCAGCGAAACATCCTGATTTTCCTGATCAAGATACCACGACTTTTCCTGCCACAACGAATAGATTTCGGCGGAATAGGCGGTTTCTATACCGTCCGTCGGACGCAGCCGGATATCGGCGTAATCACTCACATCGAACCGGAATCCGGTCTCGGTATCCGCCACCGTAAACTCCTCACCGAACTCGATCTGATTCGGGAGATCATCGGAGCCGTCCGAGACCCAATACTCCGCGTAATATCTGCCGACATATACGCCGAGACCGCTGATAATGCACAGATGCCTGCCGCTGGACAGCCCGCCGATGAACTGCAGCGTATAATCCGGACCCTCCTGCAGAGAATCATCGTTTTCCCAGACGGAAACCAACGGGTAGGCTCCTTCTTCGGGATCGACCGTGTTGGCGCACATGACATCAAGCTCCGACATATGCGTGCGGCCGGAGGACACACAGAGGTCCACGCCGATATCCAGATTCATGTAGTAGCCGCGCAGCTCGACCGTGTAGCTCTCGCCTGCCGTGAGCTCTGTTGTCAGCGCGGACAGACCGTAGCAGCGGTCATCGTTGAATGCGACCTCGTCGCCGTCCGCGTCCAGGATTGTCAGCGTGGTGTCGAGACAGCAGTCCGTCAGCGATGTGGAATAGGTGTCTGTTTCAATCATATCCGTGATCATCGAATCCGGGAAATCGGTATAGAACACATAGCTGCCGGAGGCCTGCGGCGTGAAGCAGTAGGAATAGGTGCAGTGGTCGATCGTGTCGATATGGATGCGGCTGCCGTCGTTCAGGACGCCGAACAGCTCATACGGAAGGAAGACCGTGCCGCGCACGCTGCCGATGCCCTGCACAACGACCAGCATGGTGCCGATGATATCGTTGTGCAGATAGTTGATCTTATAATCGACCCCCTCGGTGAGCTCCGGCTCGCAGACGATCTTCGGCTCGGCAGGCGTGCCGTCAAACGGCTGACCGGCTTCGACGGTTCCGATCTCATAGTCGCCGAGCAGCGACACACCGCGGCTGACATACAGCGTGGTGCTCGCCTCGGTCAGACCGAATGAGCCGACCGAGATCACATAGTGCCCGCCCTTTTTCAGCGTGACAGTCACGCCGGAGAGCTGCGAGCAGTTGAGCCCGCCCGAGCTGTCGAGCTCGGTGCTTTCGCCGTTTTCCCGGTCATAGACAACCACATAGGCATGGACCGACCACGCATTCTCGTTGCAGATGCCGCGTGCGATCTGTTCGTCGAGCCATTCGGGCGTGTAGTCCAGATAGAACGTGTAGTCGCCGTCCTCCTCCGCAATAAAATGCATCTCCGCGAAGCCGCCCGCCAGAACGCCGAGCTCAACGGGATTCTCCTCGGTGATCACGCCGTTGATCTGATAGCTGAGGTACGCAGAGCCGCAGTATCTGCCGATGCCTGCAATGATCGCGTAGCCGGTGCCGACGTGATCGCAGCGGGAATAGCAGACGATGTAGTCCTCGCCCTCGGTCATCGGGACCATTTCATCAAGCGCTTCGTTGTAATACCGCACATTCTGCACATTCGGCGTGATCGGCTCGCCCGCGAACAGGTAGGAATTCTCCTCGGCGCCCTCGAGATCGCCGAAGATCGAGTAGTTGCCGACCGTCGTCAGCGATTCTGCACTGCTGTCTGTGATGCGGAATACGCTGAGCCCGGCGCACTCTGCCGCCATATCTTCGGGGTCGTCGATGTAGCGCGACAGGAAGAGCAGATAATTCTGCCCCGCCATCGCGTAGAACGGGACGATCTCACTGTCGCTGTCCGAGACGTCCTGATAGATATTCGTGCCGTCCGAGCCGCGGATCATGAGCTCGCAGGCGCCGCGCGTGATCAGGAACCGGTACATGCCGGTCTTCTCCGGGCAGAACAGATACGACGCATCCAGACTGAAGGACGAACCGTCCTCCGGGCGCTGCGTGTTCGCGCAGCGCGCATCCCAGTCCACAATGCAGAGCTCGTCAGTGCCGACGACGCCGTCCGTCTTGTAATCGAGCGGCTCGACCGTGACTTCAAACAGCTCAGAGCTCAGCACGTTGTCGCCCTCCATCAGCTCCGCACGGTAGGTGAAGAAACCCTCATTTGCAGTGCTTGCATAGAGCACACCGGTGCTGTCATCCTGCACCACATTGCCCGCATCATCGGACCAGCGCACATGCAGGTCGCCGAAGCCCAGCGGGATCGCATACAGCGCACAGTCATCGTACTGATCTGTGTATACAGAACGCTGCACCGCGCCGAGCGAAGGGATCGTCTGATATTCGATCTCTGCATCCGCCGCAAACGCCGCAAGCGGAGAATCCGCAGGACCTGCGAGCAGCTCGGCATATTCGATGCAGAGCGGCTCTGCCTTCTCAAGGCTGCCGCCGACAGCCAGAATATTCACGGCCTCCGCTGCACCGCGCTCGATCGACACGAGATTCTCAAAGATCAGCGCCTTGACGCCGCAGTAGCTGAATGTGTTCCTCCGCAGCTCCGTCACCGCCGGGAAGGACAGCGACGGACCGTAAACGCCCCGAAATGCGTCGGGACGGATCGTCTGCAGGGAATCGAACACGACCGGCGTGACGAAGGTGATGCCGAACAGTGCACAGCTGCCGATATCGGTCACCTTCGAGAAGTCGATCTCCAGCAGGATCGGTGCATCGCCGTAGTGCTCCAGCGCGCTCTTGCCGATGACGGTCACACCGGGCGCCGTCAGCCTGCGCAGCCCGTCTGCATACTGAAACACACCGTCGGGCAGTGCGGTGATCTGCGCGGGAAGCGTGATCTCACCGACATTCGTTTTGGCAAACGCATAAGCGCCGAGCTCGCTCAGGGAGGAGAGATCGAGCACATTCGGCAGCGCAGCCGAATCAAAGGCATGCGCGCCGATCGTCTCATAGCGGTCAAAATGGAACATCTGCTCAGCGGAGGAGTCCGAAATGCCGAAGCAGTCGGCAAAGGCGTAGTCGCCGATCTCCTTGACCCCCTGCATCTCCAGATAGGTCATCAGCGTGCAGCCGCGGAATGCCTGCGCCGGGATCGCCTCGATCTCCGGCGAAAGACCGGATGCGAGCATCCGGAACTCACTGCAGCCGCGGAAGGCACCTGCACCGAGATGCTCAAGCGGTTTCGCATTCAGCGTGTAGAGCGAGCTGCAGCCCAAGAAGGCTTCCTCGCCGATCGCGCTGACGTTCTCCGCTTCGATGTAGCTCAGATTCTCGCAGTGATAGAATGCACGGTCGCCGATCTCCGTCACGGACGACGGAATGATGATCGACTGCAGTCTCGAATTGTTTGCAAACGCACCGCTGCCGATCGCCCTCAGCGAGCCGTCAGGGAAGTGATTTATGAGATTGACCGCGTCCATCACGCCGAGATAGGAGACCAGAACGCCGTCCTCCACGACAAAGGGGTTCTCGACCTCCATATTGTTGATCCGGTACGTCGCTGACGAAATGCGGCTGACCGCATCGCCCGAGACCGCCAGCGCCTTGATCACCATGGATTTGCTGACCGTGATCGGTCCGCTGTATTGCTCCGAGGTCGCCGGATCGGGGTCAGAGCCGTCCGTCGTGTAGTAGATCACCGACGCAGGACCTTCGGTGACGGTGCAGCTCAGCGTCACATCGGTCGGCTCGGAATAGTCATCTCCCGGCGGCGAAAAGCGCGGCGACGGACAATACTGCGCATCAAAGCGCATGTCTGCCAGCGAGATTTCGCCCCAGCCAAAGCTCTCGTCAAAGCCGGGCTCGCCGATATCGACTGCAGCGGCACGCAGCAGATCATAGACCTCCGCAGTCGTCAGCGTCGGGTCATAGGAGAGCAGGTCCGCCACGGCAGCCGCCGCAAACGGCGTCGCCATGCTGGTGCCGTCCCATTCCTCGGTCGCGGTCGGCGAGGTGTTGACACTGCTGTTGATATTGACACCCGGTGCGGCGAAGTCAATGCCCGCGCCGAAATTGCTGAAATCGGCAAGATTATGGGAGGAATCGATCGCGGAGATCGTGATGACGCTCTCCACATGTGCCGGGTGGTGATATTTGGCATCCTGCGTATCATTGCCTGCGGCAACACAGCAGGGAATGTCCTTCTCTGCCATCGCGGCGGCAGCCTCGCTCAACAGCGGAGACTCGCCCTCGCCGCCGAGGCTCATGCTGATCACGTCGACATCCTGCTCGACGGCATACATCATGCCGCAGTAGACCTCGAGCGTTGAGCCGAAGCCCTCATCGCTCAGCACCTTGACCGGCAGAATTTTGACGTTTTCCGGCGTAGACGATACGATGATGCCCGAGCAGTGCGTGCCGTGCCCGTGACCGTCCTCCCAGCCGCCGTCACCATCCTCCATGAAGCCGGCGCCGCCCTCGAGCACACGTCCCGCGAGCCATTCGTGCTCTGCATAGACGCCCGTATCGACCACCGCGACGCGAATCTCCGGAAGCGTCTGCTTCTGCTCTTTGAGCCATGCGCAGTAGGTGTCCGCGCCGATATCGGCAACACCCCACGAACGCATCTCCGGGTCGATATCCTTCACCGCATTGAACGCGCCGAGATCGGCGGCAGCAAGTGTCCGGTCGCTGTCGACAAATTCGATCTGCCCATCCTGCTGATATGCCTGATATGCGCGGTATGCCGCCTGCTGTGTGTCAAATTCCACGACAAACAGGTCCCGGTAGCCGTCGGCAACCAGTCTGCCGCCCTGCAGCGGCGGAGTCTGTGCCGCCTTGACGATCAGGCGCCGCGAGCGGAACGGGAACGAAACGGTCACGTCGCCGTTATCCTCACGCACCTCGCAGCCGATCTGCTTTGCAGCCTCCTGCGGGGGGAGCATGTTCTGCCCGTCGGTTGAGATCATGAGCCTGCCGCCCTGCACGCTGCACCCGGCAAACGACTTCCCGACCGGAACGCCGTCGCGGTAGATCTTCTGCTCCCGTGCAGAATAGCGCAGGCTGCAGAACTGTTCATCGTCATCGCGCTGTGTGCTGCCCGCAGCGACCTGCTGCATGAACCTCGACAGCGCATCGGTCTGGGCAGAACCGCGAAGCTCCTGCGGCAGCGGCAGCCCGGATGCAGCACCGGTCGTCATCAGAACACCGGCGACCAGCAGCGCGAGCTGTTTTGTCAAACGCTTCATAAAAGCCTCCTCAGATGAAAATATACATCTATTATATCACAGTCACAATATACAAATGTGAACAAATCGTGAACAAAGTAAAACATGAAAAAGGGCGTATCTGCAGGTTTTCTGCAAATACGCCCTTGATTTTAATTTGTCACAAGAATCTGCCGGCAGCCCGCCTCGTTTGCCGCCGTGAGAACGGCATCGAGCGCCTCCTCATCGAGCGCGCCGCGCACAAAGCACGGAATCAGCTCGCAGTCGCCGCAGAGCGCCTTTGCCGCCTGAAGCAGCACATCGGTCTGGTCGGCAGGCGTTTTTCCGCTGATGCTGTAGCGCTTCTCGCCGACCTTGAAGGACTCCGCAAAATCGCCGAAGTCGATCGTCATGCAGACCGCACTGCCGCTCAGGCGGTCGGGATCGAGTGCCTCCGCCTTGCCGTTCACGGCATCCGCCAGCGAAACAGAATAGGCGATCACCGACTGCTCCTTCATGGCATCCAGCACCGAGATCAGCGCATCAGTGCGCTTTTCGCTGTTATTGACCTGCTTGCCGAGCAGCGCCTCGTCACTGGTGCGGAAGCGCGGGAAGGTCATGCCGGAGCAGAGGATCTCCGAGCAGCCTGCGTCGGAGAGCTCATGCGCAAGCGCCGAGAGATAGCGCTTTGCGTGATCGGTGTACGGCGAGAGCCACGGCTTGCCGCCGTCGGATTCCGCGCGGTCGAGCCATCTGCCGTGGTTATCCTTGATCTGGTAGCTGCCGTCGGAATATGCCGACGGGAACAGATTGTCCTCCAGCAGATTCATGTCCGCGATCACGGAAAGCCCCTGCGCCGACACTGTGCCGATCAGGTCGCTGAGCGCGGGGGATTCCGCCGCAGCACCGCACTTTTTCGCCTCGGCATTTTCGGAGGCGTAGGTCAGCGCGCCGCCGCTCAGCTTTGCCGGCAGCACGATCGCCGTATAGCCCTGCTCCGCGCAGCGCTGCACCGCTGTCTCCAGCAGCTTCGGGTCCGCAGCCGTCTGCGGGGAGATGACGCAGCCCAGCGTCACGCCCTCAAAGCGCGGCTTGACCTCCGCCGCGGTCTCGGTCGTCGTTGTCGTCTCGGTCTCCGAGGTCGTCTCCGCGGGGACCGTCGTCGCTGCCGTCGTTGCGGCGGTCGACGCGGTTTCCGACGCTGTCTCCGTGACCGCAGCCGAATCCGGGCCGCTGCTGTCGGCTTCGGAGAATTCATACGGGTCGTCGGTCTGCGTCGGGTGCTCCGCCTCCGCGGTCAGCCGCGCGACGACCGGTCCTGCGATGCTGTAGCCGACGACACCGAGCACTGCCGCGATCAGAACGGTCAGCACGATGCCGAGCGCCGAGCGCATCGGGTGGTTTTTGCTGAATACGCGCTTGTTCCGCGCACGGTAGGTATAGATTTTTCTGCCCTTTTTGCGCGCCATAACGCTGCTCCTTTCGTTTGTTGTCCGATCGTGTTAAGATTTGCCGCCGAACCGCTTTTTCAGCGCTTGCTCGGTGCTGATGACCGCCGCGACAGCCGCGACGATCTGCAGGACGAGGATCACCGCCTGCACCTTGAGTGAGGTCATGACGCTGAGCTGATCCTCAAGAAAACACAGCACGCAGAGCTCCGCTGCCAGTGCGCCGACGCCGACCGCGATCCACAGTCTGCCGCAGAAGCGGTTCGCAAAGCCGCGCGCCTCGCCGCTGCCGGATGCCGCCGCGGTTTTGTAGCCGACGCCGTCCTCCGTGTCGGGCTTGGCGACAAAGCGCAGCATACAGCCGCCCAGCAGAAGCACTGCCGCAAGAACAATATTCACCGTCAGGATGATTTCCATGCTTCTATCCTCCCCTTCTACGCTGTCAGGCAGGCAGCCGCAGCAGCCAGCACTGCCGCATAGAGATATACGCCCCTTGTGCCGCGGAATGCCGCGGGCATTTTTTCGCTGCAGAGCATCGGACGCGCCCCGGCGAGCATCAGGCAGCAGAGCAGATAGCCGCCGCCCTGCCGCAGTCCGCGCTGCATCGCGGAAGCCGCATCGGGCACGGCATCGACGCTCATCATCAGCATTCCGACGACCGCGCAGGAATACGCCGCCGCACAGAGCTGCACCGTCAGCGGCTCGCGGTATTTCCCGCCCCTGTTATGCACGGGCAGGTACAGGATCCCCAGCAGTGCGGCATTGAGCAGCACGCAGACAGCGGGCAGAAACAGCTCTCCCTCGCTGAACCGGAACAGCGGGCGAATGAGAAACAGCAGACCCGCATTGACCGTGCAGAACAGCAGCACCAGAAGCCCGTGCAGCGCGATGCTCTGCCTCCGGCGGACGAGCAGACCGATCGCAGGCAGCCCGAGCAGGTAGGTCAGCAGCAGATTCTGGGTCAGCATCCCGTATAATTCATCCAGCATCGTCGACCGTCGGCTCCTCTCTCTCAGCGCCCGGCAGAAGCAACGCACCGAGCAGCACAAGCAAAATCAGACCGCCGCAGGGCCGATGCAGAAACGGCACCGGCGCTGTCCGCCAGACGGTCATGCCGCTGACGGTGCCGAGCCCGAGCAGTTCCCGCAGAACCGCCGTCAGCATGATCGCGAAGACCGCACCGAGCAGCAGCCCGAGCAGCTTCGGCAGCATCGGCAGATACCGCGCAGGTCTGAGCAGCTCCGGGCAGTGCTCCGAGAGCAGCAGCCCGGTGATCAGCACCGGCAGCGCGATCCCCGCTGCATGCACCTCTTTGACGGAGAACAGCTGCTCCGCCGCAAGCACCGCCGGAATATACACCAAAGCCGCAATGACGGAATACAATACAGTACGCAGCAGAACCGGCAGACGGCGCGGCAGCGCGGCAACGGTCAGCACGGAGACAGCGGTCACCGCACAGAGCACCGCGCTCAGCAGCAGCCCGTGCCGGACCGTATCGGCAAACAGCGCTGCGGCAGCCGCGAACAGCCCTTCACGAAGGATCAGGCTCCGGTGCAGCAGAAAGCGCCCCTTCTGTTCCATTGCGTTGTGCATCTCCTTTCTGCATGCGCATGAATGCTGCGAGCGGCGATATCAGCACCGCCAGCATGACCGGTGCATCGGTCACGCCGTAGAACCGCGTCATCAGCAGCGCCAGCGCACCCCCGGTGAAGCCCAGTGCGATCCCGGCGATGCCGCGCGGCGTGCAGAACGGGTCCGCGAGCAGAAAAGCCGCCGCAAAGAGCGTCTGATTGGTCAGACAGCAGCCAGCAGCCGCTGCAAACGGGTCGCGGAACCACCCGAGCATCACGCTGCCCGAGAGCAGCGCCGCCAGCATCGGGAGCAGCACCCAGACATTCGCGGAGCGGCGCACGGTCAGCATCAGCGCGATCACGCAGAGCAGCAGCAGAGAGCCCGTTCCGAGCGGCTGATTCGGAAGACCGAGCAGCCAGTCGTCGATGCTGCCCGGGAAGGTGCCGCTGCGGTTCCACATCGCGGAGACGCCGTGCACCAGCGCATCACGCGAGGGTGAAAGCAGCGCGACCGCAGCCTTTTCGGCGGGATAGCGCAGCACAGCCTCCGGGGTCATCAGCCTTGCAAAGCAATATCCGACAGCAGCCGACGGGAAAAGCGGTTGTTCGCCGCCGCCGAAGACCTGTCTGCCGATGATAATTGCAAAAATACCGGACATGATAAGGAGTGACAGCGGGACCGTCGGCGGAAACAGCATCACAAGCACCACGCCGCAGACAGCCGCCTCCGCATGGCGGGAGCCAAACGGCACATGCCGCAGATAGAGCCCGATCAGCTCGGTCACCATGCAGACGCATGCACTGACCGCACAGAGCAGCAGCACGCGCCAGCCGTAGCTGTAGGTCCCGACGGTCACGAGCGCCGACAGCGCCAGTGCGCGGTCCAGCGAGATGACAGTTTCGCGTTTTGCCTGCAAGAATACCCCTCCCTCCGGTTGAATTTTCATGAAAGGAACCGTCCGTATGACCATTCAGCAGCTCTCCGCACAGGCGGTGAAGATCCAGCTCACTGCAGAGGAACTGCATCACCTTCTGCGGCAGAACGGGCTGAACGGGAATTCCCCGCACCTGCCCGATCTGATCGCGTTTCTTCTGGTGCAGGCGGAATCTGCCAGTCAGATTCCCTTTTCGCAGAGCGCCGTGCAGGTCGAGCTCATGCAGGACAGCACAGGCGGTCTGACAGTCTATTTTTCGGCAGAACCGAACGCACTGCACAGGAGCGGCGGCAAGACCGTGCGGCTCGGGGCGCGCTTCCCGGACTACGATGCACTGCGGGCGTGCTGCCGCAAGCTCCTCGATGAGCAGTCCGTCATTCTGTCGAGCAGCCTTTACCGCTACCGCGGCGAGCATGTGCTGGTGCTCCGGCTGGTCCGGACCGGTGCCGCTCTGCCGCATCATCTGCTGCTGGAATACGGGCATCCCTTCCGGCTCTCACAGATGAACCGCGCCCGCCTGAACGAAAACGGCATCTGCATCTGTCCCGGCGACGCCGTGCAGACGGTCTGCCGCAGCAGTTCAGCGGAATGATTCCTCCCCGCCGCGCAGCTGACGCACCGCCTCCCGGACATCCGGCGCACGGAACAGGAACGACCCGGACACCAGCAGATCGGCACCTGCTTCCCGGCACAGCACTGCGGTCTCCGCGTTGATGCCGCCGTCGACCTCGATGTGCAGCGGCAGGCATTCTGCCGTCATGCGGCTGCGGAGCGCCCTGATCTTCGGGAGCACGCCGTACAGAAAGGACTGTTTTCCAAAGCCCGGCTCCACGGTCATCAGCAGCACGAAATCCTCCGGCTCCAGCATGTGCAGATACGGACAGAGCCGCTCCAGCGGCGTGTCCGGCGAGAGCGCGATACCCGCGCGCAAGCCGCAGCGGTGAATCTCCCGCACGGTCTCCGCGGGGTCGGATTCGCTCTCCACATGGAAAGACAGCAGCTGTGCACCCGCATCCGCAAAGCGCTCCGCAAAACGAAGCGGGTCCCGGATCATCAGATGCACGTCCAGCGGCAGATCGGTGCAGCGGCGCAGACTTTGCAGCACCGGCAGCCCGAACGAGATATTGTCGACAAAGCAGCCGTCCATCACATCGTAATGGAGCATTTCCGCGCCGGAACGCTGTACGGTCGCGGCGACGCCCTTTAAGTCGGTCAGGTCGGCATTGAGAATCGAAACCGAAATGCGAGTCATTGCTGTTCCTCCCAGAGCATAAACATACATAGACTATTATATCGCAATTCCGAGTTTTCGTCAAGCGCTGCACATATTTCAGTTGAACATGCCAAAAATGGCGTCCGGCACTGGACAATCCTGTGGAAATCATGTATAATAAAAGCTGCCGGCATTCTTCCGCCGACAGCTTCTCTGTTCAGATGCGGCAGCTGCGCCCGAGCTCCCTGCGGAGCTGCTCTGCTGCGCGGTGTGCCGGACAGACCGGCTGCGGCTCTGCGCGCACCTCTGCCGGTGTGCGGGATTCCCCGGAAAAATCGATGCTGCTCCGGGGCGTGAAGATCTTCATATCGGCATCCTTGACCATGCTCTCACCTCACAGATATTGCTTGAGACGCTCCATATATTCATTTTCACGCTTGAGGACCGTGTTTCCGTATGCAAGCACATCATCCGGCAGACTGCCCGTGTCGTGGAGCGTCTGCAGCAGCGTGATCACGCCCATATTTGTGCCCTGCACCATCAGGCTCGCCAGATTGGAGACCGATCTGTCGCTGACCGTGTGTGTCAGGATGCCCCAGTCGGTGCACAGCCTTGCAAGGAGCACTGCCGAGGTATCGGGGCGCTCCCCCGCCTGCTGAAAGGCGCTGCGCGCACGCTGCTCCTGCTTGGCGTATGCCTGCCGCTGCTTTTCCAGCAAAGAACGGAAGCCCGCATTCTGCGTTTTGTTCATCACGCAGGCGATTGCATGTGCGCCGACACTTGCGTTTTTGAAGTACACATTCCACGCCTGCCTGACTGCCTTTTCCATTTTGCTCACCCCCTTTTTCTATGAACTAGTATTCCGCAAATCTGATCAAATACACGGAGGTATGAAAAATGTCTTTTGGGAAATGCTTTTTGCAGTGCCTTGCATGGCTGCTCATTTCGGTGATGATGTGCATGCTTCTGGCATTCGGATTCGCATTGATTTCCGGTGATTTCTGGCAGCTGCTCGGGCTCGTCTGCTGTGCGCTCGTGCACTGTCTGCTGATGGCGCATGCCGGAAAAACCGTCGCGGAGCGCTGTCTGTTTGAGTGCCGCACCGGCGGAGACAAGCCGATGCGTGATATTTCCCTGCTGCTCGGCGTCTGCACGGCGCTGCCGCTCTGGGCGATTTACAGCGTTCTCTGGATCCTCCCGGACAGCGTTCCCTATCTGAATGCATTTTTGCTGATGAATGCGCCGTTCATCCAGATCCACAAGCTGATCCTGCACGGTGCGGAGCCGTTTTCCGCGGTCGATACGACACACCGCATCTACATGGCGCTGCCGCCGGTCGCGACCATGCTCTCCGTGATCATCGGCTTTCAGATCAAATGGCGCCCGGGGATTGCCCACATTCGTGAAATGCAGACAGAAACTTACGCAAGACCCAAAAGATACTGATTGCATTCCGGCATAAACGGCGGTTTTCTGCACATGCTCTCATTGCGGGGCGACCCGCAAATCATGCGCAAAGGTGCGTGAACAGCATGGACCTCAGAAAAACCGCAGCTCTTTTGTGCGCGGCAGCCATGCTCAGCGGCATGTCACTGCCGGTCTCGGCTGCCGGCTACGGGCAGGGCAGGGCGCGCGACGCCGAAAACCGCCCGACCGGTGCGCTGGAATTTGAGGCGCAGTTCGGGCAGTATGACGCCTATGCACTGACGCCGGACGCGAACCGCATCATCCTGACCTTCGATCAGGGCTATGAGAACGGCTTTACCCCGGGGATTCTCGACACACTCAGGGACAAGCAGGTCACCGCGATGTTTTTCGTCACGGGCGACTACGCCAAGCGGGAGCCGGAGCTCATGCGCCGGATGATCGCAGAGGGACACACGATCGGCAACCACGGCATGACCCATGCAAAGCTGCCGTCGCTCACTGCCGAACAACGAAAAGATGAAATCGGCGCACTGCACGACTATGTGCTGTCGCAGTACGGCTATGAGATGCAGTATCTGCGCCCGCCCTGCGGCGAATACGACGCCGCTTCTCTGGCGGATGTG
This sequence comes from Oscillospiraceae bacterium, assembly GCA_016288755.1. Lineage (GTDB taxonomy): Bacteria > Bacillota > Clostridia > Oscillospirales > Ruminococcaceae > Firm-04. The sequence continues at coordinate 26,221 of JAEELE010000028.1, forward strand.
CAGGCGATGGGCTACCGCACCGTGTTCTGGAGCTTTGCCTATGTCGACTGGAACCCGGACGCACAGCCCGACCCCGCAGCCGCGCTCGCGGAAATGACCGATGCGGCGCACGGCGGTGCGATCTATCTGCTGCACGCGGTCTCCGCGACCAATGCGCAGGTGCTCGGCGACCTGATCGACGCACTCCGCGCAAAGGGCTATACGGTATAACAAAAACGGCTGCTTCGGATTCGGGGCAGCCGTTTGCTGTGAAGAAAAGGGGCATCCCGCGCCGGCAGGATGCCCCCTTTTTTGAGATCATGAATGAATCTGAGAATGGGAATAGATGTAGAATTTCTCCTGACTGGGCTGCCATGCAGGCTCCTTTTCCGGGAACGTCCGGTCAAATTCCGCGATTTTTTCAGGCAGCAGCAGAGAACACACATCGCTTTCGCGGTAGAAAAAGCGTCTGCCGTCGAGCACGCCGGGAATCAGCTCGGCGACCATCAGCGATGTCGGGAAGATGCCGCCCTCCAGACAGACATTGAACCGTGAAGAGCTCTTGAAGCCGCTGCATACATAGTTTTCCGGGTTGCCGAAGATCACGACGGTGTCATAGCCCATTGCCTTCGCAGCCGCAAAGGAATGCGCGATCAGCCATTTGCCGAGCCCGTGCCGCTGATACTCCGGGTGCACGCAGATCGGTCCGAAGGAGAGCGTCTCTTTGCGCACGCCGGATTCGTCCTCCAGCCACGACTTCATATACATGATGTTCGCGACAATGCGCCCCTCCTGCTCGATCACGAATGCCAGCTCAGGCACGAAATCGGGGTGGGTGCGCATGACATGCACCAGATAGTGCTCGTCGGCGCCGGGCTTGTAGACATTCCAGAATGCTTCGCGCGTCAGCTCCTCGACGGCGCGGAAGTCGCTGCTCTGTTCATTGCGGATGAGAAATCCGTCCTTGCTTTGGTTGTTGTTCATGATCGTTCCTCCTGTGATTGTGTATTGATGCATCGACAATACGGGAGGTCTGTGTGTTGAGACCGTATTCGCAAACCCTCCCGTTTACGCCACAATCTCAGGTCGGCTGTAATATTTCAAACAACTGACTCCTTTATGATAGAATAATTGCTGCTCTCACAGCAGCTACAGTATAGCACAAATCGCGGCATCTGTCAAGCGTCAGAGCGAAAAACGGTCATATGCGCCGCCGTCGCCGAGCGAATGCCAGGTGAACACGCCGTCCGTCAGCAGCATATAGCTGTGTGCCGAGCCGTTCTTCGGAATCGAAACAGAGCCGGGGTTGATCACGGGATGCCCGTCTGCTTCGGTGTGCCCGGGGATATGCGTATGCCCGTGCAGCAGCAGATCGCCCGGCGCAAGCGGCGGCAGATTGTCCGCGTTGTAGATATGCCCGTGTGTTGCGTAGATCAGGCGGCTGCCGCAGGGGATCACGGCATAATCCGCCATGATCGGGAAATCGAGCACCATCTGATCGACCTCGGTGTCGCAGTTGCCGCGCACGCAGAGCAGCCGCTCCCGCATCGGGTTCAGCATCACGGTCACCTGCTTCGGCGCGTATTCCTCCGGCAGATCGTTGCGCGGTCCGTGATAGAGGATATCCCCGAGCAGCAAAAGCCGCTCCGCGCCGCTCTCTGCAAATGCGCCGAGCATTGCCCTGCACCAGCCTGCAGAGCCGTGGATATCCGATGCGATCATCCATTTCATCGCATGTCACCGAGAATCGCGGCGGCTGCGCCCGGCAGCTCCGTGATATCGGAAATCACGGCGTCTGCGGCATCGACTTTGCCGAAGCCGTAGCCCGCGTGGATGAACGGGATGCCCGCTTCTTTGGCAGCGTCCGCGTCGCCCTGCGTGTCGCCGAGATAGACGCAGCGTTCAATTCCCTGCCGCTCCATGACAAGGCGGATATTCTGCCCCTTGCTGAGCCCCGTGACGCCCGCGCATTCGTGGTCGCAGAAGAGCTGCGGGAAGCCGCACTGATCGAGATAAATGTCGATATAGCCGTCCTGACAGTTGCTGACGATGCCGAGTGCATATTCCTGCGACAGCGCGCGCAGAATCTCCTCCTCGCGGCTGTAGATATGCGCTTTGTGTGCCCGCAGATACTTGTATTCATTCTCCTCGCAGGCGAGGATCAGCCGGATCTGCTCGGGCTGCGGCTCCGCCGGAAACATCATCGCGGCGATCGCCTCGAGCGTGCGCCCCATGAAATTGTGCATGTCCGCGACGGTGAACTGCTCCGTTCTCCCCTGCCGGAGGATCGCCTGATTCCAAGCCTCGGTGACCTCCGCGGAGGAATCCCAGAGCGTGCCGTCCAGATCAAATAAGATACCCTTTTTCATTCTGTTCTCCTGAAGTTTTATGATTGTGATGCTTGTTCGGCTCTGTGCAGCAGCTCCTGCCGGTATTCGTCGGCTGAGAGCGCAGGAAAACGTGCCGCCTCACGCTGAATCAGACCGAGATATCGCCGGTCGCCCGTGCACGCGAGCAGATACAGCAGGCTGTCGGTGCAGCCCTCGTCATAGCTGCCCAGAAAGGGCAGAAGCGGGGAAAAATCCAGCAGATGCGCCGTATTGTGATAATTCTCCAGCGTGCACAGCGCACGGAGCATCGCTTCGACGGTGTCGCGTGCGCGGTAGAGATGCCGGGTGTACTGCGCGTTGGCGGGGTCGCTGTCATAGGCGATGCGCCCGATCAGGCTCTGCCCCACCTCGGCACAGGTGCCGTCACTCCATGCGACCGTCTCAAACAGGTCGCTCAGACAGTCGAACATCTGCGGAAATGTGAGCTTAACCATCCTGTTTCTCCTGTAACAGTCCCTCCGCCTCCATGCGCAGAAGCAGAATCATCTGCAGCCACTGCGGCGCATCTGCCATTTCTCGTTGCAGGCGAAGCAGCGTGCGCCTGCCGACCCTTCTGTCGAGCAGCGCGAACATCCGCACGATCGCGTTTTGCGAGCGCAGGCTCTCCGCGATCGGCTGACGGTCAAATTCCGCGAAGGCGCGGTAGAAATCCGCCTGATAGAATTCGCCCGCTTCGAGCGCGTCAAAGCCTGCCTGCGCCCATGCCGTATCGCTGTCCCCGCCGCCTGCGCACCGTGCCCGATAGGCCTTCCAGAAGGCGCCGTACCGATCGAAATAATTGCTTTTAAGAATCTCGCAGCCGTCCAGGCGGATCGCCGCCCTCCCCTCGTCGCCGTCGTGCGTGCCGTGATAGGCTGTGACAAAATAGGTCAGCCTGCCGCGCAGCGAGGGCGCAAGATACTCCTGCTCCAGCCGCTTTTTCATCTGTGTCCATGTGTGCATATCAATGCCCCTTTGCAGCATATTCGCTCATTGCGCCGACGAACGAAAACAGATACAGCGCCAGACATGCCCCCGCCGCGATCAGACAGATTCTGCCGATGCTACGGAGCCTTGGCACAGTCTGTGTGCGCCCGCGTTTCTCCGCACGTCTTCTGCAGACGGACAGCACGATCCCTGCGATGAGAAAGAGCAGCATCAGCACAAAATACAGCCCGGTCAGATCAGTCAGATTCAGCATCAGATTCAGCCTCCCTGCAGTTCCTTGATCTTGTCGCGCAGATAGGCTGCATGCTCGAATTCGAGCAGACGCGCCGCCTCCTTCATCTGCGCTGTCAGCTCGCGGATCAGCGCCTCGCGCTCCTGACGGTTCATCTGCTTTCTGACCTTCTTCTCGGTCTTTTCCTTCGTCGAAATCTCCAGCACCGCGCGCACATCCTTGACGATCGTTTTCGGGACGATGCCGTGCTCCGCGTTGAATGCGAGCTGCAATGCCCGGCGGCGCTCGGTCTCGGTGATCGCGCGCTCCATGCTGCCGGTGACCTCGTCGGCATACATGATGACCTGACCGCCGGCATTGCGCGCGGCTCTGCCGATCGTCTGGATCAGTGAGGTTTCCGAGCGCAGGAAGCCCTCCTTGTCCGCATCGAGAATGGCGACCAGCGAGACCTCCGGCAGATCGAGCCCCTCGCGCAGCAGGTTGATGCCGACGAGCACGTCGAATTCGCCGAGACGCAGATCGCGGATGATCTCCATGCGCTCGACCGTGTCGATATCGTGGTGCAGATAGCGCACGCGGACATTCATGTTCGAGAGGAAGGCGGTCAGGTCCTCTGCCATCTTCTTCGTCAGCGTCGTGACGAGCACGCGCTCGTTCTTCTCGGCGCGCTGGTTGATCTCCATGAGCAGATCCTCGATCTGTCCGGCGACGGGCTTGACAATGACCAGCGGGTCGACCAGACCGGTCGGGCGGATGACCTGCTCGACCACCTGTGCCGCACGCGCACGCTCGATCTTGCCGGGCGTCGCGCTGACATAGAGCGCCTCGTGGATCTTCTCGGTGAATTCGTCGAAGTTTAAGGGGCGGTTGTCAAAGGCGCTCGGCAGTCGGAAGCCGTATTCGACGAGCGTTTGCTTGCGCGCGCGGTCGCCCGCGTACATCGAGCCGACCTGCGGCAGCGTGACATGGGATTCGTCGACGATCAGCAGGAAATCCTCCGGGAAGTGGTCGAGCAGCGTGCACGGGCGCGACCCCGGCGGACGTCTTGCCAGCACGCGCGAGTAGTTCTCGACGCCGCTGCACATGCCGATCTCCCGCAGCATCTCGATATCGTAATGCGTGCGCTGTGCGATGCGCTCTGCCTCGAGCGGGCGGTGGTTCGCCTCGAAATACAGCACGCGCTCCTTCAGCTCCTCCTCGAGCTCCGCGATCGCGTCCTCGAGCTGATCGCCCGAGACAACATAGTGGCTCGCCGGGAAAATGACCGCGTGCTTCAGGATCGCAAGCACCTCGCCCGTCAGCAGATTGATCTCGCAGATGCGGTCAATCTCGTCGCCGAAAAACTCGACGCGGATCGCGTTTTCGGTCGTGTTGACCGGGCAGATATCGACGACGTCGCCGTGCACGCGGAAGTTGCCGCGCTCCAGCGCAATGTCGTTGCGGTCATACTGGATGCGCACCAGCCCGTCGATCAGCTCCTCGCGGGACATCTCCTGCCCGGGGCGCATCGACACGGACATGCCGCGGTACTCATCGGGCGAGCCCAGCGAGTAGATGCAGGAGACCGACGAGACGATGATGACGTCGGAGCGCTCTGCCAGCGCCATTGTCGCGGAGTGCCGCAGCCGGTCGATCTCGTCGTTGATCGCCGAATCCTTCTCGATATAGCTGTCGGTGCTCGGGATATAGGCTTCCGGCTGGTAGTAGTCATAATACGAGACAAAATATTCGACGGCATTCTCCGGGAAGAATTCCTTGAATTCCGAGCAGAGCTGTGCCGCCAGTATTTTATTATGCGCGAGCACGAGCGTGGGCTTGTTGCGTGCCGCGATGATATTCGCCATTGTGAAGGTCTTGCCCGAGCCGGTGACGCCGAGCAGCACCTGCTCGGATTTTCCGGCATTGTAGCCCGCTGTCAGCTCCGCGATCGCCTTGGGCTGATCGCCGGCGGGCGCATAGGGCGCATGCAGCTTGAACGGACGCTGTTCCATATTACTCCTCCAGACCCATGAACACGCCGCGCTCGCGCAGAGAGACCGCGTCATGCTCACCGATGATGATATGATCGACCAGCTCGATCTGTATGCTCCGAAGGCGCGGCACGATCAGCCTTGTGACCGAGATGTCCTCCTTGGACGGGTGCGCTGAGCCCTTCGGGTGATTGTGCGCGATGATGACCGTATTGCTGTGCAGCGCGAATGCACGCTCCGAGAGCAGCGTCTCCGGGATCGTCACGCGGGTCGCGGTGCCCTCGCTGAGCTGTGTGCAGCCGATCAGGCAGAGCTTGTCATCAAGAAATGCCGCCGTGACAAGCTCGCGCTCCTCAAATGCGTAGAGCTGCTGAAAAAATGCCTTACTCCGCACAAAGGAATCAAGCGGACAGCCGTGCATTCTGTCCGCCTCTGCCTCGGAATACAATTTGCGGAGGAACAGCAGCATCACGACCGCATTCTCGGTCATGCCCGGCACCGCCTTCAGCGCGGTCGGGGATGCCGAAAGCACGGAATGCACAGACCCGAAGCGCTCGAGCAGTGCATGGGCGAGCGGGTTGGTGTCTGCGCGCGGGATCGCGTGAAACAGCAGCAGCTCGAGCTTCTCATGCTCCTGGAACGCATCGAGCCCGGCGCGGATAAACCGCTCTCTGACACGCCTGCGGTGTCCGTCATGGGGATTGTCAGCCATTTCAGTCCCTCCTGTTCAGTCGGCTTGTCAGGTATTTGTATTCTCCCATTTCAGAAAAGTATTCCTGCGGTCAATCAGATTTTGACGTACTTTTCAATCAGTACGACTGTTATTTCCTCACATTGTTCAATTTGTGCGCGATTGTCCTGTAATATGATGATAAATTGCTCCAGTTCATTCTGATTGGATTTCCAATCACTGATTTCCAACCGAAGCAAAGTGAGCAGAAGATCACCTTCAAAATAGGTAATATCGATCAGAGGTTCATTCTTTAAAATATCTACTGCAATCGGCAACAGATATTTCAGACCTGTTTTTTGACCGATTAAGCACCGGATCTCTTCTTGCGACAAAAGTTTAATCGGCTTTTGTCTCGCTCTGTGACAAGTTGTTACAACATAGGAGTCAAATGCAGGTTCGCCCCAAAAATCATTCTCTAATTCTTCAATCGACTTGTTCGTATCGATCATAAACAACTCCCGTACATTCCGATTTCGCAGCACAATTCCGAAAAGGAAATTGGAAAAAGCCCGACCCGAATTCAATTTTGCGCAGAACATCTGCGGCTTCATCATCGCCTATGTCAGTCTGTTCGCAAACTGCGACAGGAACGCATCTGCGATGACCCGGCAGCCCTCGGCGTTCGGGTGTCCGCCGTAGAGCGACCTGCCCGGTGCATCCGGTTTTTCCAGCAGCGATGCCCAGTCAAAGAGCGCTGCGCCGGTCTGTGCGGCGGTATCGGGCAGCAGCTGATTGAGCTCCGTGCGGATGCCCTCATTCAGCGCGGGCAGATCAAAGGGCGGCGCGTTGAACAGGACGACCTCGCAGCCCGCGTCGCGCAGCTTTGTGACGATCTGCGCGATCCATGCGTTGATCGCGGAGGCGGCATTCGGTGCGCCGACGCCGTATTGCCCGCCCTGCATATCGTTCGTGCCGAAGGCGACCGTGACCAGATCGGCATGGCGTGCGCGCTGCAGCCAGTCGCCGTCCGTGACGCAGTCGCTGGCACGGGAAAAGCCGAGCCCGAGATTCCAGACGCTGTATTCCTCACCGAGCGATGCTGCGATATCCGCAACCCAGAAGGCATTTGCATACTGCGGTGTGCCGGTGCCCTGCGTGATCGAATCGCCGATGTGCACGATGCGCTTTTTCACGTCGCGCTTGGCGCCGATGAGCTGCGGCAGCGGGATCTCATTCGTATAAATAAACTGCCCGCCCGCTTTTGCAGCGTAGGTCGGCGCCAGATCGGACATGACCGTCGCGGGGATCGCGTCGCCCTGCACGGTCCATGTCCAGACCAGATAATCGCCGTCCGGCACATCGACCGTCAGCGGGTCGCTCCAATAGGTCTCCGAGGGCGCGGCAGACTTCTGCGCCTGCCCCGAGAAGGTCACGGGCTGCTCGTTCCGCACCGCGCCCTGAATCTCCGAGGCAGTGCCGACCGATGCCGCCGAGACCGTATAGGCGGCGCCGGGCTTGTTCACATAGGCGACTGCGCCCTTGCCCCATGTCGAATCGACTGTGTTGGAAAAATAGAAGCAGTATTCCAGCGCGCCGGGCGTTTCAACGGGCAGATAGGCGCGGTAGGACACTGCCTGTTCTGCCTGCACACAGTAATTGTTTCCGGTCGCGATCGCAGTATTCGACGGATAGACCGCAAACTGCGAGCTGTCCGCAAACGTTTCGGGCTCTGTGATGCTGCTGCCCGCCGTACCGCAGCCCGAAAGCATCAGCGCGGCAGTGCAGAGCGCAAGGATTCTCTTTTTCAACGGAAACACTCCTTCCCCTGCTGATATGATACCAGATTTTTCTCTGTTTGTCAACAGCAAAGCGGGCAGAGCGCTGTGCCCTGCCCGCGGTCTGCTGTATTATTCCGGCTCGCCGATCTGGAAGAGAACGGCGCATTCGGGGTCCTTCAGTGCGTCGCCGCTCCAGCCGGTAAAGCCGTCGCCGTAAAGCTCGCAGTTGGCGAGAATGCCGTTGACGGTGTCCCAGCTGCGGTCCTTCTCAGGTGTTGTGCCGCGTCCGACATAGCGCACCTGCCAGCCAGCCTCGGCACAGTGCCTGATCGCATCTGCGTTGGTCGTCGCGGAGTGATAAGCCCTGCCGCCGAGCGAGAACGAGCAGACATAGCCATTCCCGAGCAGCTCCCGCGGATCGCCCGTGACGGTTGTTCCCTCTGCCTGCCAGATCACGACCGGATACTCCGGCTTCAGATCGGAATAGGGGTCCGGCGAATCCTTCACACGCTCGAGATAGTCTGCGTATGCCGGCTCGCGGATGGACATATTCAGCGCCAGTGCCGAACCGATATTCTGCGAATACCCTGCCGGACGGTGTGCATCCGCCGGGAGACTGCCCGCGGCACGCTCGTGATAGATGCGGTCAAAGATCGGTGTATCAACATTCATGAGAGCGCTGCCCTCCGCGGTCGTCTGTGTCTGCGGCATTTGCCCGCCGGAGGTGATACCTGTGACCGTGCCCTCAACTTTTGCGGTCGTGCCGTGCGGGGGGATCGTCTGCTCGCCGCCGGGGGCGAACGCGCCGGAAACCGCGGTCTCCGTGCTGCCGTCATGCTCCTGCGCATGCTCCGTGACGGTCGTGACCATAGAGACGGTGCCGCCCTGCTCCGTCACGCCGGGCATTGTCTCGCCGGAAATCGTCTCAGGTCTGCCCGTCTGCGGGACGCCGGATTCGGGCTGCATTTCGGGTGTGCCTGCCGGATGCAGCTCCGGTGCGCCCTCCGATACGGCTGTACCGGTCAGCTCCTGCCTGCCGGAAGCTCTGCCGTGCCAGACCGCGATGCCCGCAAGCAGGATCGCAAAGCATGCCGCCGTGCTGCCGATGATCCGCATTCTGCGGCGGATGACCCTGTGCCGCCGCTCATATTCCCCGATGCGGTGAAGCACCGATGCGGTCATTTCTTCATTCGATTTCATAGTCAAAGCCCTCCTTTTCCAGAATCGTTCTGAGTGCTTTTCTTGCGCGGGAGACGAGCACCTCGGCGCCGTGCACGCTCTTGCCCATCACCGCGGCAGCTTCCTTCAGCGTCAGCCCGTCGAAATAGACGAGCCACAGAATCTGCCGGTATTCGGCTTTGAGCGCCTGCATCGAACGGTGCAGCTGCCGGTCGCGCTCCCTGCGCAGAAAGGACTGCTCAAGGCTCTCGCCGTCCGCAGCGATGCGTTCGGCGTCCTCGAGCGGGAGAGGTGCTTCGCGGCGGGCATGCCGCAGCCAGTCGATCGCCAGATTGCGCCCGATCGCGTAGAGCCATGTCTTGAAGCCCGCCCTGCCGCGGTCGCGGGGCTTGCGCGTGCCCAGACGCACAAAGGTGTCCTCCGCAAGCTCCTCGGCGGTCCAGAGATTCCCGACGATGCTGTTGAGATACAGGATCAGCCCCTCCCGGTATTCCCGGACAAGCTCCGCCATGCCCTCGGGGTCTCCCGAGAGATAGCGCTGATAGCTTTCCGCGCCGCTGTCCATGCCGCACACCTCCCTTCGCGCACATCTGCCGGCGTTCTGTGCGCTCATCCTTTACACGGATTCTAAAACAGATACCTCACACCCTCTTGACATTTTTCCGGCGATGCGCTATGATGTAGACAGCCGGAAGGAGGGCTGATATATGAAAACGATCGATGTATTTGAGCAGTATCTCGCGGGGCAGTGCACCTATCACGGCGTCGGGCGCCGCGGCGTGCTGGTCAAGCTCACTGCCGAATCGGACGCGGGCAATATCCGCTACACGGCACTGGTGAGCTTCTTCCCGCACCAAACCGATGAGGATTTTGCCGTCAGCTATGACGCAATGGCGGAGGAAACGCTCTATGACGCGAAGGGGCGCCGCTCCAAAAAGCGCGACGAAGCGCTGCTGAAGGAGCTGCCCGCCGCCGCCGACCGTCTCGCAGAATCACTCGGCGGCGTGATCGACTGGGACAACCCGCTCAGAGAAGCAAGATACGGATAATCGAAAGACCGCTGTGTGTGCAGCGGTCTTTGTCTGTCAGGGGAACTGCGGTAAACCGGAGTTCAGGTAGGAGGTAGGAGGTCAGGCTCGCAGTGAGGAGTGAGGAGTGAGAAGTGAGGAGTTGTTCCGTCATTTTCATTTTTACCGCAGAATTGCAGGCGCACAGGGCTTGGGGCTTTAATCGTCGTGCCTGTTCCGCTTGATCGCGTTTTTGCGCTTGAGACGGTAATAGCCGCGGCGGATGCGGTAATACACGCTGCTGACAAAGCCGCCGCCGAAGAACAGCAGCAGATTCGAGACCGACACCAGCAGCAGCAGCCGTGAGGCAAAATCGCCGATGATAAACAAAATCACCAGCCCGATGCCGTCGATCAGACCGATCCACTTGATCTTGACCGGGATGAAGAAAAAGAGCAGGATCTCGTAATTCGGATAGAGGATCGCAAACGCGAGAAACAGCGTCAGATTCAGATAGGTGTTGGTCGCATAGCCGAAGATGAAGCCCACGATGATCGAGCCGAGCATCCCGATGAAATAGTAGACATTGAATTTGAAGCTGCCCCAGCGCTCCTCCAGCCCGACGCCGTAGAGCCAGATGAAATAGAACACGAACACCGCAAAGAGGATGCCCGTATCCGGCGGCAGGAAGATGAATGTGATCACGCGCCAGATCTGCCCGGCTCTGATCTGCTCCAGATCGAAATCGAACAGCGAGCTGACCGACGCGACGGCGTTCGGGTTGAACGTGATGATGATATCAAAGCAATAGATCACGACCATGCCGACCAGAATGATCGACATGAGCCGCGGGATCGCAAAGCGCCCGAATTTCCGTTCGAGCTTCGACAGATACTTGTCCAGCATAGCTTCTCCTCACATCCATTCGCAGGGCGGCAGCGGAATCCCCTCGGGATAGCGCACTGCGGCACATGCGGTAATATTGTCGCGCGCACCGTGACGAAGCGCACGCATCGCCATCATGTGCAGACGCTCGGGCAAGGGCTTCGGTGCCGAGAGCACCTCCGCCATTTCGTAGTCGGAGATGCTGTCGGAGAGCCCGTCCGTGCAGAGCAGCAGCAGCTCGCCGCAGCCGAGCCCGCCCGGCACCGAGAACACATCGGGACGCGGCGGCGAATCGGGATTGCCCATCACCGGCATGACAACATGGCGGAAGGTATGGTGCTTTTTCTCCTCGCTTGTGATGCTGCCCTCATCATAGAGCATCTGCACAAGCGTCTGATCCTTCGAGAGCTGCTCGAGCACGCCGTCGCGCAGCCGGTAGAGCCGCGAATCGCCGACATTGAAGCCAAACAGCGCGTGGCTTTCGTCGACGGCAAAGCCGCAGAGCGTCGCCTGCATGCGCGAGAGCGCCGGATCCTTCTGCCCGGCTGCCGCGAGCTCTGCGTGAATCTCGAGGATCCTGCGGCGAATCTCGCTGCGCTTTGCAAATTTCGCGCCGCTGAGCCTCGCAGCACAGGTCTTCGAGGCGACCTCGCCGGCATTTTCGCCGGAGACACCGTCGCTGACGGCACAGACAAAGGGCGCTTCGCAGGCGATCTGCTTTTCGCCCGCGGTCAGGACGGCGCGGTACAGCAGCAGCGCATCCTCATTGTGGTCGGGTCTGCCGGTCTCGGTCAGCCCGCAGCAATAGTACATCAGCGCACCTCCTCCCCGCGCGATGCCGCAGCCTTCACCCGCTGCACGATCTCTGAAAACAGCACCGGCGTATAGCCGATGCGCTCGGCGCTGACGCAGAAGCTCTGCGGCGAGACCGTCCGGTAGGCGGGCGTCAGGTGGATATGCCCGAAGATATTGGCATAGGGCATGTTGCGGTTGATATAGAGCGGCTCGTGCGAGAGCAGCCAGAAGCCTTCATAGAGGATCGGGTAGCGGCTGACAAATTCAAAGCCCATATCGCGGTATTCCGCATCCGTTTCCGTGTCGTGATTGCCGCAGATCAGGTGCTTTCTGCCGTTGAGTGACCTGAGCAGCGCCGCATTGTGCTGCGCGCCGTGCGCGGAGAAATCGCCGAGCAGAAAGACCGTGTCCTCCGCGGAGACCGCGGCATTCCAGTTCGCGGTCAGTGCCGCGTCCATCTCCGCGGCATCCGCGAACGGGCGGTTCTCATAGCGCCGGACGGCATCGTCGCCGAAATGGGTATCCGCGATCATATAAACCGCCATCGAAAGCCCCTCACTCTCTGCGCAGCCTGCCGAGATTCTCGGAATGAGCCGCGCGGAACTCCGCAAAGCGCCCCTCGTCGAGCGCATTGCGCATCTGCGTCATCAGATTGTTGTAGAACCAGAGATTGTGCTGCACGGCAAGTCTGCCCGCGAGCTGCTCCCCCGCCTTGAACAGGTGGCGGATATACGCGCGCGAGAAATTCCGGCAGGTCGGGCAGCCGCAGCCCTCCTCGATCGGGCGCGGGTCGGTCTCAAAGCATTTGTTGGTCACATGCATGATGCCCTGCCATGTGAAGACGGTCGCGTGGCGGGCATTGCGCGAGGGCATCACGCAGTCAAAGAGGTCGATGCCCCTTGCGGCGCCCTCGACGATATTCTGCGGGGTGCCGACGCCCATCAGGTAGCGGATCTTCTCCGCCGGCATGTGCGGCTCGACATGCTCGATGATGTCATACATCACCGCGGTCGGCTCGCCGACGGCAAGCCCGCCGATCGCGTAGCCGTCGAGATCGAGCGCTGCGATCTCCTGCATGTGCCGGATGCGCAGATCGGGGAAGGTGCAGCCCTGATTGATGCCGAACAGCAGCTGGTGCGGATTGACGGTATCGGGCAGCGCGTTGAGGCGCGCCATTTCCTCGCGGCAGCGTTTCAGCCAGCGGGTCGTGCGCGCACAGCTCTGCTCGGCGTATTTGTGCGGTGCGGGGTTCTCGACGCACTCGTCAAACGCCATCGCGATGGTCGAGCCGAGATTCGACTGGATGCGCATGCTCTCCTCGGGACCCATGAAGATGCGCCTGCCGTCCACATGCGACTGGAAGGTCACGCCCTCCTCCTTGATGCGGCGCAGCTTTGCCAGCGAGAACACCTGAAAGCCGCCCGAATCGGTCAGCGTGGGACCGCGCCAGCCCGTGAAGCCCTGCAGCCCGCCCATTTTCCGGACGACATCGTCTCCGGGGCGCACATGCAGGTGATAGGTGTTGCAGAGCATCACCTGACAGTTGACCTGCTCGAGATCGCGCGCGGAGAGTGCCCCCTTGATCGCGCCGGCAGTTGCAACATTCATAAAGCAGGGCGTCTGGAAATCGCCGTGCACCGTGTGAAACACGCCGCGGCGGACCTTGCCCTCGGTTTTCAACAGTTCAAACATCGGAATACTCCTTCGGGATGTAGTACCCTCTAATCATACCATAAACTGCGCCGGATTGCAAGCGGAAAACACAGATATCGCAAAAAAATCCGGGCTGCCGCAAAAGCAGCAGTCCGGACGGTATCTCATTTGCCGGTCTGGATGCGCGCGCCGTGCACCTGCTCGGTCAGCAGCGCCATCAGAACGAGAAACAGCAGCAGATAAAGCGGGAACATCCCGAGCCCGACGCTGTCGGCGCAGAGCCCGAAGAGCGGCGGCATCAGCGTCGTGCCAACATAGGCAGCCGCCATCTGCATGCCGATCAGTGCCTGCGCGTGCGCCCGCCCGAAGACCTGCGGCGTCGCGTGGATCTGGCTCGGATAGATCGGCGCGCACCCGAAGCCCACCGTGATCAGCCCCGCCAGCGCAAAGCCGCGCGGCAGCGGCAGCAGCAGCAAGATCACGCCCGCCGCAATGCCGATGCAGCCGAGCCGGATCATTCGGTGGTCGCCGAGGCGCTCGCTGACAAACCCGCAGAGCGCTCTGCCCGCCGTGATGCCGATATAGAACAGGGACGCGAACCGCGCCGCAGTGCCCGCATCGACACCGCGCTCGTGCACGAGAAAGCTGCTCGCCCATAGCCCTGCCGTGCTCTCGAGAGCACAGTAGCAGAAGAAAGTCATCAGCGCCTGCCAGACACCCTTCTGCCGCAGGAGCGTCCGCATCGGGAGCGGCGGCAGACTGTCGGCGCCGCTGTCGGCGGACGGATCCGCCTTCATCCGCTTCCAGAGCGGCAGCGAGCAGAAGAGGATCACCGTCAGCACCATCTGCAGGAGCGCGACGGCTCTGTAGCCGCCCTGCCAGTCGTCATTGCGGCTGAGATAAAAGCTCATGATATAGGGCGACAGCGCCGCACCGACACCCCAGAAGCAGTGCAGCCAGCTCATGTGCCGCGCCGCAAAATGCACAGCGACATAATGATTGAGTGCCGCATCGACCGCACCCGCGCCGAGCCCGTAGGGCACTGCGAACAGGCAGAGCATCCAGTAATACTGCGCGCAGGAATAGCCGAGCAGTGCACAGGCGGTCAGCAGCACGCTGCAGCAGACGACCGCGTGCGTCCCGAAGCGGCGCAGAAGGCGGTCGGCAAACAGGCTCGAAAGCACCGTGCCGCAGGAGATGATCATGGACAGATAGCCCGCGTATGAGATCGGCACTGCCAGCAGCGGCTGCATGGTCGGCCATGCGGCACCGAGCAGCGAATCGGGCAGCCCGAGACTGATAAACGACAGGTAAATGACAATCAGCAGCAATGTAACCAAGCGAAAGCTCCTTCCGGCACGCAGACCGGTACAGATCAGCCGCGTGACTCTCCGAGATAGAACAGCGCGATCGTGCCCGGCCCCGAATGCGCACCGACCACGGGTCCGATATCGCCGATGATGACCTGCTTGGCGCCGTGCTCCTTACAGAGCATCTCCCTGAGCTGCTCAGCATCCTCGGGGGCGTTGCCGTGCGAAATGAACACCGTCGCGTTCCTGTCGGTGCACTCTGCGGCGTAATGCGCAGCGAGCTCGAGGATGGACTTGCGGCGTCCGCGCACCTTCTGCTTCGGAATCAGCTTGCCCTCGGGGCTGACATGGAGCACCGGCTTGATGCCGAGCAGCGTGCCCGCGTAGGCGGAGACCGCGCCGACTCTGCCGCCGCGCTTCAGAAACAGCAGGTCGTCGACCGTAAACCAGTGGATCGTGCGCTGTCTGTTCTCTTCAGCATATGCAGCGAGCTCGTCCAGTGACATGCCGCGCTCGCGCTGCTCGGCGCAGTGATAGACCAGCAGCCCCTCGCCCATGCTCGCGCAGAGCGTGTCGATCACGATGATCCTGCGGTCTGGAAATTCCTCCGAGAGCTCCTCGGCGGCGATCAGTGCCGTCTGATACATGCAGCTCAGTGCGGAGGAGAATGCGAGATAGAGGACATCCTTCCCCTGTGAGAGCACCTCTGCAAAGCGTGCGCGGAATACGGAAAGATTCGCAGCTGAGGTGCAGGCGACCTGCCCCTCCTTCAGGGCGCTGTAAAATGCAGCGCCGCGCAGGGTGCATGCCTGTGCCGGGGAATCCTTCATGAAGACGTTCATCGGCAGGCATTCCACGCTGATATGCTCCATCATCTGCTCGGGGAGATCGGCGGCGCTGTCGGTGAAGATCACATACGTTTGTTCGCTCATGCTTCTATACGCTCCTTTTTTCTTTCTCAGCAGCCAATGCCGCTGTGCTTCTTTCTATTTTACCACAAATCCTCCGATTTGTCACGATACTTTGAAAAATTTCTCAGAACGAACAGGAGAAGGGGCAGTAGAGCCGATTTTGTGCGATTCTACTTTTGGTAGAGTGATTTTTCTTCCGCTATTGCATTATTTTTGAATTTGTGTTATAATAGCAGAAAACCGAAGGGAGGCATTGTATATGGAGCAGTGGAAGCAGACAGTCGCCGCAAATCTCGCGCAGCTGCGGCGCGATAAGCACCTGACACAGCTGCAGCTCGCCGAGCTGCTGCATTATTCCGACAAGGCTGTCTCAAAATGGGAGCGCGGCGAATCGCTGCCGGACCTCGCTGTCATGAAGCAGCTTGCCGACCTCTACGGCATCACCCTCGATGACTTTCTGCTGACGCCGGAGGAGCGCGCCGCAAAGCAGATACAGATACAGACTGCCGCTGCCGTGCAGGAGCCGGAGACCGACGCCCCGCAGCGGACCGCCGTCCAGAAGCACAACCGCCTGATCATCGCGGGCATGGCGGCACTGCTGGTCTGGCTGATCGCGACGCTGATCTTTGTCATTCTCGACACCTTTGTGCCCGACCTTCGCTACGGCGCCTTTCTGTTCCTCTACGCCGCGCCGATCACCGCGATCGTCTGTCTGGTGTTCAATTCGATCTGGTTCAACCCGCGCTGGAATTATGCGATCATCTCCGTGCTGGTGTGGTCCGTGCTCGGGTCGATCTTCCTGACCTTCTATCAGCATCATGTCTGGAAGCTGTTTCTGATCGGCATTCCCGCACAGCTGATCATCCTGCTGTGGTCGCGGCTGCGCCCGGGTGCCCTGAAGCCGCCCGCTGACGCGGGACCCGACGAACCGGATGAATCATGACCGCCGGAGACGTTTTCTCCGGCGGTTTCTTTTCTCATATTTAGATAGTATCCGCGGGATGCCCGAAAGAGAATATCGGAAACACACGCAGATACGTCGTTTTTCGATGCCCCGCGGCATCCTGTGCAGGCACTTGACATTTTCGTGGATATATGGTATAATTGGAGTACCCTCCGGAAAAGAAACTGGACGATTTTACCAACAATCAGGAGATGCACATGAATATCAATTATAAAGAACAAATCAAGCAGGTCCTCGAACAGATGCCCTCTTGGTTTGTTTATCTTTTATTGGCAGTCGCGGCGGTCGGCGTGATCCTCGCGCTGCGGTGGGGCTACAGCCTCCGCCGGAGACGGCGCTTTGACCGCATCGTCGGACCGGCTGCGCGCAATGCCGCGGTCTTGCGCTACGACCGGCACAGCCTGCTCAACCCGGGATTGTGGATCCTGCTCGTGCTGCTGTTCCCGATCATCGGCACGGTGCTGCTGATCGCCTTTTACATCGCTGCGCCGCTGATCAAGCGGACGCTCCGCAGGGTCGGGCAGAAGCACCCGCGGCTCCGCTTTCTCTCCGATCCGGAGCTCCCGTGCAGCGCGTGGATATTTGTCCCGCCGATTCTGCTGGGCTGGGCGGTCGGCTATCCGCTCCAGCCGCTGCTCGTCAAAACGCAGCTGGACGGAAAATTCCCGCTGCTGACCGGTCTGCGTGCGCCGATTCTCCAGATCGCACTGGCGGTGTGGTTTGTCATCGCGATCCTGCGGCTGATGCGCCTCATGCGGCACACGCTCTACGTCATTCCGCACGAAGCGCGCGAGGCAGCACAGCGCACGCAGTATCTCACCGATTTTGTGCCGGTCACGCGGGAGGAGGTGCGCAAAGCCCGCACAGACCCCGACCCCCGCACCGTTCTGCACTGCTTTGCGCCGGAGACCGCCCAGAGCCGCAGCCGTTACCCTGAGCTGCTCCGCGATTACGCGGCGGAGAGCGCAAAGGGCGTTCTGCCGCTGCCCGGTCGGCGCGACACCGGTGCTGTCATGTATCAATGGAACAGCACGCAGTATGCGATGCAGCTCTTCCGCACACAGTTCTTCGCCGATGCTGCCCGCATGAGCATGTCCCCGGCTGCACCGGCGTCGGCGCGCGACGTGATCGTCGACCCATGCGATGCGGCTTACCGCGGCTTCGGCGTCACCGAGATCGCCGTGCTGCTCTGGTACTCCCGGCGCACCGATGACGGCACCCTGCTGATCGCGGAGCAGGAGCGCATCCTGAGCGGCTCGGTCTGGCGGGTCATGCTCCCGATCCGCTACTGGCTCGCGGAGACGGTCACGGCGCTGCTCGGCACCGTCGCCTTCTGCTCGCCCGCCGGTGTGGCATGGCTCAGCAAGATGCTGAACCTGTTCGCATCATTCTTTCACTGAACAAGGAGGCAGCCTATGCCTGAAAGCAAACGCATCCTGCATGTCGGCATCGACCTCGGCACGACCAACACGCTCTGTGCCTACACCGATGAAGCCGGCTTGATCCAGTATCTGCGCTTCGACAGCGGCAGACCGGACAATCCGCACTTCCTGCCCTCTGCCGTCGCCTTCGCGAACGGGAAATGGGTCGTCGGCGAGCCCGCACTGCGGCTCCGCGCTGCGCACCCGACCGATGTTTTTACGGCGTTCAAGGAAAATATGGGCAGCGAGATGCGCCACTCGGTCGGCACGCAGTCGGTCACGGCACAGGAGGCAGCCGCGGAGATTCTGCGGGAGGTTTACCGGCAGCTGACGCGCACCTTTCCGCAGTTCGACGGCTTCCACGCCTTTGTCACCGTGCCCGCGCGCTATGACACCGATCAGCCGCGCATCGAGACAAAGGAGGCACTGCGCACGGCCGGTTTTCTCTGCGACCCCAAGCACGCGCTGACCGACGAGCCGATCGCGGCTTCGATCGCCTACGGCACGCGGCTGCAGGGCAACAGCCTGATTCTGGTGGTCGATTTCGGCGGCGGCACCTTCGATCTCTCGCTCGTGCACACCTACGCGGGCAGCTCCGAGATCGGTCCGGACCGCTTTGAGCCGATGAGCTGGAGCGGTGACCGCCATCTCGGCGGCGACGATGTCGACCGCGTGCTCGTCGGGCTCATGGCAGATCAGGTGATCAAGGAATACAATGTCGATCTGCGCCCCGAGCCCGATTCGCCGGGCTACAGCGAAAAGGAGGCTGCTGCGGCGGTCAGGCTGCGCAGCATGGCACTCTCGCTGAAAACGCAGCTCTTTGCGGACGGTGCCGAGGAGGCGGAGATCTATGCCGACCTCTTCGACGATTACGATCTCGATTTTACGCTCTCGCTGCAGAAATATCTCAGGGCGGTCGCCCCGCTGACGCAGCGGATGCGCGACTGCATCGAGGAGCTCTACAGAAAGGGCGGGCTTTCGTTCGGCGAGACGCAGCATGTGCTCGTTGTCGGCGGCATGGCGCGTGAGGTCTCTCTGCAGCGGCTGCTCCGCGACCTCTTCCCCGACGATATCATCACCGTGCCGGACGAATCCATGTATCTGGTCGTGCGCGGCGCCGCGATTGCCGGCAGCAACACCGAGATCCACGTCGACAACAAGGCGTATGCCTCGGTCGGCGTGCTGATCCGGAACGGCAAGGACGTCGATGTCATCATCCGTGAGGGCGACACCGTGCAGAGCAATTTCCGCGCCGAACGCAGCTATTATCCCGGCGACGAAAAGCAGTGGGGCATGCACTACTGCGTCGTCTCGTTCACGGGAGATTTCATGCCGGGGCAATATCAGACGATCTTCTCGACCGTGCTTCAGCTCCGGAACCCGACCCTGCGCGGACTGTTCAGCGGCAGAAAACCGACGAAGGTCACCTACGGCTTCTCGGAGGACAAGCTGCTCACCGCGAAGGTCGAGCTGCCCGACGGTTCGGTCAGCAATCTGACCGTCCGGCTCTGAATGAAAGGAGGCATTTCCATGCAGATCCCGCTTTCCGACGATCTGCGGCGCGTCCGCGCCGAGCTCCAGATCCTCGATCTCGCCGTGCAGATCATGCAGGATGCCCTCTGGCATGCCCGCAGCGGTCTTGTCCGCCCGGAGAATTACCTGCTGAACGCGGAGGACGCAGCACAGCTCGACGACCGCAGCTTCTTCCCGGAGCTCACCTTCACGGAGAACCCCGCCGGATACGATGCGCAGTGGCATCCGGTCGGCTTTGCGGAGGGCGCCGAGCCCAAGCCTGAGGATGCGGTCTTTTCGCTGGGAATGCTGCTCTGTCTGATGCAGACGGGCAAAACGATCGACACCGGCATGGCGGAATTCACGCTGATGAGCATTACCCCCGGCGACGAAAACAGCTATCTGCCCGAGGAGGTCGCCGATTCGCTCGGTACGCTGCCCGATCCGGCGCAGCGCCCGGTCGTGTGGGAGCTGATCGCGCGGATGACCGAGCTCAACGTCAAGCACCGCATCAGCATGGCGGATGCGCTGCAGCTGATCACCGAACGGGTGCCCGCATCCGTCACCGTGCAGATCGTTGACCGCGACACGCTCGACGTGCTCGATTCCGCAGAGGTCGACTGCACCGGGCGCATGACCGAATACCCGGTCGCAAGGGAATACCGCTTCCGCAACCGCAGCTTCGTGCCGGTCGTGCTCCGCGATGCGTTTCTGATCCCCTACCGCTGCATCAGGCGCACGATCCCGCTCTATGTCAAGGCGCCGGACCTGAAGCAGAAGCCCGTCAGCATTGCGCAGAAGCTCTGCATCGGCATCGACTTCGGCACATGGAACACCTCCGTTTCGTATGTCAGCGACGCCGGCATCGCGGAGGAGCTGCGCTGGGACGATGCGAGATATCTTCGGTCGGTCATCGCCTTCCGCAGTGCGAATGAGCCGGTCTTCGGCAGAGAGGCTGCCGAGCTCGCGATGCAGTACCCGCTGGCTGCCGCGGAATGCTTCAAGCGCAATATGGATATCCGTGAGCCGCTCCGCCTGCGGTCGGTTGTGGGCGAGCCGATCGAGCTGGACGGCGTGCGGGCTGTCCGCCTGTTCATGCAGTATCTGCTCGATGCCTGCCGCACGCGGCTGCACGCCGTGCCGGAGGAAAGCTCCGTCGTGCTGACGGTGCCCGCCTGCTACGACGAGGGCGTGCGCACCGCGATGCAGGAGGCTGCGGCGTCGACCGGCTTCAACGTGCAGATCCTCACCGAGCCCGAGGCAGCCGCGTTCTATTTCGGGACGGCGCTGGACAGACCCTGCGCCGGCAATGTCCTCGTCATCGATATCGGCGGCGGCACTGCCGATATCAGCCTGCTGCAGTGCACCCCCTCCGACGACCCCGCAGAGCTCGCGGAAATGCGCACGCTCGCAAAGCGCGGCGAGGCAAAGCTCGGCGGCGCCGATTTCACCGGCATCATCTTTCAGGATATGCTGACGCATCTGCGCGAGGAGCACGGGCTGGATCTGTTCTCGGAGACTGCATCCGGTCTGACGGCTTCGCAGTATGCGGCGAATGTCCGCATCCTGAAGCAGGCTGCGGAGCAGATCAAGCTGAAGCTCTCCCAGAGCGACCGCGCCGAAGCGACCGTCAGTCTGGCGATGCCCGGCACGGCGGAGCGCGCAGATATCACGCTCACGGAGAAGCGCGCCGCCTATCAGGTCAGGCTCAAGGCGGAATATCTCCGCCCCCTGCGCAGCACCATACGCACGCTGGTCAGCGGCGAGGGTGCCGTGCGGCTCACGCAGCTCGATCAGGTCATTCTGACGGGCGGCGCCTCGGCAACACCGGCGGTGCAGTCTTTTATCCGCGAGATGTTTGAGGACACCGGCATCAGGGTCGACTGCATCAGCTGCCCGACCGCGGTCTCACGCGGCGCGGCAATCTATGCCAATGCGCTCTCGGGCAGCACTGCCAGACGGCAGCAGGCGCTCGACAGCGTGATCTACGATATCGGCACGGTCACGGTCGGCGCCTTCGATGCGCGCCCGCGCTTCACGCCGCTGATCGAGGCAGGCACCAGATTTTACGACGGCATGAGCATCCACGCGGGAACGCATCCGGCAAGGCTGACACAGAAGGAGATCGCGGGCGGCTATGTCAAGCTCTTCCTCTATGTCCGTCCGCCGGAATTCCGGCATGTGCAGTTCACGACCGACCCCGAGGGCAATGCCATCCGCCCGATCGGCTCCTTCCGCATCGCGCCGCTCCCCGATTTTTTCGACCCGAAAACCGGGCAGATTTCCTTCCAGCTCGAGCTGACCCCGCAGGAGTGCATCTACGCACAGGCAGCATTCTATGTGCCCGATGCGAAGACCGGCGAGATGATGCTGCTCGATATGCCGATCCCGCTGACCCTCGACGTCACCGACCGGGGTGCCGCGATATGAGCGCACCGATCATCCGGAAGCTCGCCCCGGAGGGGGCGGTCCGCGCGGGCTTTTTCAACAAGGGCACAGACTGTCTGGGACCGGGCACGCGGTTCGTGCTCTGGGTGCAGGGCTGCGGCAGACGCTGTCCCGGATGCATCGCCCCGGACATGCAGCCGACCGACGGCGGCGAGATCATCGGGATCGCCGCGCTTGCTGACGAGATCATCGCGCTGCCCGATATCTCCGGCATCACACTGAGCGGCGGTGAGCCGTTCATGCAGGCGGACAGACTCGCCCTGCTCGTGCAGACGGTTCTCCGCGCACGCCCGGCACTGAACGTAATCGTCTTTACCGGCTGGACGCACGCGGCGCTCAAAGCATCCGATGAGCCCGGCGTCCGGGCGCTGTTGTCCGTGACCGATCTGCTGATCGACGGCGAATACGTCAAGGCGCTCGACGACGACAGGGGGCTGCGCGGCTCCTCCAATCAGCAGATGCACTTTCTCACGGAGCGCATCAGACCGCAGGACATCTCTGACGTGCGCAGAAATCAGTGGCTCGTGCAGGAGAACCGCCTGCGGATGATCGGCATTCCGACCGCCGCGTCAAAGCGGTTTCTTGCGACAATTCCCGGCAGCCCAATTACATAAGGAGGCAGCGTATGCTACAGCTTACTCTCCCGGATACCCCGCATTTTTTCTGCATCAGCGACACCGCCGCATGTGCGGATATGCTGACCGCCCGCCTGATCTGTGAAAAAAAGGACGGCTCTGCGCCCGAGGAGCTCGCGATCGACCTGAAAGCCGCGGGCACGGTCAGGGAGCCGATCAATATCATGGTGCGCGACATGCTCATGCTCAATGTCAGGGTGCTGCTCGACGCGCAGTGCCCCTTCCGCAGTGTGACGCTGCTCCTGCACTGCACCGTCGGACAGATCGAGCAGCTCGGTCTGCGCTGCGGTCCGGCACTGATGCAAAACCGCTATGCTCCCGACTGGGAGCCCAATGTGCTGCGCTGCGAAAAGCTCGTCTTCCAACCGGCTCCGGACGGCTCTGCAGTGATCGTGTCGGTCGTCAATGACGCGCCCGAACAGTGCCCCGCAGCAGCGCCGCCCGCGGATATCCCGCAGACAATACCGAGCGGTCCGGCAGACCTGCTCGCGCTGATCGCGGCTGACCGCACCGTGCTCGGATATTACGAGGGCGACGGACAGCGCAGCGCCCTGCAGCTGCTCTCTCAGGCGGAATCGGCAGCCGGCACCGACCCGGCTCACGCCGCTCAGCTGCTGGCACAGGCGGAGGATGCCATGCGCGCGCTGATCGGGCTGCGCACCAAGCAGACCAAAGCTTACCGTGCCGCAGAGGATCAGCGGCAGACAATCGGATAACCGAATGCACCGTTCAGGGATTGTGCTTTTAATATATATCGGATTGCGAGTTAGGAGGGAGGAGTTAGGAGTTAGGAGTTAAGGTATGCGCTTCGCGCATGGATTGAAAAAGGGGCTGGTTCATGCAAAAGCAGACAGTTTTGCAAGCAAACATAGCCCCCGGAGTTCTGCCGATTCAGCACAACGTGCGAAAGTGACGGAACAACTCCTCACTTCTCACTCCTAACTTCTAACCGGACTTCCCCCTCCTCCCCGGACTCTGACTGATCGGGGGAGCACATTTCTGAAACGGATTCAATCAGGAGGAAGGTCTATGGCATCCATCGCCGACACCGAACGCCGCATGCGGGAGCTGCGCGCGGAAATGCGCCGCACAGAACAGCAGATCGCAGCGCAGGCAAGCGCTGTCACCGAACAGAATCAGCAGGCACTCCGCAGGCTGCATGATCAGACCGCAAGGGATATGTCGCAGTGGCAGGGGCAGCTCGAGGCGCAGTACGGCGGAATGCTGCAGCTTTCGGTCGACACCATGCAGACGCAGCTTCGCACCGCCCACGAGCAGATGCAGCAGGAATATCAGCGGCTGCGCGCCGAGCAGCTCGCGGCACTCGCCGAGGAGCGGCAAAAGCAGCAGGAGACCGCCGAAAGCCTCGAGGCGCTCAGAGCGGCGCTCGAGCAGGAGCGCGCCTATTTTCAGGAGACTGCCGAGCGCGTCTGTACGGAGACTGCCGTGCAGCTGCGCGATCAGCTGAGCGGCAACCCCGTCGCGTGGTTTTTTCCGCAGCATGCGGCACTCTACCGCGAGACGCTCCGCACGGCGCAGGATTATGCGCGGCAGGGCTTCTATCAGACAGCGATCGCGATCGCGGAAACGCTCTCGCTGCGCATGCAGACCGATCTGATTCTGACGCAGCGCGAATTCATGCGCTGGCTCAACTATTTTTCTGTCTATATCAGCGCGCTGCTGACCGAGCACCGGCTGCTCTGGGAGACCTGCCCGGATATCCCGGGACAGTCGCCGGAATTCTACGAGCGGCTCGGGCTGCTGTCGCACCGTCTGACACAGGAGCAGGCGGATATGCTCTCGGGCGGGCGGCTCGCGCCGCTGATGCAGCAGCACAATGCAGAATACGGCATCACCGAGACACTCCGTGCAGCGGGCGTGCTCGACGATTCCGGCGAGCTGCACACCGACCGGCTGCTGCAGTATATGCAGGAGCACCCCGAGGGCGCCGCGTCGCTCGATGCGGTCTCGCTCTACAACCGCGCCGAGCATATCACCGCAAGGCTCGGCACGGTCACGGCGATCGCGGCGGAGATCCGCAGCCGCCTTGTCTGCGCCGACCAGCGCATCCGGCTCTGCGAAATGCTCATGCAGACGCTGCGGGACGACTACGGCTTCGACGGCGACGAGCCGACCGCGGAATATGCAGACCCGGAGGCGGAATACGGCGCGATCGTGATCGGCATGACCGATCTGCCGGGTGATATCTCGATCGAAATCCAGATCATTCCGCTGCGGCAGGAGGCGACCGGAAGCTGGTACAACTGCATCGGCTTTCTGCTCCGCGGCGACTATATCGACGGGCTCCGTGCAGAGCTCAGTCAGTTTTTCGAGGCGGTCTCTGCCGACAACGGCATACCGGTCGACCGCAGTCAGGCGCCTGCCGATGCCACCGAGGCACAGCGGCGCGCACTCTACGCAAATCAATTCCGTGTCCGGCTGAACGGTCACGCAGAATGACGAATGGAAGGTATAATTATGAGCGGAACAGGTTCTATCGAGGTTGCAGCAGGCGGTGTGGGTCTGCTTGCGGGTGCAGCAGCCATCGCGGCAGTCGCCGTGGTCGGCGGCGCGGTCGTCATGCTCGGCAAGACGGTCGGTACGGCGGCAAAGGGCGTGCAGAAGGTCGTCGATCAGGGGCGGCTGATCAGGATGAATTCCGTGCTCGGCTCCTACAGCGCTTCGCTCAGTGGGCTCACCGATGACGGCGCGGAGGCTGTGGCGCAGGCTGCGGCACAAAGTCAGGCGGAGCTCGAGATGACCGCCCAGATCCTGCAGCGGGAATTCGAGCGCGAGCCCGATCTGGCTGCATATATCGGCAAGTGCACGCAGGCGCGCGCCAAAATGACCTCCTCCGTGCTCGGTGCACAGCTCGACCTGAAAAAGAAGCATTCCGACGCGATCGCGGCAGAGCTGCGCCGCGTGCGCACACAGATGGCGGCTGACCGCGACAAAACGCTCGAGGGCATCCGTGCGCTCTCTGCCGATCAGGCGCAGCAGAAGGCGCGGGAAAACGCCGAGGCGCGCACCATGCTCGACCGTGCCGCCGCAATGGTCTCGAACCTCGCCGCAGATGCAAAGAGTCAGAGCGCGCAGGATGCCGTCGCGGTGCTGCGCGAGACGCTGCAGAAGGCGGAGGCACAGCTCGCAGGCGGCATGGGGCAGGCGGCGATCGCGACCGCATTCAGCGTGATGGAAAATGCGACGGTCACGCTCGAGAGGATTCTCTCTGAGGACGAGACCGCGATGATCCTGCATTCCCAGTGCACGGAGACTGCGAAATCCCTGCAGGAGCAGATGGAGCAGCTCCGTTCGATCGACTACAGCTTCAAGGAGACCAACAACGGCGAGCCGCTCGAGCTGCATATTGAGGATTTCACCGGGTTCTTCTGCGGGGCTTGGGAGAAGATCGAGCAGCGCATCGCGGCGATCACCGAACGTCTGGCGTCTGCACAGCCCGAAGCCTTCACCGAGGAGGAACTGCGCGCGCTGCACGACGAGACCGAAGCGCTCACCGCGCAGTTCATGCAGGAGCTCGTGCTCGCCTACTCGCGGCTCTATTCCAACCTGATGCGCAATGAGCTCGCACAGACCATTGTCGACAGCTACGCAGAAATGGGCTTTGTCGAGCAGCCGGACGAGGAATCCGACTGCGACCCGCTCGAGCGCACCGAGCTCGTGCTGACGCACCCGGAGACCGGTCAGACTGTGCGCATCAGTCTCTGCCCCGACCTCACCGACGAGGGCAGCATGCAGACGCTGATCTCCGTCGAGGACCACAGCGAGGACCTCGATGACCCCGCACTCGAGCAGCGCCGCGCCGAGCAGCGCAGCAAGGCTGCAAAGGCAATCGCGCAGAGCCCGCTCGGGGCAAGCTCCGGAATGACCGCCGTGCAGAAATGCAAGCCCGGCACCGGCAGCCGGAATTCCTTCTGATCGGAGGATGACCGCATGAGCTCGATCTTTGAAAAGCCGTCGACGCGCATCTTCTGCATCGCCGGCGTGCTCAACGATATCTACGCGATGCCCGATCTGCGGCTGCTGACCTTCGAGGAATACCTCAACGAACGGCTGCACCGCATGGGCTATCAGCAGGTCGTGTTCTTCTCCGGCGCAAAGCAGATGTTCTTTGCGCTGGACAGCGCCGGCTGCGAGGGGCTCGACGCGCTGAAGAATTCCTTCCGCAACCGACCCAAGCCCCGCACACAGCTCGCAGACGAGAAAGCGCCGTCTGCGGCTGCACAGCCCGCACCCGCGAGAAAGGCGGTCAATATCGGCATTCA
The DNA here is from genome assembly GCA_016288755.1 of Oscillospiraceae bacterium. GTDB lineage: Bacteria > Bacillota > Clostridia > Oscillospirales > Ruminococcaceae > Firm-04. The sequence goes on from JAEELE010000028.1 coordinate 53,173, forward strand.
GCGGCAGCGCCCGCAGGTCTCGCAGCCTGTGCAGACCGGCAGCGCCGAGTCTGCTGCGCAGCCCGAAAAGCACTATGTGCAGCCGATCGACGCACACGGCGGCGAGGCGCGCGCGATGAAGCAGATGAATATGCTGATGCACGACAGCTCCGTGCGGCGTGCACTGGTCTTCACCAGCCTCGACGACTTTCTGCGCAACACCGAGGACGCCGCGCGCCGCAGCGCATTCGCGTTCTTCGAGGACTGGAAGAGCCTGCCGACCGAGAACGACAACATCTGCATTTTCCTCTCCAAGAGCATCGACATGAGCCATCTGCAGGAGCTCTTCCGCACGAGCGGCGCCTTTTCGCTGCAGTCGCTCTTCTTCCGGCAGGGCACGGGCGGCGCTGCCGAATTCAACCACAATTCCAGCATGATCGTCGGTCCGCCGCTCAATGACGAGATCGGCAATCTGCTGCAGTATCTGCGCATCTTCGGGCACAGCTTCACCCGCCGCAACGCCGACATGGAGGACGTCACGGTCACGGCGCATCTGCGCTGGAATCCGGAGGAGCTCGTCACGATCCAGCGGTCGCTGAGCTATTACAGCCGCAGCTCGGAATTCGTCGAGCTCAAGGGCATCAAGGAGACGCTCGAGGGCTTCATAGAGGAGCGCGGCACCGAGGACGTGCTGATCACGCCCGCGGATATCGCGCCGCTCTACCCGCTGAGCACGCAGCCCTTCCGCGATGAAAAGGACCCGCTCGCGATGCTCGGGAGCCGCCGCGGCTGGGAGCCCGCATACGCCGTGCTCAATTCCTATATCACCAATGTCCGCAGCATGTACCCCGCCGGCACTGCGAAAAAGCCAGAGGGCGGACTGAAGGTGCCCGATATCGAACGAATGGAGCCCGGACGCGCCGTGCAGCAGAGCGCCGTGAAGGTCCCGAATTTCGTGCTGCAGGGCAATCCCGGCGTCGGCAAGACCGAGATCGCCGGTCTGATCGGGCAGATTCTGCAGCAGGAGGGCATCCTGAAATCGGGGCACACGGTCACGGCGAGCAGAGACAAGCTCATCGGGCAGTATGTCGGCTGGACCGCCGTGCAGACCGCCGCTCTGATCGAACAGGCACAGGAGGGCGTCCTGCTGGTCGACGAGGTCTATTCGCTCGCGGAGGGCGGCGACAGCAACACCGCGTCCTTCTGCAAGGAGGCGTTTGACACGCTCGTCGCGGCGATGACCAACAAGAACAACCGCTTCTGCGTCATTTTCGCGGGCTATGAGAACCGCATGCACGAGGTCTGGGAGATGAACGAGGGGCTGTTCTCGCGCTTCGGCGAGTCCAATGTCATCACGATCCCCGAATATCAGCCCGATCTGCTGCAAAGCATATTTGAGCACTGCATCGCCAAAAAGGACGGTGACGGCGGCTGGGAATTCGTGCTCTCCGAGGATGTGCGGGCAGCGCTGCCGGAATTCTTCAAGAATCTCTACGGCGACCGCGACAAGCGTACCTTCGGCAACGCCCGCGATATGAACAATCTCGCGGCATCGGTGCGCCGTGCCGCCTGCTACCGCCATATCGTCGCGCTGCAGGAGCACGGGCTCTCTGCGGCGGAGCACCGCACCGTCACGGTCGAGCGCGCCGATTTCGGCGAGGAAAAGGCGAAGATGTTTGAAAAGCGCGGCTTCACCACCGACGATATCTACGCGAAGATCTACGAATATGTCGGGCTGGATTTTCTGGTCGACATGTTCAACGATCAGCTCGCGATCAAGGTCGAATACGAGGAAAAGGGGCTCGACTATCCCGGTCCGGCGCACATGATCTGGCTCGGCAACCCCGGCACCGGCAAATCGACCGCCGCACAGCTCACCGCGCAGCTCTACCACACGCTGGGCATGCTCGGCAGCGACAAGCCGATCTATGTCGACGCCTCCACGCTCACCTCCTCCTATGTCGCAGGCAGCGCCAAGATCATCAACGAGAAGATGGACGAGGCATGCAGCCGCCATGCGATCCTTGTCATTGATGAGGCGTATCAGCTCATCAACAATGCGCACGGCAAGGAGGTCATCGACGCGATGCTCAACCGCATGGAGACCGACCGCAAGAGCTTCAACGTCATCTTCATCGTCTACACGAATCTGCGGGAGGCATTCCTGAGCGCAAACCCCGGTCTGGAATCGCGCCTCAAATGCTACGAATTCAAGGACTACAACGCAGAGCAGCTCTTCGCGATCTTCCGCAATATGTACGAAAAGACCAACGACCGCACCGACAGCGGCTGTGAGGAAGCTGTCCGGGCGCTGCTCGCGTCGATGTACGCGAAGGGGCTGACCCGCGACGGCAATGCGCGCATCGTGCGGCAGCTGCTCGAGGAAATGCGGCAAAGGCGCTATCAGCGGGTGCTCTCGCGGATGGCTGCAGAGCTGCCCGGCGGCGATACGCCGAAGAACCGCAGCAGCATCGCCGCGGCACGCGCACTCGGGCGGCTCAGTGTCCCGTCCGACGCCTATATCTTCACCGCCGCGGATGTCCCGCAGGATTTCGCGGAGCGGCGCGCAAAAAAAGCATAATCCCGAAAGGAGCTCCGTTCTATGGCAATCTTCCGGAACAGCTATACACCGCACGAGCAGATGTACTGCACCGTCTGCCGCAGATGGGTCGCGAAGGGCATCCGCCTGCACACTCCCGACGCGCCGATCGAATTCGGCGACAGCTATGCGGCAGTGTTCGAGCCGATCGAGGCAAAGCGCCCCGTGCGCGACGCCTTCGTGTGCAGAGACTGCTATCAGCGCATCTTCCGCACGCAGGGCAGCACCGAATCGCAGACGTGGACGGCTTATTTCCGCCCCGCCGCTGTCAGGGAGGGCGAGCTGACCGTGCGCAGCGTGATCGCGGAGGGTGAGGCGCGCAATTTCGCCGTGCTGGTGTTGTTTTTGCTGATGCTCGGTGCCATGCGGCTCTACTGCGGCGCGCTGGAGGTTTTCGGTGTATTCGCGGTCATCGCGGCATGCCTGACCGGCGTGAGCGCGCTGCGTGCGCTGCTCCGTCTGCTTCAGGGGCTCTTCTCCGGCATGGACAATTTACGCAGGATCGCACTCGGGGCAAAGCTCATTCTGCTCATCGCCCTGACGGTGCTGCTGCTGCACTGACACCGGCACCTCCTGAGAGATCATACCACAGAAGTCCCTTTCAGAAATTCCGATTTATCACAGGAACACGCTTCTGAAACGGGAATAACAGAAAGGACGCACTGCTATGGCAAAAAAAGGCATTCAGACCAACGGCTCCAATACGGGCGACCAGAACAGCTATTTCAATCCCGCTGATTTTACCATTCCGACCGGGACACCCACCGTACCGCAAAACCCGGTGCCGGATATCCCGACGCAGATCCCCTCCGCTTCTCCCGCGCCCCAGCCGACCGATTATCCCGCGCAGGGCGGCGGCTCCGCAGCGAATGCCGAAAGCGTCGAGGGGAACAGCGGCGGCAAATACGACGGGCTGCCCGAGCTCTATATCACGCTGCTGGGCGGCACAAGCTCCGGCAAATCCTCCTTTATGGCGGGCTTTGTGCAGAGCCTTGTGCGGCAGACCAAGACGATAAACACCCAGCAGGGCGGCACGCTGCGCCTTTCGATGAAGCTCATCGAATTCCGCAGCTCCGACAGCCTGATGACGATTTCCGGCTCCGACAGCGCGCAGGCTGTTGTCGATGCCGCCCGTCTCGGTCAGATCATCGAAAGCCTCTCCTTCTACTGGGACAAGCAGACCATGCGCTTCCCGGAAGGCACCACCGGCAATTCCAAATCCTACACCTTCGTGGTCAGAGTGAACGGAACGCCCGTCGCCACGCTGACCGTTATGGATTATATGGGCGGTTATATCGACAGCCCGGACCAGCATAAGGATGAGATGCGCGAGCTCGGCGTCAGCTGCGCGCTCAGCCACGGCGTGATCATCATGGCGGATGCCGAAAAGATCGTGGGGAGCATGATCGGCGGTGAGATCCAGACCGAAAAGGCACACTTCGATCTGAACGCTGCCCAGATCAACCAGCTCATGTTCACGATCTCCGAGAACGCAAAGCATCCGGTGACGACCGTGTTCGCGATCACGAAGAGCGACCTGCCGGCGGTGCGCGCGAAGACCAATTTCTGCGCGAACAACTTCCAGCATGCCGCCAAACTGCTCGCAGACATCATCTATAACGGCGCCTTTGACGACCTCTCCTGCCGCAAGGACTGGTGGCATGCCATTGTCCCGGTCAGTGCCGTCGGGCAGAACAAGGTCGACGTGCACAACAACTTCCTGCAGAATGCAATCATCCGGCAGGAGAATATCGACACGACCGTGCTGTTCTGCATCTATTCCCAGCTCAGCCTGCTGATCGCGCAGCAGGAGGAGACCCTCCGGCAGACAAAGCGCCGCCGCTATGAGCTGCGCGCGCTCTTCACGACACGCCGTGACCGGCTCGCGCGCAAGGAGGCACATATCCTCGCACAGAAGCAGCTTGATGAGCTCCGGCACCTGCAGAACGTCCTGTCCGCGCGCATTTCCGATTTCCAGAGCGTGATGCCTCTCGTGTACATGTACGGCATCGGCGGCATCGGGCGCGTGGAGAAGGGACCGCAGTCATGAACGCCGACTGCAGAATCCGGGTATGGGTGATCGGCTCGGAGGGCTGCGGACGCCGCGTCCTCACGACCGCCATGCTCAATACGCTCCGCACGCAGGCAACCTATTGGAAGGAAAACCGCTTCTTCGCCTGCATTCTCGAAGAGGAAGAGGAGCGGATGCTCGGTGCAGACAAGATCATCGCCAACGTGCAGGGCTCCAACAAACAAAAACTGAATGTGATCGATCTCTTTCGCGGGGAGAATGTCCCGCCTGCCGAGAAGCTCGATACCCTTGAGCTGGTCAATTACGTCAGGCAGAAGGAAGGTCCCGCTCTGCACTGCGGCAGACTGCGCATTCTCAATATCTGCGGGCTCGGCTCCGCGGAGGAGAAGCAGGTTTCTGCGGCGGTGCTGCTCGTGCTCGACGGCGCACGCATCGCCGGGGACCGCAGCGATGACGAGGAGGCGCTGTGCGAACAGCTCAGCTCCATGCTGCGCAGCCGCGATCTCGCCGTCGTTCCGGTCATCACAAAGCGTGATCTGCTCTCGCAGCACGATCAGGCGGATCCGGCTGCCGCGGCAAAGCGCGTCTACCCGAAGCTCACGGCGCTGATCGCAGAGCGCATCCCGGCAAAAACCGGCATGCTCTGCGTCTCCGTCACGACAGACCGCTACCGGGTCTTCGACGTGGACGGCAATCTGCTCGAAACCCCCGGGCTGATGCAGAAGGAAGTGCTTGATCTGTTTCCGGCGGTCTATTTCGCACTGCTCTGCGCCGCCGCACCGATCACCGTGCAGCGTCTGAAAAAGCGCATGCGGCTGCTCGAGCAGGAAACAGCGCGCAATATCGGGCTCTTCCGGCAGCGCAGCGTTCGCGCCGCACTGTCGCTGAACGACACACGCATCCGTTACGCACAGGCAGCCGCCGGGATCGGTCCGCTGCTGTCGCTCTGCGGCCTTCTTGCGCCCGCAGAGACACCCGCTCCGAAGCCCAGCAATCAGACAGGAGTATTGCCATGAAATTCGATTATGTGATCTACGCACGCGGCGCCAAGGCGAAGGACGACTATGCGCTGCGGCAAGCCCCGGAATATGCACCCCCGCAGATAAGCGGATTTCTCGCAAGCTGTCTGGACACTGTCCGCAGCATTGCCGGGTCGCTGCAGGGCTCGCCCGCAGAGGTCTCCGATCAGCTCCGCAGCACCTTCCTCTATCTCGAGCTGCCCGAGCAGGGCTTCTGCCTTGTCCTGCGCGTCTGCTCACCTGTCCGCGACCGCGAAGCCGGCACCGTCTGGACCGATACCGCCGACCGCAGCCTCTGGGATGCAGAGGGGCTCTGCTGCAGATGGGCAGACCGCGACCGCTTCCGGCTGCTGCTGCCCTCGGTGCTGCTCGCGCTCTCCCGGCAGGCGGAAACACTGCTCCAGAAGCATTTTCCCGATATTCTCGAAGCGGAGGCAGAGGCGGATCACGCGCCGCAGACAGAGCTTGAAAGCCGCCGTTTCATCAACCCGCTCAACACCGACGGCAGCTATCCCGAGAGCACCTTCGCAGACGCCGATCTGCCGCAGACAAGGCTCGCGGTGCAGCAGCTCACGGAACGCCTCTACCGCACCGGGAATATCCCGCAGTTCACGTTCGGTCCGGCGGCTGCGGAAATTCGCAGGCTCCTGCCGCAGCGGTTCGGCATCTCCTTCCCGCTTTCGGGCGACACCGCAGCGGTCCCCGATCAGCTCGGCGTCTATCAGACCGTGTCGGTCGTGAAGCCGACCAACCGCATCGAGAAGCGTGCCGTGCTGCAGTGCTGCTTTCAGGCGGAGGGCAGCGACGATATGCTCTTCCAGTGGGCACTGAGCGAGGACCTTCCCACCCATGAGGGCGATATCCTGATCGCGAGCCCCGCCTATCAGCTGCAGCAGCGCAACGGCATCAGCCTGCTCAAGCTGACCGCAACTGCGGAATATATCCGCGATTTTGCGCAGCGCCTGCAGTGGGAGCCGCGCGCGAACGGCGGCAATGCACACAACTATTACCGCTTCACGAAGGAGGAATGAGATATGGAGAATCCGTCCGGCATGTTTTCCGTCAATCTGCAAACGCTGGTCTATCCCCCGCTGAAATCCCAGTCCTCCTGCTTCGGGGCACTGCCCGAGCACGACAGAGAGGTCATCACCAAGCTCTATGATTCGGTCAACGGCAAGCTCATGGTCAGTCAGGCGTGGATCATCCCCGCGACGCGCAACACCGTCTGCTGCTGCTGTCTGGAGGCGGGGCTTGCGATGTTCACGCTGCTGCCGACCGAAAAGGGACAGGTCGGTCTGACGCTGAAGGGCTTTCTGATCGAGCACAGCGATCTGCGGACGGCATGGCAGCTCTACCGCATGAAGCTGCCGGTGCTCGCGGGCGCGGGCTGGGCGCTCTCGGGCAGCAGCCTGATCGGTCCGGAGATGGTCGATTCGCTCTATGAGCAGTCTGCGGCGGAGCTCCCCGACGAGCTGCGCACGATGATCGAGCAGATTCTCCCGCGGATCGCCGAAAGTCCGGCACCGTTCTCCTTCCTCGTCACCGGTCTGCCGCCGCGGCTCTTCCCGGTGCAGTTCCACGCGGCACAGATCAATCCCCCGTCCGCCGACAGCATGAACACCGGCGACCAGATCCTGCTGCGGGATGACGACCGCATGAAACGCTATCTCAGCGTGCTCGCGGAGCGCAAGCCGGCATACCGGAGCACCATTCTGTACTGCAGACCGCGGCGCGGCTTTCTTTCGATGGTCAGGGCATGGCTCGACGAATGCGAAAAGCAGGGCAAGCTCGAAAAGGGACTCGCGAAGGTGATCGCGAAGGACTACGAGGAGCAGCTCGAGCAGTACACCGACGATTACGTCTTTGCGCTGTATGTCGGCGGCGAGGAGATTCTGCTGCTCGACCCGCGGCTCAATCACGACCTCAACGAGGGCTATCTCGATTTTGACATGCTGCTGACTGGGATCGAGCGCGAGCTCAGGCGCCCGAAGAAGGATTACTCGCTGCCCGAGCCGAAAAAGCCGGCGCGCAGATCCAAAAAGGACGACACCGCCCCGCTGCCCGAAATGCCCTCGGTCGAGGACGGCGCGAAGAAAAAGCCCAAAAAGCCCGCAGAGGAGGAGCCGAAGAAAAAAGGGTTCTTTGGAGGACTGTTCCGCAAATAATGCAAGGGAGGCAAAACGTGCTGAAAAAACTGCTCCGCGTGCTGCTGACACTCCTTGCCGTCAGCGCTGCCGCATTTGTCATGGCGCTCAACAACCGCTCCTTCATCAGCACCGGCGGGCTCTACCCCGGCGGCGTGACCGGTCTGACCATGCTGATTCAGCGTGCCGCACAGCTGCTGCTGCACACGGATCTGCCGTTCACGGCGGTCAACCTCGCGCTGAACCTGATCCCCGTCTATATCGGCTTTCGCTATATCGGCAGGAGCTTTACGCTGTATTCCTGCATCGTGATCGTGCTCAGCAGCGTGCTGACCGATCTGCTGCCCGCCTGTGTTATCACCGAGGATGTGCTGCTCATCAGCATTTTCGGCGGGCTGATTCAGGGCGCTGCGGTCGCGGTCTGCCTCAATGCGGGCGCGACCTCCGGCGGGACCGACTTCATCTCGATCTTTCTCTCGGAGCGCAGCGGCGTCGATTCGTTCAACATCATCTTCGGCTTCAATGCGGTCATTCTCTGCGTTGCGGGGCTGCTGTTCGGCTGGGACAAGGCACTGTATTCGATCATTTTCCAGTATGCGGCGACCGCCGTGCTGCATGTGCTCTACAAGCGCTATCAGCAGAGCACGCTCTTCATCGTGACGGCAAAGCCCGCGGAGATCTGCGAGATGATCTACCGGAAGACCCGCCACGGCGCGACCGTTCTCGAGGGAGAGGGTGCGCACAGCCACTGCGAGCGGCGCGTGGTGTACTCGATCGTCGCGGCGTCACAGTCGCGGCAGGTCATGCGCGCTGCCGTGGAGATCGACCCGGAGGCTTTCCTCAACGAGGTCAGGACACAGAAGCTCGCCGGCTATTTCTATCAGCCGAAGGCAGGCAGCATCGGACCCGAATGACTGACCGCCCTCCGGAGGCTCCGGGGGGCGGTTTTTTGCGCCCGAAAAAGAAAATTCGCCGGAATGCTTGCTTTTTCCGGCACATTCTGGTATAATAAGAAGTATTATGAGCAGGTGTCGCCTTTGCCCTGCTGAAAACGATGAAAAAGGAGCCAACCGCAATGGACGATCAGAACAATCTCGCCAGCTCGCTTCTTGGAGATATGACCTACGACGACCCGCGCAAGTCGCAGCAGCCTGCCGCGCCCGGTGCCGTCGACCCCCGTCTCGCCGGTGCGACCGTGCCGGTGCTCGACGACATGAGCACCTCGCCGCAGCCCGGTCCTGCCGTGCAGCATCCCGGCGGCGTCGACCCGCGTCTGGCGGGCGCCTCTGCTCCGCTGCTCGACGACATGGGTGCAAGCGCTGCCCCGCAGCAGCCGCAGAGCCGCTATCAGCAGCTGACGGTCGAGCAGATCACGATTCTGCAGCAGCAGCGCGCTGCGCAGGGTCTTCCGCCCTATACCGCGGAGGAGATCGAGGACCTGCAGCGGGAATTCATCGAGCGTCAGCGCGTTGCGGCACAACAGGCTGCGTTGGCGCAGCAGGCACAGGCGCAGGCAGCTGCCGGTGCACTGCTCGAGGAAACGACCTATCAGGCGCCGGAGAAAAAGCCCGCACACGAGGCACTGCCGCAGGTCGACGCAAGCGATCTGCTGGAGGAGCCCGCACCCGAGCCCGAGCGCAAGGTCGTGTTCAATCAGGAGGACCTCGAGGCAGCCAAGCGCGCCGCCGTCAAGACCGCCTCCTCGGCGCTCTCCTCTGCACCGCAGACCGAGGCGGATGCCAAGCGCGCCCGTCAGCAGCTTGAGGCGCTGCGTCAGCAGCAGATGGCGGACCTCGCACAGGCAGGCTTTATGACCTCGATCATTCTGACGATCGTCGGCGTGATCGCGGCGGGCTGCATGATCTGGTTTGCGGCAAGACCCTTCGGGGACGGCTTTGAGCCCGGCGCGTTCTTCAATATCGCGGACAAATTCTACAAGTTCGGCGGCATCGCGCTGGTGCTGCTCGCCTTCACGATCGTCCTGCGCGTCAAGCCGCTCAAGGGGCTGACCTCCTTCCTCTACGGTCTCGCCTCGGTGCTGCTGCTGATCCCCGGCATCGTCGTGCTGATCCAGAAAAAAGACGCCGGCGGCTTCGGGCTGACTGCGGCACTCTTTGTCCTCGCGATCGTCGGCTGCTTTGCCGTGACCTTCGTGATCTCGACCAGCGACAAGCTCAACGCCTATTACGACCGCAAGGAGATCATGTACGACTGAGCGTTCAAACGGTACATCGCGCCGGTTTTCAGCGTATCGCCTGAAGATCGGCGCTGTGGTTAGGAGTACAGATGGAAATACAGCCGATCGCCTTTATCCGATGCCCGTTCCGTGAGAAATTCGGTCTGCCGCGGCAGAGCGGCATGGTCCCCTCGCTGACGGGCGAGGTCGTGTTCTGCCCGGAATTCAGCCGCCCGGAGGCGCTGCGCGGCATCGGGCAGTTTTCGCATCTGTGGCTGATCTGGGGCTTTTCCGAGGCAAAGCGCCCGGGCTCGGACGACTGGGCTGCAACGGTCCGACCGCCGCGGCTCGGCGGCAACACGCGGCTCGGCGTCTTCGCGACAAGGTCTCCGTTCCGCCCCAATCCCATAGGGCTCTCCTGCGTGCGGCTCGAAGCCGTTCACACGGAGCAAAACCCCGTTTCACTGACCGTCTCAGGGCTCGACCTGCTCGACGGCACCCCGATCTTTGACATGAAGCCCTATATTCCCGCTGCCGACAGCATTCCGGATGCTTCCGAGGGCTACACCGCACAGACCAAGCTGCATACGCTGAACGTGCAGTTCCCGCCCGAGCTGCTCGCGCTGCTCCCAGAGGAGCACCGACAGACCGTTCCGGCACTGCTCTCTCAGGATCCCCGCCCGGGCTATGCCGACGACCCGGAACGCATCTACGGCATGACCTTTGCCGGCTGCGATATCCGGTTCCGCGTTGCGGGCGATACCCTGACCGTCTGCACCGTCATACCACCGAAAGGAGCTCAGTCGATACTATGAGCAAGCTGTATGAATCCGGAGAGGATTACCTCGAGACCATTCTCATTCTGCACAACCGCAAAAACTATGTCCGCGCGGTCGATGTCGCACACGAAATGGGCGTTTCCAAGCCCAGCGTCAGCCGTGCAATGGGCATTCTGCGCGACGGCGGCTTCATCCTCGTCGAGGAGGACGGCAATATCCGCCTCACCGATGCCGGGCGCGAGGTCGCTGAGCGCATCTACGAGCGGCACCGCGTCCTGACGCGCTGGCTGGTCGACCTCGGCGTGCCCGAGGACATCGCCGCTGCCGACGCCTGCAAGCTCGAGCACGATATCAGCATCGAATCCTTTGAGGCGCTCAAGACACATCTGCAGAACGCCCATCCCAATGTCAGCACAGACTGACCGCAGCAGAGCAAAGGAGCTGCATTCATGAATCTCAACGCATTTTTCCGCAGCACAAAATTCCGGGTGCTGATCGGCGTGCTCGCGCTGCTCACCGGCATCCTGATCTATTCGGCAAAGCAGGGCGGGCACAAAGATATTGTCAGCCGGGCGCTGTCATTTGCCGTTTCCCCCGTGCGGAATTTCTCCTCCGCCATTTCCGATGATGTGGATGAGACGCTCGATATCTATTTCAAGGCGAAGGCATACCGCGAGGAGAATGCCCGCCTGCGCGAGCAAATCTCAATTCTGAATCAGGAGCTGGTCGGCTATGACGAGGCAGTCGCGGAGCTCAAGGCACTGCGCGATCTGCTGAAGATCAGGGAGAAGAATCCCGGCTTCAGAACGAGCGAGCCCTGCCGCATCATGAGCACGCTGACCAACGATCTGACCGGCAGCCTCCTGATCGATCAGGGCGAGGACGACGGGCTCACGCTCGGCGCACCGGTCATCTGCAGCGACGGGCTGGTCGGCGTGGTCTCCGCGCTCACTGCGCGCACTGCCACCGTGACGACCGTGCTGTCGCCGGAGCTCTCGGTCGGCGCTGTTGTGCTCGAGGCGAATGAAAACGGCATCGTCGAGGGCACGCTGAAGCTCGCGGAGGAAAACCGCACGAAGCTCATCTATCTCAACAAAAACACCGCGGTCAAGCGCGGTGATCTGGTCATCACAGCCGGCGCGACCGGGCTGTTCCCCTACGGGCTCGTGATCGGCAATGTCACCGAGACCGGCACGGAGGACACCGGTCTGACCGATTATGCCGTGATCGCACCGAGCGTCGATCTGGAATCGCTCGAGACCGTGACCGTGCTGCTCGATTTCGACGGAAGGGGTGTTTCGCTCCCATGAAGCATCCGCGCAAGCAACGCTCCCGCTCCGAGATCAAAACCGCCCGCCGCAACGCATGGCGCATGCTGCTGAGCTTTGTGCTGCTGCTGATCTGCGCGGTCCCGATGCTCGGCGGGCATGTGCAGCCGCTGCCGGTCATTCCCGCGGTCATGTGCATCGCGATGAATGAGGAATTCGGCTTCACGACCTTCTGTGCCGTGACTGCCGGGCTGCTGATTGACATTTCCTGCGGCAATCTGCTGGGGGCGAACGCGATCTTTCTCGTGCTCGCCGCCGCTGCGGTCTGGCTGCTGTTCACCGATCTGCTGCGGCGCGGCTTTCTGCACTGGCTCCTGCTGACGGCTGCGGCGGTCTTTCTGCGCGCCGGGCTCGCGCTGGCACTGCCCATGCTGATGACCCGCGGCACCGACCGTACCGTCCTCTGGGGGGCGGTTCTGCTCCCCTCCTGCATTCTGACAATGCTCACGGCACTGATCGTCTATGTGCTCTATCTGCCCTGCGGCAGACTGCTGACCAGGCGCGTCCGCTCGATGGATGCCGCCGCGATCCGCCGTGACTGGTAACTGAACATGAACATCTCTGACAAGGAAAAAACGCGCATCAGCAAATTCATGAGCCTTGTGCTGCGGCATCAGCCCGAGGCTGCCGGGGTCACGGTCGACCCGAAGGGCGGCTGGGCAAAGGTCTCCGCGCTGATTCACGGCATGCGCCAGAAGGGCTTCCCGATCACGGAGGCGCTGCTGGAGGAGATCGTCGCGGAGGACGCAAAGCAGCGCTATTCCTTTGACGCGACGCATACGAAGATTCGCGCTAATCAGGGGCATTCCTTCCCCGTTGAGCTCGGGCTCACACCGCTGACGCCGCCGGAATTCCTCTGGCACGGCACGGCGTCGCGCTTTCTCGACGGCATTTTCCGCGAGGGGCTCTGCAAAATGCAGCGGCAGCATGTGCACCTCTCCCCCGACCCCGAAACGGCGATGAAGGTCGGTGCACGCCACGGAAAAGCGATCGTGCTGCGCGTGCGGGCACTGGACATGCACCGCGCCGGGTATGTCTTTTTCTGCTCTGACAACGGCGTCTGGCTCACGGAGCATGTGCCGCCGGAGTTTTTGGAAATCATGGCGCAATCCGATGAAACAACCGCGCACATTTTGTGCGGAAACGGATAGAATATAGAAAAGAGGCTGACAAATGGAAATCTATCTGCAAACAGGGCAGCTTTTTACCGTTCCGACTGCCGTTGCAGATCATCTTCTGAAGCTCGCGACGCACGATCAGCTGAAGATTCTGCTCTTCGTGCTCTGTCACGCCGACGAGCCGCTGACCGAGGACATGATCGTGAAGGCGTGCAAGGTGCCCGCATCGGCGATCCCCGAGGCACTGAGCTTCTGGCAGGAGGTCAATGTGCTGCGCACGGACGCCGCTCTTCCGGCGGTCACGCTGACGCAGCAGTCCGACGCACCCGCACAGACCGTTCAGCAGCCCGCCGCCGTGACAAAGCCCGCGGAATCCGCAGCCGCCGTGCCGCGGCAGACGACCAGTGCTTCGGTCTCGATGATGCCCGCGGAGCTTGCGGCACATGTCGACAGCAGCGACGAGCTGCGGCAGATGTACGCGATGATCGAGCAGAAGCACGGCAATGTGCTCAACTTCACCGAGCAGAAGTCCTTCTACTGGATGCACGACCATCTGGGGCTGCCTGCCGATGTCATCATCATGCTCGCTGCATACTGCATCTCGATCGGCTGCTTCCGCCCCGCTTATATGGATCAGATCGCTGCGGACTGGGCAGCTTGCGGCGTCACGACGCATGAGCTGGCGCAGGAGGATATTCAGCGGCGCGAGCAGAACCGCAGCTTCACCGGCGCGGTCATGAAGCTCTTTGAGATGCGCCGCCGACCGACCGAAAAGCAGCAGGCGTTCATCGACCGCTGGCAGCTGCTCGGATTTCCGATCGAGATGATCCGCATCGCCTATGAAAAAAGCCGCGATTCTGCCGACGACAAGCTGTCATTCCCGTACATCGACCGCATTCTCACGCGCTGGCATGAGAGCGGCATCAAAACCGCTGCACAGGCAGAGCTCGATGAAGCGGCTTTCCGCGAAAGCCGGAAGAAAAAGAAATCCGCGGCAGATCAGCCTGCCGCCCCGACCGACTCGTCCATCGACATGGACGATGTGGTCCGCCTTGTAAATGTACTCTGACAAAGGAGTGATACGGTGCAGAAGGAACAGATTTACAACGCTGCGGTCGCACGCATCGACGCGCGGCGCCATGCAGCACGGCTCGAGCAGGAGCGGCGCACGGACGAGATCATGCGCAGGATTCCCGAGGCTGTCGAGCTCGACCGCCAGCTTCGTTCGGTCTGCATGCGTGTCTTTGAAGCAGCAGGCAAGGAGGACCGGGAAAAACGGCTCGCGGCGATTCAGAAGCAGACCGCCGAGGCAGACCGCATGCTCCGCGCGATCCTCACTGCAAACGGCTACCCCGAGGATTATCTCGACATTCACTATTCCTGCCCGATCTGCAATGATTCCGGTTTTCACGAGGGGCGCCGCTGCGAATGCCTGCAGCGGGAAATCTCCGCACTCGCCGCAGACGCGATCAATCAGGAATCACAGCTCGCGCTGTCGCAGTTTGATACGTTTTCGCTGCAGTATTACAGCGATCTGCCGCAGAATGAAGCTGCCGCGATGCAGCGGATTCTTCAGCACTGCAAAAATTATGCCGAGCTCTTTACGCCCGGCGAATCTGACAGCCTGCTGATGCTCGGAAAGCCCGGGCTCGGCAAAACGCATCTTTCACTCGCGATTGCCAGTGTGCTGATCGAGCGCGGCTTCACGGTCATCTATGATTCCGTGGGCGCACTGCTCCACAAGCTCGAGCTCGAGCACTTCGGGCGCAGCAAATCTGAGGAGGACACCCTCAGCTCCGTGCTCGAATGCGATCTGCTGATTCTCGACGATTTCGGCACGGAATTTGACACGGCCTTTACGCAGTCGCAGATCTATACCATTCTCAACAGCCGCATGAACGCACGCCGCGCCACGATCATCAACACGAATCTGACGCTGGAGGAGCTCAGAGCACATTACGGCGAGCGCATTTTCTCCAGACTGGTCACAAGCAAGATCATGCAGTTCTACGGCAAGGATATCCGCCTGAAAAAACGACAAGGAGGCAGCACATGAACGAGATCACTCTGCAATCGATCAATGAAGACATCCGCACTGCGCCCGAATCACTTGTGATCGACGCGGAAGCCGGCTACGACCGCATGCTCCGTGCACTTGCCGACGACATCTGCCGGCACGCTTCCGAGCGCCCGATCACGCTGATCTCCGGACCCTCGGGCTCGGGCAAGACGACCACCGCCTGCCGTCTTGAGCAGATTCTCGATGCAGCAGGCTTTGAATCGCACACGCTCTCGATGGACGATTACTACGCAGACGGCACGCGCAACAAGGACATTGTCGACCAGTTCGGCAAGCCCGATTACGAGTCGCCGCTCCGCCTCGACATCGACCTGCTCAACACGCAGCTGCGCCAGCTCGCAAAAGGCGAGGAGGTCGAGCTGCCGCGCTTCGATTTCGCAAACCAGAAGCAGGTCAAGTCCGGAAAGATTCTGCGCCGCCGCCCGCATGAGCTCATTATCATGGAGGGCATTCACGCGCTGAACCCCGAGGTCACAGGCGATTCGCACGACACCGCAAACCGCGTCTATCTCAGCGTGCGCACGCGCATCTCCGACAACGAGGAGCGCCTGCATCCCTCGCTGATCCGCTTTGCAAGGCGTCTCATCCGCGACAGCCGCACCCGCGGACGTTCCGCCGAGGAATCCTGCAATATGCTCTCGAGCATCTCGCGCGGCGAAAACCTCTACATCATGCCGTATAAGCACCTTGCCGACTACGAGCTTGATACGTTTCTCGCCTACGAGCTCTCGGTCTACCGCCCCTATCTGCTCGGCACGGTGCGCAAACTCGCCGAAACTGCTCCAGCCGAGACCGGCATTCCGATGCTGCTGCGCTTCCTTGAGGAGCTCGAACCGATGGATGCGGAATGGATTCCGGAGCAGTCGCTCGTCCGCGAGTTCATCGGCGGGTCGGTCTTTGTCGGATGAACCCGACCGCTGTGTGCTTTTCCGGACACCGACCGGAAAAGCTGCCGCGCGGCAGCTTTCTGCACATGATGCAAAGCCTGCTCTATGCCGAGATCGAGGACGCCTACCGGCTGGGCGCGCGGCGCTTTCTCACCGGTATGGCGCAGGGCGTCGATCTGTGGGCAGCAGACTGTGTGCTGCATCTGCGGACATATGACCCGGATGTGAAGCTGATCTGTGCGAATCCGTATCCGACACACGGCAGCGGTCTGCGCAGGGAGGCGCGCTATCATCAGCTGACCGTGCTGCATGCGGCGGATGAGGTCGTGCAGGTTTGCCCCGCGTATGCCGCAGACTGCTTCCGGCGCAGAAATGCGTATATGATCGAACACAGTGACTGCCTGATTGCGATGGTCTCCGACATGCACTCCGGCACGGGGCAGACCATCCGCCTGGCAAAGCAGCAGGGGCTCAGTCTGCGGCTGATCACACTCGACCGCGCGCTCGAGCATTCTGAGAACCACGCAGAACGGCGCTATTACTACTGAATCCTGAAGGGAGGATTGCAGCCCGGACAGGCTGCAGAACGAACATGGCATCCACTACAAGAAGAAGAGGTCCGAAGGCGGGCAGCATTGCGATCCCGTTTCTCATCACCATTCTGATTTCGCTGATCGTGCTCGGCGGCGTCGGCTACTATTTCTACGGCAAGCTGACGGAGAATCACCGCGAGCTCCAGACGCTGAAAAGCGCAACGACCAGCATCTCCGACGAGGACGTCAACGAGATCCTCTTTGCACTCGCGCCGAACGAGACCGAGCGTGCGCTGCCGGCGGTCATGCTGATGCGCTTTGACCCGGTTCGAAAGCAGATCTTCTGCGTCGGCATCCCGATCAATCTGGTGATCGACCACGACGGAAAGGACGAGACCGTCCGCCAGTGCCTTGAGAATCACGGCATTCAGACGCTCCGCAATGACCTCGGCAAGGCGATGGATCAGAAGATCGATCGCTATATCAGCCTCGACAGCACCGGCTTTGCACATCTAATCGCGCTGATCGGCAATGTCTCCTATGTTGTCACGGTCAAGGACCTCGACCTGCGCCCCTCCGACGTCTCGCAGGAGCTGGAAACATCGCAGTTTGAGCAGCTGCTGACCTCGACGCACTACAACAGCGAGGTCGAGCGCAATTCGGTCATCGGCTTCTCGGTCGCCGCACTGCTGAATCAGTGCGAGGGGCAGCGCATCTCGAAGAATATCGACAGCTATTTCAAGACGATGATCAACTCCGTTACGACCGATATCACGGCGCAGGATTTCTCGGAGCACCGCCACGCGATCACCTATATGTTCGAGAACAGCAACGGCGCGGCAGCACGCGGCGTCACGCTGACCTATGACAACGACGGCGAAAACCTGCGGCTGGCAAACGGCGCGACCGACACGCTGAAAACCACCTTCTCGCAGAAGAAGACGGAGTGACAGCGGTATCTCCGACGGATGATAGCGGGGGCGCTGTTCCCCGATCCCGCAAGCCTTTGAAAAGGGCTGCGCGAAACGATTATTATGATTCTCCGAAGGTTTCCAAAAAACAGAGCCCCGCAGTTCACTCGGACTGCGGGGCATTTGCTTATCCCTTATTCTGTTCCTCGACAAGCCGTTCGCCGCCGTAAATTTTGCGGAGCTTCGGCTTTTCGATCTTGCCGGTGGGGTTGCGCGGCACATCCGCGAAGATGTATTTGCGCGGGCGCTTGTAGCGCGGGAGCGACTCGCAGAATTTAGCCATTTCCTGCTCCGAGCACTCGCAGCCCTCCTTGATCGAGATGATCGCCGCCGCGATCTCGCCGAGCCGCTTGTCGGGCAGACCGATCACGGCAACGTCCTTGACCTTCGGATTCGAGCGGATGAAGTCCTCGATCTGCACCGGATAGAGGTTTTCGCCGCCGGTGATGATGACGTCCTTTTTGCGGTCGACGAGGAACACAAAGCCGTCCTCGTCCTCCTGCGCCATGTCGCCGGTGCGGAGCCAGCCGTCCGCAGAGAGCACCGCCGCAGTCGCCTCCGGGTCGTGATAATAGCACGTCATGACGCCCGGACCGCGGACGCAGAGCTCACCGACCTCGCCGCGCGGGACGATCTCGCCGTTTTCGTCGATGATCTTGCTCTCCCAGCCGTAGCCCGCCTTGCCGATCGCGCCGACCTTGTGGATATTCTCCACGCCGAGGTGCAGGGCACCCGGTCCGATGGACTCGCTCAGACCGTAATTCGTGTCATACTGGTGATTCGGGAAATACTTCTTCCAGCGCTGGATCAGCGAGGGCGGCACGGGCTGTGCACCGATGTGCATGAGGCGCCACTGTGCGAGCTCATAGTCGCTCAGCGAGACCTTGCCGCTCTCGATCGCGTCGAGGATATCCTGTGCCCACGGCACCAGCAGCCAGACGATCGTGCAGTGCTCCGAGGAGACCGCATCGAGGATGACGCTCGGGGTAACGCCGTTGAGCAGCACCGCCTTGCCGCCGACATAGAAGCTGCCGAACCAGTGCATTTTCGCACCGGTGTGGTAGAGCGGCGGGATGCAGAGGAACACGTCGTCCTTGGTCTGCCCGTGGTGCGCCTGCTCGACCTTGCACGCATGCATCAGGCTCTCGTGATTATGTAAGATCGCCTTCGGGAAGCCGGTCGTGCCCGAGGAGAAATAGATCGCGGCGTCATCGGCATCGGTCAGGAAGATCGCGGGAGAATTGCTCGGGAAATTCGCGGTCAGCAGGTCGTAGCTCTCCGCAAAGCCCGGGCAGCCCTGCCCGACATAGAGCAGCATGCGGTCGTTGCCGATCGTGTCGACCAGCTCCTCGACGCGCCCGATGAACTCCGGACCGAACACGAGCACGGAGACCTCCGCGAGCCCGACGCAGTATTCGATCTCGCTGGCGGCATAGCGGAAGTTGAGCGGCACAGCCAGTGCACCGACCTTGAGGATGCCGAAGTAGATCGGCAGCCACTCGATGCAGTTCATCAGCAGAATGCCGACCTTGTCGCCCTTCTTCACGCCGCGGGAGATCAGGAAGTGCGCGAAGCGGTTCGCCTTCTCGTTGAAGACCTTCCATGTGATCTCGCGGCGGTAGTAATTGGGTCTGCGCGGCTCGATCAGCTCGTACTCCTTCCATGTGATGCGTCTGGGCTCGAGGATCGAGGGGTTGAGCTCGACAAGCGCGATATCGTTGCCGTAGAGAGCGGCATTGCGCTCGAGAATGTCAATAATAGGCATGGGTGAAGCGTCCTTTCAATATGTGATCGGCATTTGCCGTACTTTATCATTTTAGCACAAAAAAGCATAAAAGTCAAGGGCTCTGACCGAAATTTTTTGGCATATTTCCAAAGCGCCGGTTCAGAACCGTGCTCCCGGCGATCAATCAGAATTCAGGGAGCAGGGAGCAGCGAGGAGGGAGAAAGTCCAGTTAGGAGTGAGCAGTTGTTCCGTCACTTCGCATATGATTATCAATCCATGCGAGAAACGCACATCTTACCTCCTCCCCCGCATTTTTCTGAAACGGCGGTTTCCCAAAAAATCGGGCACGGGCAGCCTTAACGCGCCCGTGCCCTGTCGGCATACGGCAATATTTGCTCAGTCGGAAAGATACGACCGCACCAGCACCTGCATCAGCTCGTCACGGTCGATGTGACGGATGAGACTCCGGGCGTTGTTATGTACCGTGATATAGGTCGGGTCCTCCGAGAGAATATAGCCCACGATCTGATTGATCGGGTTGTAGCCCTTCTCGCGCAGTGCATCATAGACAGTGTGCAGAATGCGCTTCATCTCCTTTTCGCGTTCCTCGCTGATGGAGAAGGTAATGGTCTTGTCAGACATAGTTTCAGCACTCCTTTCTGTGCGTCTCCGGCATTTCTCTCTTTCTTTGTTCTTCCTATTATTATACCGCAAAGGCGGGTTTTGTTCAAGAGAAACACTGAAAAATTGTAGGAATCCACATTTCCGGCGGGCGAATCTTGTGCGATATGTACAGACACCGGCGCTGGACCGGGGTCTGTGTTCCGTGTGATCAGCAGCAGCCGGTGCGCTTCTCAAAGGAATTGCAGTCGACACATTCCGGAACGCTCGGGTCCGATTCGTGCGTGCCGATGCTGACGCAGGACAGTGTGCAGTAATGCTCGTTGCACAGATTGTGGCGGCACTGCTCCACGGTGCAGTGAATGCTCGGATTCTTCTGCTCGTTCATGATATATTCCTCCGTTTGCCTGTATGGTTTGTCCAGCCCCGCAAAACTGCGCAAGGCGGAGCAAAGCAGAGCTGTACACGTTCATTATATGCGCGGACCCGCAAAATATGCAGGTATGGCGCAAATTTGATTTTTCGCGTATATCCGTGCTTTTTGCAGCATATTATCAGAAAAATGAAACCGCATCGCTGTGCTGCCGGAGAACGGGCGCGGGCATGTGCGGGCGAGGAAAATGCAATAATCGGCGCCTACTTGATTTTGCGGGCGAAAAATGTTCTTTTTTGCATCTTGCTTTTTTTGCGGAAATGTGGTAGAATAAAGCCATAGTCAGGCAATCGGATCGCTTGACAGAAAGGGGGTTCTTGCATGGGATTCTATGTATTCTGGGGCGTTGTCTTTGTGCTCGCCGTGATTGCAGAGGTTGCGTCCATGCAGCTGGTGAGTATCTGGTTTGCGATCGGCGCGGTCGGTGCGTTCATCGGCGTGCTCTGCGGGCTGGGCTTTACCGGTCAGCTTGCGGTGTTCGTGCTGGTGTCGCTCCTGCTGCTGCTCGTCACGAGACCGTTTCTCAGGAAGCTGCGCGTGAAGCAGACGCCTCCGATGAACTCGGACAAGGACATCGGAAAGCAGGCAGTCGTCATCGAGACGATCGACGCAGCGCACGGAACCGGACGTGCAAGAGCAAACGGCGTCGACTGGATCGCGGTCACGGAGAGCGACGATGTGATCCCCGTCGACACGATCGTTGTCATTGAACGCATTGACGGCGCAAAGCTCATTGTCTCACGCTGAAACACACTACATCACAACAAACGGAGGTACAGTTATGTTTTCTGCATTCGCATTTGCACTGGAAAGTGAAGGCTACGGCGGGCTGATCGCGGTCCTTATTCTGCTGGTCATCATCGTCGTCATCTTCGTCGCCAACATCAAGATCGTCCCGCAGGCAAGCGTCTATGTCATCGAGCGGCTGGGCTCCTTCTATCAGGAGTGGCACACCGGTCCGCATTTCCTCATTCCGTTCTTCGATCACGTTGCCAAGGTCGTGACCATCAAGGAGCAGGTCGTTGACTTCAAGCCGCAGCCCGTGATCACGAAGGACAACGTCACCATGCAGATCGACACGGTCGTGTTCTTCCAGGTGACCGACGCCAAGCAGTATACCTACGGCGTTGAGCGCCCGATGGCGGCGATCGAGAACCTCTCGGCGACCACACTGCGTAACATCATCGGCGAGATGGAGCTCGATGCGACGCTGACCTCGCGCGATGTCATCAACACCAAGATCACGGCAATCCTCGACCAGGCGACCGACCGCTGGGGCATCAAGGTCAACCGCGTCGAGCTGAAAAACATTCTGCCGCCGCGTGAGATTCAGGACGCGATGGAGAAGCAGATGAAGGCGGAGCGCGAGCGCCGCGAAAAGATCCTGCAGGCAGAGGGCGACAAGAAGTCCGCGATCCTCGTGGCAGAGGGCGAAAAGGAGTCGAAGGTTCTGCGCGCACAGGCGGACAAGGAAGCGCTGATCCTCGCGGCTGAGGCGGAAAAGCAGGCAATGCTCCTGCGCGCCGAGGCGATCAAGCAGCAGAAGATGCTCGAGGCAGAGGGCGAGGCACAGGCACTCCAGATGCTCAATTCGCAGGAGCCGACCGACCGCATCATTCAGCTCAAGTCGCTCGAAGCCTTTGCGAAGGCTGCCGACGGCAGAGCTACCAAGATCATCATTCCCAGCGAGGTGCAGGGACTCGCAAGCCTGACTGCCGCGCTCAAATCCGTTGCGGAGGATGACAAAAAATAATCCAGACTGAGAACCCGCCCGCGGTGCCGATGTGCCGCGGGCGGGTTTTTGCTGTCTGAGGATTCCGCGTTCCGTGTCATTCCTCTTGACAAATCCCTATTTTTCATGTAAAATAGAAATTGGATTGGTATGCAATCCGGTATTGAAATTGAGGAGGCTGTTATATGGATCCCAATCAGAACAGACCCAGAGGAAGAGAAAAGAATGTCACGGGCTCGAGCAGTGTGCATCGGCGCGGCGACGGGCTCGGCTCCGGTCCCGTCGGCTCGTCCGGCGACAGTGCAGGCAGACCCTCCGGCGGGGGCGGCGGCACGCGCGCGGCTGCGTTCGGCGGCAGCGGCACGATCATTCTGCTTGTGGTCGGCTATCTGCTGCTGAAGGGCTGCGCCGGCGGCGGTGCCGGCGTCGGCGGCGGTATCACCGATATGCTCGGCGGCGGCGCCGAGCTGCCCTATCACGACGATACATCCCAGAGCGCGCAGTATACCCCGTCCTCCACGCAGTCTGCCGACACCAGCGTCGCGACCGGCTCGCGCTCGAAATATACGCAGTTCGTCGGCAACGGGCAGGACACGGTCACGATGATGGTCTACATGTGCGGCACCGACCTCGAATCCAAGAGCGGCATGGCGTCCTCTGATATGCAGGAGATGATCGGCGCCTCCTACGGCGACAACATCAACATCATCGTCTATACCGGCGGCTGCAAGGGCTGGAAGATCAACGGCATCTCCAGCTCGGTCAATCAAATCTACCGCATCGCGGGCGGCAAGCTGCAGCGCCTTGAGGCAGATATGGGCAACAAGGTCATGACCAAGCCCGACACGCTCTCCGAGTTTATCCGCTACTGCGCGAAGAACTACCCCGCAAGCCGCAATGAGCTGATCTTCTGGGATCACGGCGGGGGATCTGTCACCGGCTACGGCTACGACGAAAAATCGTCCTCGAGCGGCTCGATGAGTCTCGCGGGCATCAGCCGTGCGCTGAGCGACGGCGGCGTGAAGTTCGATTTTGTCGGCTTCGACGCCTGCCTCATGGCGACCGCCGAGACTGCACTCATGCTCGACCCCTATGCCGACTACATGATCGCCTCGGAGGAGACCGAGCCCGGCATCGGCTGGTATTACACCGACTGGCTGAGCAAGCTCGGACAGAACACCTCCATGCCGACAGTTGAGCTCGGCAAGTACATCGTCGACGACTTTGTCTCGCAGTGCGCAAGACGCTGCTCCGGACAGAAGACCACGCTCTCGGTCATTGACCTCGCGGAGTTTTCCAACACCGTTCCGAAGAATCTGAGCGCGTTTGCAGAGTCCGTCAGCAATCTGCTCACGAACAAGGAGTATGAGACGGTTTCCAATGCAAGAGCAAATTCCCGCGAGTTTGCGGCAAGCTCGAAGATCGATCAGGTCGACCTCGTCGATCTCGCACAGCGGGTCGGCACCTCCGAGGGCAGCGCGCTGGTCAGTGCACTGAAGTCCGCGGTCAAATACAACAACACCTCGACCAACATGACCAATGCCTACGGCGTGTCGATCTACTTCCCCTACAAGCGCACGTCCTATGTCGACAGCGCGGTCAGCACCTACTCGAAGATCAACATGGACTCCGCCTATTCCAAGTGCATCCAGCAGTTCGCGAGCCTTGAGACCTCCGGTCAGATCTCGGCGGGCGGCAGCGACACGGGCAACCCGCTCGGCTCCCTGCTCGGCACCTTCACCGGCATGAGCTCGTCCTCGTCGGGCGGCTCCTCGGATATGATCTCCTCACTGCTCGGGTCGTTCCTCTCGGGCGGCAGCGGACGCAGCATCGCGGGGCTCGACAGCTCCAACACCGGCTTCATGCAGGAGCTCCCGCTCTCGCAGGCAGATACCGCCGACTATCTCGCAGCGAATTATTTCGACGCGACCCAGCTGGTCTGGACAGAGGCAAAAGGCAAATACACGATGTCCCTGCGCGAGGATCAGTGGAAGCTCGTGCAGCGGCTCGACCGCAACCTGTTCTACGACGACGGCAAAGGCTATGTCGATCTCGGTCTGGACAATGTCTACAAGTTCGACGATGACGGCAATCTCGTCGCGGATACCGAACGCACCTCGCTGGCGGTCAACGGGCAGGCGGTCGCATATTATCACACCGACACGATCGAGAACGGCGACAAGTGGACGATCACCGGCTACATTCCGGCAATGCTCAACGGCGACCGCGTCAAGCTGATCGTTGTGTTCGATCAGGACAACAAAAACGGCTATATCGCGGGCGCAGAGACGGATTACCGCAACGGCGAGACCGACACGGTCGCAAAGTCGATGACCGAGATTCAGGCGGGCGACAAGATTGACTTTGTGTGCGATTATTACAGCTACAGCGGCGATTATCAGGACAGCTACTATCTCGGCGAGCAGCTGACGGTCGGCGACAAGCTGACGATCAGCGACGTCAATCTCGGCAGCGGTGCAGTGAAGATCACCTACTGCTTCACCGATATGTACAATCAGGAATACTGGACGGCGGCGATCGTGCAGTAACCGCAAAAACAGAGAACGCCCTCCGGAGTGCATCCGGAGGGCGATTTCGGAGGGAATTATGCTGAAATACTATTTGCTGTTTCTGCTCATAATGAGCGTGATCGCAGTGATCCTCTATGCTGCGGACAAAAAGAAGGCAAAGCGCGGGCAGTGGCGCATCAAGGAAGCGACCCTGCTGGGCTTCGGCTTTTTCGGCGGGGCGATCGGCGCGCTGATCGCGATGCAGCGATACCGGCACAAAACAAAGCACTGGTACTTCTGGGCAGTGAACATTCTCGGTCTGCTCTGGCAGCTCGCAGCCGCCGTGCTCATCATCGTGTTCGGAAAATAAAATGGTGTCTCCGACGGATTGATATTGGGGGTTTCACCCCCAACCCCCCCACTTAAGGGGCTGCGTCCCTTAAGAATCCCATTGTGATGGAAATAACGTATTTGCGTTAAGATCATACAAAATGGGATTTTCAAGGGTCAGTAACCTTTGGGCAGGGGTTTGGGGGTGGAGCCCCTTTTTGCGATCGTGCGGAGATCGCTGTCGGGTGTTTTCGGGATATCGGAGTCCGCCTGTCCGGTCATTCAGCACTCATGGCTTTTCCAGATACACAAATTCCAGCTCATCGTTGACCGCCTGTGTGCGGAAGATCCGATACCCGAGCCGCTGATAGAGCCGGATGTTGGCAGCACTCCGCGTGCTCGTGAACAGCTCATACCGTTTGTCCGGAAAGCAGTCTTCGATCGCATGCAGAAGCTGCGTGCCGTAGCCCCTGTGCTGATGCGCAGGGTGCACCATCAGCTTGCCGATGTACACCGTCCCGTCCGCTTCCCGTGCGCGCACCGAGCCGATGACGGTTCCCGCATCATCGGTCATTTTCAGGATCACGCCGCGGCGGTATTCCTCCGTGAGCTCGCCGAGTGTCTGCTTCAGCGGCGGGATATCCCGGCTGCCAAAGAGCGCAGCTTCACTCTGATATGCAAGATATTGCAGCTGCAGAATCTCCGGCAGATCGTGCAGCTCGGCGCGCGTGACCGTCGTCATCGTCGGCACCTCTCACAGCAGCGTGACCTTGCCCTCCGGCATCCGCGCAGACGGAATGCGCTCAAGCATGGCGACACAGTGCGCCGCGATGCCCTCCTCTGCGCCGGTGAAGCCGAGCTTTTCCTCGGTCGTCGCCTTGATGCTGACCTGACTGAGATCGCAGCCGAGCACCTCCGCAAAGCGCTTTCTCATCGCCGGAATGTGCGGGGCAAGCTTTGGCTGCTGCGCCAGTACCGTCGCGTCAAAATTGCCCAGCTGCCAGCCCTCTGCGCGGATCAGCGCGTTGACATATGCCAGCAGCGCCATGCTGTCTGCGCCCCTGAAGCGGTCGTCGCTGTCGGGGAAATGCTGCCCGATATCGCCCAGCGCGAGCGCGCCGAGCATCGCGTCCATCACGGCATGGGTCAGCACGTCTGCGTCGGAATGCCCGAGCAGCCCCAGACGGTGCGGAATCTCCACGCCGCCGATGATCAGCTTTCTCCCCTCGGTCAGCCGGTGCACGTCGTAGCCGTGCCCGATACGGAAATTCAGCATTTCATTCTCTCCCTTGCGCGCTGAGCAGCGCCTCGGCGATCGCAAAATCCTCCGGGGTCGTCAGCTTGATATTGGAATAGTCGCCCTCTGTCATCGCGACGCGCACGCCGATCGCCTCGACCAGCTGGCAGTCGTCGGTGTAATCCCTGCCGCTCTGCGCTGCCGCCTCAAGCCCGCGGCGGTAGAGATCGCAGCGGAACACCTGCGGCGTCTGTGTCAGCCAGAGCACGGAGCGGTCCGGCGTCTCGGAGATCATGCCGTCATGCACGATCTTGATGGTGTCCTTGACCGGCGCGCCGAGCGTTGCGGCGCCGCATCTGCGTGCATCGGCGATCACGCGCTCGATATCGGCAGGACGCACCAGCGGTCTGGCGCCGTCGTGCACGGCGATGCAGCTGCAGTCGGTCTGCACCGCGAGAAAACCGTTCCGCACGCTCTCCTGCCGGGTGCTGCCGCCGACAGCCGTGCGCACGGGCACGGGAAAGGTCTCCTGCGCGATCACCTGCTCAAATTCGCCGCGATCCTGCTCCCTGCAAACGACAACGAGCTCCGACACACTTTCGCATACACAAAAGGTGCGGAGCCCGTGGAGCAGAACCGTTGATGTTCCGAGCGGATGGAGTATTTTATGGATGCCGCCCATTCTGGTCGCGTTTCCCGCGCAGACCAGAAGGACAGCGGTATCAGCGGTCATGCAGAGTCACTCCGTTCAGTCGATATCGGGTGCCTTGGTGCCGCAGACTGCGCAGAAGACCGCGCCGGGCTCGAATGCGTTGCCGCAGTTCGGGCAGACCTTCTGTGCCGGAGCCGCAGGCTGTGCAGGCGCCGCAGGTGCTGCCTTGGTGCCGCAGGCTGCGCAGAAGACTGCATTCGGGGCAAGCTGTGCGCCGCAGTTTGCGCAGATGCCCTGTGCCGCCGGTGCTGCCGGAGCGGGCTCTGCCGCCTCGGGTGCCGGTGCGCCGCAGGACTGACAGAATTTTGCGTCTCTCGGGTTGACGGTGCCGCACTTGGGGCAGGCATACTTGCCGTCGAGCGCGATCAGCTCCTGATTCTTCTCAGCGAGCGCGGCTTTCAGCTCCGTGATCGCCGTGAACAGCTCTGCAAATTCGGGGTCCGGATTGCTGCCGGTCAGCTCGAAGAGCTTCTCGCCGATCTCGCGGAAACGGTTGCGGAGCTCATTCTCGATCGCTGCGATATCCTTGCGGACACGGTTCTTATCGGACAGGGTCTTTGCGCCCTCCGAAACCTCTTTCGCAGTCTTGGAAATGGAAGCGCCGATCTGATCAAAAAGTCCCATAATAATTCCTCCTTCATTTTGTGCCGCAGCACAACAGATTACTGTTATTATAACATATCTGCCGCGTTTTGTCAACGAAGAATTGGTGAATTTTCTGTGACGAACGCAATATCTGAAAAAATGAGACCCGGACGCATTGCCGGGTCTCGTTCTTCATCAGCCCATCACGCGGACCATGACCGCCTTCTGTGCGTGGAGACGGTTCTCCGCCTCCTCAAAGATCTCATCCGCATGTGCCTCGAAGACCTTCTCGGTGATCTCCTCGCCGCGGTGTGCGGGCAGGCAGTGCTGCACCATGCAGTCAGCATGCGCGGCGCCGAGCACCTCGTCGTTGACCTGATAGCCCGTGAACGCGATGCGGCGCTTCTCCGCTTCGCCCTCCTGCCCCATCGACGCCCAGACGTCCGTGAAGATCACGTCGGCGTTTTCCGCTGCGGCGCAGGGGTCGTCGGTCATCGTGAAGCCGCCGTTCGCATTGGCGAAATCAAGCACCTGCTGATCCGGCTGATACGCCTGCGGGCATGCGACAGAAACCTTCATGCCGACCTTCAGCCCGCCGACGATCAGAGAATTCGCCATGTTGTTGCCGTCGCCGATGTAGCACATCTTCAGCCCGGAAAGGCTGCCCTTGTATTCGCGGACCGTCATGAGGTCGGCGAGCACCTGACACGGATGGCAGAAGTCCGTCAGACCGTTGATGATCGGGATGCTGCCGTAGCTTGCGAGGTCCTCGACCTCCTTCTGCGCGAAGGTGCGGATCATGATGCCGTCGAGATAGCGCGAGAGCACGCGCGCGGTATCCTGCACCGGCTCGCCGCGCCCGATCTGCAGATCGCGCGAGGACAGAAAGAGCGGATAGCCGCCGAGCTGGATCATGCCCGTCTCAAAGGAAACACGGGTGCGCGTCGAGGACTTCTGGAAGATCATGCCGAGGGTCTTGCCCGCCAGATGCGGATGTGCGATGCCGTGCCGGCGCTCGTACTTGAGCTGGTCGGCAAGATTCAGCAGATCAATGATTTCTTCGCCCGAAAGATCGAGCAGCTTGAGTAAATGCTTCATGGTAATCTCCCCCTTGAATGATTATGCACTGAGGACGCTGCGCAGAATTGCGAGACCCGCGTCCATCTCTTCCTTTGTAATCGTCAGCGGCGGCAGCAGGCGCAGCTTTTCCTTTGCGGTCAGCACAAGGAGCCCGGCGTCATTGCACTGCACCATGACCTCGTGTGCGTCCTTCGATTTCAGCGTCATGCCGATCATCATGCCGATGCCCGAAAGCCCGGTGATCTCCGGGATCTTCTCAAGCTCGCCCCGCAGATATGCCGCCTTCTCCTGCACGGCATCGAGGAAGCCCGGCGCAGTGATCTGGTCGAGCACCGCGACCGCGCCCGCGCAGACGACCGGATTGCCGCCGAAGGTCGAGCCGTGCGTGCCCGGCGTGATGACGTCCTCGCACTTTTCGCTGACAAGGCAGATGCCGATCGGAAGTCCGCCGCCGATCGCCTTTGCCATCGTGGTGACGTCCGCCTTCACGCCGAACTGCTCCTGCGCGAGGAAGGTGCCGGTGCGTCCGCAGCCGGTCTGCACCTCGTCGATGATGAGGATGATATCCTGTTCATCGCAGATTTTCCGCACTGCCTGCACATAGTCTTTGTCAAGCGCGCAGACGCCGCCCTCGCCCTGAATGACCTCGATCATGATGCCGCAGACCGTGCCGTCGAGCTTCGATTGCAGGTCGGCAAGGTCATTCGCCTTTGCGAAGACATGCCCTGTGGGGAACGGGTAAAAATACTGGTGGAAGACGTCCTGACCGGTCGCGGCGAGCGTCGCGATCGTGCGCCCGTGGAAGGAGTTGACCAGCGAAATGATCGTGCCGCGCTCCTTGCCGTATTTGTCGGAGCTGTATTTCCGCGCGACCTTGATCGCGCACTCATTCGCCTCCGCGCCGGAGTTGCCGAAGAACATGCGCGGGAAGCCCGTGACCTGCGCGAGCTTCTCGGCGAGCTCTGCCTGCGGCTGTGTGTAATAATAGTTGCAGGCGTGCTGGAGCGACTGCACCTGCCTGCAGACCGCCTGCACCCATGCGTCATTGCACCAGCCCAGCACATTGCAGCCGATGCCGCTGCCGAAGTCGATGTAGGTTTTGCCGTTTTCGTCGGTGCAGGTACAATTTTTACCCTGCACCTCGACCAGCGGGATGCGCCCGAAGGCCTTCACGGTGTGCTGATCGGTTGCCTGTATTGTGTTCATATTTCTCATCCTCTGTTATTAAAATCAAATAAAGCTCAGCCGAATGACCGAATCACCGTCGAAGGAGAGCGTTCCGGCTGAAGATGTATGATCGTTCCCCATTGTGCCCTCGGCGGTATAGGTGTAGCTCCTGCCGACAGTGTCGACCGTGATGTCGAGTGTGATCTCGGTGACCTCCCAGTCATCCGGCACGATCACCGAAACCGGAATCTGCAGAGCCTCGGATGTGCCCTGCACCGTGATCTGAAACGGCTGACTGCCGTATTCCTTGCCCTCACATTTGAATTGCATGCCGGTCTGCCCCGGCAGATAGCCGAACTGCGAGACCGTGTTCACCTTGCCGTTCGACATCGTCAGACCGGTGATCTGATCCTCGTTCAGCAAAGTCACCCGGTCATCGACCGTCAGCTTCAGCTCGCAGGACATGTGCGGACCGAAATTGAGGTGGGCGAGCACAAAATGCCCGGTTTCCGTATTGCGTGCCAGAAAGCAGCACACGGCAAGCACGAGAATCACCGGAATTGCAGTGAGCCACATTTTGCTGTGCTTGGTTTTTTCCATGGAATACCGCGCTCTCAGTAGACGCTCAGGAACTGCGTGCCGACGCCCTCATTCGAGCAGATTTCGACCAAGATCGAGTGCGGCACTCTGCCGTCGATGATGACCGCCTTCTTCACGCCGCGGCGGATCGCCTCGACGCAGCAGTCGATCTTCGGGATCATGCCGCCGGAGATGATGCCCTGCCGCTTGAGGTTCGCGACCTCGCTGATATTGACCGACGGAATCAGCGTGGAGGGGTCGTCCTTATCAAGCAGCAGACCGGCAATATCAGTCATGAGAATCAGATTCTCCGCGCCCAGCGCCGCCGCGATCGCCGCCGCTGCCGTGTCCGCGTTGACATTGTAGACCTGCCCGTCGGGACCGCAGGCGACCGTCGCAATGACCGGCACATAGCCGTTGTCGAGCGCGACCAGGATCGGCTTGGTGTTCACGCCGACGATCTCGCCGACGAGACCGAGGTCGGGCTTCGACTCCTTTTTCTTCGCCTGCAGCAGCTCGCCGTCGATGCCCGAAAGTCCGATCGCCTGCCCGGAATGCCGGGTCAGATGCGAGACAAGCTCCTTGTTGACCTTTCCCGCGAGCACCATGCGCACGACATCCGCGGTCTCTGCGTCGGTGTAGCGCAGCCCGCCGATGAATTTGCTCTCGATATGGAGACGCCCGAGCATATCGCTGATCTCCGGACCGCCGCCGTGCACGAGCACCACGCGGATGCCGACCAGCGACAGCAGCACGATATCGCTCATGACCGCTTCCTTGAGTGACTCATTCGTCATGGCGTTGCCGCCGTATTTCACGACGATGATCTTCTGATTGTAGCGCTGGATATAGGGCAGCGCGTCGATCAGCACCTGTGAGCGGATTTTTGTGGAGATGCTCTCCGGAATTTCCATCTTTTCCATGTTGCGCTCCTTTAGCTTCTGTAATCACCGTTGATGCGGACGTATTCGTAGGTCAGATCGCAGCCCCATGCACATGCGGAGCAGTTGCCGCTGTTCAGACCGATCAGCACCTGAATCTCATCGGCGCCGAGCACCTTCTTTGCATCCTCCTCCGAGAACGGAACGCCGACGCCCTGCTCGGCAACATGGATCCTGCCGAAGACCGATGCCAGATCGACGTCGATCTTCGTCACGTCGACCTCGCAGTCCGCATAGCCGATCGCGCACGCGATTCTGCCCCAGTTGGCATCCTCGCCGAACATCGCCGCCTTGAACAGGCTCGAGGTGATGACGCTCTTTGCGACCGTCACCGCGATCTCCTCGGTGTCTGCGCCGGAGACGACGCATTCGATCAGCTTCGTCGCGCCCTCACCGTCTGCCGCGCACATTCTCGCGAGGTTCAGCATCACGACATAGAGCGCATCGCGGAGCACCGCATAATCGGTGGACTCCCTTCTGATCTCGGCATTGCCTGCCATGCCGTTTGCCAGCACGCAGACCATGTCGTTGGTCGAGGTGTCGCCGTCGACCGAGACGCGGTTCAGCGTCACGCGGACAACGTCGTTGAGCGCGATCTGAAGCATTTCGGGCGAGACCGCCGCATCGGTGGTGATGAAGGTCAGCGTCGTCGCCATGTTCGGGTGGATCATGCCGCTGCCCTTGAGCATGCCGCCGAGCTTGCAGGGCTTGCCGCCGAGCGTGAAGCTGACGGCGACCTCCTTCTCGCGGGTGTCGGTCGTCATGATCGCGTGGACCGCCTCTAAATTGCCGTCGTAGGAGAGCCCCTTGACCAGCGCGGGCACGCCCTGCTCGATCGGCTCGATCGGGAGCACCTGCCCGATGACGCCGGTCGACGCGACGACGATATCGGAGGTCTTGAGCCCCAGCGCTCTCGCTGCGATCGCGCACATCGCCTCAGCCTTTTCCTCGCCGTCGAGGTTGCAGGTGTTCGCGTTGACCGAGTTGACGATCACCGCTCTTGCGTGACCGTCTGCGATATTGCGCTTGGTGACAAGGATCGGCGCGCCCTTGACCTTGTTGGTCGTGTAGACCGCAGCTACCGCGCATTCACAGTCGGAAACGATCATGGCAAGATCGTTTTTCTTCTTGGTTTCGTCCGGCAGCGCGATGTCGATCTCCGCGCCCTCGGGCTCTACGCCGTTCGCGGCGAGATTCTGCTCCGAGACGCCGTCGCCGGGCAGTGCCTGATGGCGCAGTCCGCAGCAGACGCCGTTTGCTTTGAAGCCCTTTGCCGCGCAGACGCCGCCGTCAACAAAGGGATAATTCTGAAAGCTCTGTAATTTCATTGCTGATACCTCTGTTTATTTTAGTTCCTTGTATAGAAGAATCGCCAGAATCCCGAGTGCGATACAGATGATGCCGCAGAGAAAGGTCAGCACCCGGCGGAATGTATCGTTTGAGAATCGGGTGTGCTTCGGCGGATCGCCCTTGACGGCAAGATACATCATCAGCCCGCCGAACAGAATCAGCGCCGCCCCGATCAGAATATTCGACAGCATCGGCGCTCAGACCAGACCGGTCTCCTCCGGTGCGCCGGTCATGAGGTTGAAGCACTGCAGCGCCGCGCCCGAGGCGCCCTTGCCGAGATTGTCAAGCCTTGCCGCGAGCAGAATCTGCTCGTCATTGCCGCAGACGAACACCTCCAGCAGATTCGTGCCGGCGAGCGTATTTGCCGGCAAAAAGCCGTTTTCGAGCACGTCGGCGCCCTGCAGCGCGCGGACCTTGACAAACTGCTGCCCGGCGTAATGCTGTTCAAACATCGCGTGAATCTCCTCCAGCGATGCCTGCGACTGCAGCATTCTGCGGTGCAGCGGCACGGAGACGACCATGCCCGCGAAATAATCGCACACGAGCGGATTGAACATCGGCGCATAGGTCAGCCCGGAGACCTTCTGCATCTCCGGCAGATGCTTGTGCTTCTGCCCGAGTGCGTACTGCCGCGGCGAATCAAATTCCGCGGGGCGGTCGTCGGATTCATAGACCGCGATCGCCGCCTTGCCCGCGCCGGAATACCCCGAAACTGCGTGGCAGGTCACGGGGTAATCGGGCTGCATCAGTCCGCTTTTCACCATCGGATAGACCAGCGAAGCAAAGCCAGAGGCATAGCAGCCGGGCACGGCAACGCGCTTTGCCGTCAGGATGCGCGCTCTGTGCTCTGCAGAGAGCTCCGGGAAGCCGTATGCCCAGTCGGGATTGGTGCGGTGCGCGGTCGAGGCGTCGATGATGCGCACATCGGGATTTTCGCAGAAGGACACCGCCTCAATGGACGCGGCATCCGGCAGGCAGAGGAACGTGATGTCAGAGGCATTGATGAGCCTTGCACGCTCTGCGTTGTCGCGGTGCTTTGCCGGGTCGATCGTCAGCAGCTCGACATCCGGTCTGTCCTTGATCCGGTCATAGAGCTTGAGACCCGTCGTGCCCGCCTGCCCGTCAATATACACCTTTGTAGCTGTCATTTTCCTCGTCCTCCTTTTTCTTTCGCTCCGCGCGGAAATAGTGCCGGATATTCCAGACACATGTCCCCGCGACCACGAAGATCACCCAGACCCGCGCTGCCGTCAGCGACGATTCCGGGAAACCGAACATCAGCACTGCCTGCCCTGCCATCCAGATCACGAAGGCAATGACGCAGGTCAGCACGATATATCTGATCTGCTTTCCGTCCATATCAGAGCGCTCCGATCGCCGCATCCGCGAGCGCAAGCTGCTCCTTCACGGCTGCCGCGGAGGGACCGCCCTCCGAAATGCGCCCGTTGAGGCAGGTCTCCAGCGCGATTGCCTGATAGACGTCCTCCTCAAACTGCGGACAAGCCTCTTTGTAGGCTTCGAGCGGCAGCGTTTCCAGCGTCAGCCCCTCGGCGATGCATTTTGCGACGAGCGTGCCGGTGATCTTGTAGGCATCGCGGAAGGGCAGCCCCTTCTTCACGAGGTAGTCGGCACAGTCGGTCGCGTTGATGAAGCCCTTTGCGGCGGCGGCGCGGAGATTTTCCTTGTTCACGCGCATGGTCGCGAGCATCGGGTCGAAGGTTTTGAGGCAGAGCACGACCTGATCGATCGCATCGAAGATCGCCCCCTTGTCCTCCTGCATGTCCTTGTTATAGGCAAGCGGGAGCCCTTTCAGCATCGTGAGCAGCGTGGTGAGGTCGCCGATCACTCTGCCGGTCTTGCCGCGGATCAGCTCGGTGACGTCGGGGTTCTTCTTCTGCGGCATGATCGAGGAGCCGGTCGCGTATGCGTCGTCCAGCTCGATGAACCGGAACTCCCACGAGCACCAGAGAATGATCTCCTCGGAAAAGCGCGACAGATGCACCATCAGCAGCGCGAGCGCATTGCCGATCTCGGCGCAGAAATCGCGGTCGGATACCGCGTCGAGGGAATTGGGCACGGGCGCTTCAAACCCGAGCAGCGCGGCGGTCTGCTTCCGGTCGATCGGATAGGTCGTGCCGGCGAGTGCGCCTGCCCCGAGCGGGCAGTAATTCATGCGCTTCACGGCGTCGGCAAGTCTGCCGTCGTCGCGCAGGAGCATCCACACATAGGCGAGCAGATGATGCGCGAGCGTGACCGGCTGTGCGCGCTGCAGATGCGTATAGCCCGGCATGACCGTTTCGGTATGCTGTGCTGCGAGCTTCGTGAGCGTTTGCAGGAGCTTTTTCAGCAGCGCCCGGACCTCAGCGATCTCGTCGCGCAGCGTCAGCCGGATATCGAGCGCGACCTGATCGTTGCGCGAGCGCGCCGTATGAAGGCGCTTGCCCGCGTCGCCGCTGCGCCTGGTCAGCTCCGCCTCGACGAACATGTGAATGTCCTCGGCGGTCGGGTCCATGAGCAGCGCGCCGGAATCGAGATCGGCGAGAATCCCCTTGAGCCCTTCGATGATCTTCTTCGCATCCGCATGCGGAATGATGCCGCAGTCGCCGAGCATGGTCGCATGTGCGATGCTGCCTCTGATATCCTGCCGGTACATTCTTCCGTCAAAGGAGATCGAGGAGTTGAACGCATTAACTGTCTCGTCGACCTCCTTCGAGAATCTGCCTGCCCACATTTTTGCCATAGCTGTTTCCTTTCCGTTATCTGCCGTAGAATTTTTCGCGGAGTGCTCCCTGCTCCGCTGTCCGCCCTCCGCCGAACGGCGCCTCCGAAAAGAGCAGTCTGCCGCGCGGAGGGTCAAAAGCCGGGTCTTCAAAGCGGTCGTAGGTCTCCGCAGTGATCTCGTAATAATCGCAATAGTACATGAAGCTGTAATTCTGCAGCACGCTCATCGCGTAGAGCTGCAGCCCCGGCGACCAGAACGCGATCAGGTCGCCGTGCTTCGGATTGCGCTTTTCGCGCTGCATATATTCAAATTCGCTCATATCCGAAACCTCCTGCGGGAAAAACAGACAGGGCGACCCGCGAAAGCCGCCCGTCCGTTCATATACATTTTCTTTCAGTTCTCAAAGGATCGGCACCTGACGGATGCTCGGATCGGGGAACGTAAGCCCGTTCGCAGAGATGAGATCCCGCACGATCGAGACATTCAGCACCAGATTGCCGCTTTCGTCATACGTCAGGGTGACCTCGTCCAAGCCTGCAACCTTCGTGACGGTCGCTTTCGGTCCTGACGCCTCCGCCTCCGCACGCGCAATCGCGTCGGTGATCTGCGCCTCGGTGACGGTCACATCCGCGAAAGCACCGGTGTGGTTCATCAGATAGCCCTCCAGCGTGCCGTTCGGCTTCATCATGACGCACACCGTGTCCGTTGTGCGGAAGCCGCAGCAGCGCGCGTTGAAGAATGCGCTGTAGATGCCGCCCTCACGCTCGAGCCGCTCGAATGTGTAGCGCGACGGATCGGCGACCAGCCCCGCGAGATACTGCTGTGCGCACTCACGGATTGCAGCTTCATCGAGCTCGGGCAGCGCCGCCTCATCCTGACCCATGAATTTCATCAGCCCGACCAGCTTACCGTTTTCATCGTAACGGTAGATGTTGCCGTCTCCGTCATGATAGTTCGTATCGCCGGTATACGTCATGCCGCGCTGCAGATCGGCAGGGTCAACCGCTTCGAGCGCGGTCTTCCGGTCAGCAATGTTTTCGGGTGTGATCGGAGCTTCCGCCACTCCCTCCGGAGATGATTTTGCACTTGTCACGATCTTAGAGACAGCCGCGACAGCAAAAACGGACAGTGTCACGCCGAGAATACCAAAGAGAATAGTCTGTTTTTTCATATCAATTCCTCCTGGCAGTTAAATGCTCGCACAAAGGTCGGAATACGTGTAGTAAGGATTTCCCGAAATACTGCGTGCCGTGTTACCGCTTACGCCCTCATGGCAGCCATACACCAGTATGAAATTCAGTGTAGGGAATACTTCACTTCCCGCGCTTCTGCTGGAGCTTTGCGCGCACCTTGATCGGCAGACCGAACAGGTTGATGAAGCCCGCAGAATCCTTCTGATCGTAGACGTCGTCCTCGTCGAAGGTTGCGACCTCCTCGTCGTAGAGGGTGTCGGGCGAGGTGATGCCGGCGGTAATGATGTTGCCCTTGTAGAGCTTGAGCTTCACGGTGCCGTTGACGGTCTGCTGTGTGCTGTCAACGAATGCGTCGAGCGCCTCGCGGAGCGGTGTGAACCACTGCCCGTTGTAGACGAGGTCTGCGTACTGGTGGGCGAGCTGCTCCTTGACTCTTGCAGTCTGCTTGTCGAGCGTGATGGTCTCGAGCGCTGCGTGTGCGTAATAGAGGATCGTGCCGCCGGGGGTCTCATAGACGCCGCGGCTCTTCATGCCGACGAGACGGTTCTCGACGATATCGGTGATGCCGATGCCGTTTGCGCCGCCGAGTGCATTCAGCTTG
The DNA here is from genome assembly GCA_016288755.1 of Oscillospiraceae bacterium. Classification (GTDB taxonomy): domain Bacteria; phylum Bacillota; class Clostridia; order Oscillospirales; family Ruminococcaceae; genus Firm-04. The sequence continues at coordinate 90,337 of JAEELE010000028.1, forward strand.
CGGACCACATCGCTGCCCTTCATCTTCACGCCGTCGACCGCGACCGGCACGCCCTTCTCAAAGTCGATCGTGACATAGGTGGGGGTGTCGGGTGCCTGCTCCGGGGAAACGCCGAGCTCCAGAAAGCCGGGCTTGTTGTACTGCGGCTCGTTTGCGGGGTTCTCGAGGTCGAGACCCTCATGGGAGATGTGCCACAGGTTCTTATCCTTGGAATAGTTGGTCTCGCGGGAAATCTTCAGCGGAATATTGTGTGCCTCCGCGTAGTCGATCTCCTCGTCGCGGGACTTGATGTCCCAGATTCTCCACGGTGCGATGATCTGCATGTCCGGGCAGAACGCCTTGATGGTCAGCTCGAAGCGAACCTGATCGTTGCCCTTGCCGGTGCAGCCGTGGCAGATCGCGTCTGCACCCTCACGCATCGCGATCTCTGCGATGCGCTTTGCGATGATCGGTCTTGCAAAGGAGGTGCCGAGCAGATACTTGCCCTCGTAGACCGCGCCCGCCTTCATGGTCGGGAACACATAGTCGTCGATGAATTCATCGGTCAGGTCCTCGATGTAGAGCTTGGAGGCGCCGGTCCTGATCGCCTTCTCCTCGAGCCCGTCGAGCTCGGTGCCCTGTCCGACGTCGCCGGAAACAGCGATGACCTCGCAGCCCGGATAGTTCTCCTTGAGCCACGGGATGATGATCGAGGTGTCCAGACCGCCGGAATATGCCAGAACGATCTTCTTGGGGGTTTTCTTTTCAGCCATGATGATATTCGTCCTTTCTTCGGTGTTTTCACCGCTTTTGATACAAAGGGAATACCGCACATGAGCTGTGCGGTATTTCCATTATACACGAAAATGAAAATTTGTCAAGTGCTTTTTGAATATTCCTGCATAAACCGCGATTATTCATGTATATTATGCTGTTTTCGGTAATATTATGCATCAGTACAGGTAATCCTGCGTCCCGTAGATGCCGTATTTCGTTCCCGACCGATAGGCAAAGCCGATGCCGATATCGGTATACTCTTCGCCGAGGATCTCCTCTCTGTGACCCTTCACCGAGCGGAACCAGTCATCTGCCGCCGCAAACGGGTCGCGCAGTCCGCCGTCCACGTTTTCGCCGATCATCCGCCACTTGATGCCGGAGGCGCGGATGCGGTCGCCCGGGTCCATGCCGGAGGAATCGGTGTGGGACATATAGTTGTTCTCTGCCATGTCGTCGCTGTGTGCCTGCGCCATTTCGGCGAGCTGCTCATTCCAGTGCAGTGCGGGCAGCCCGTAGACGCCTCTGATCGCGTTGGTCGCGTAGAAATTCAGCCGGGAGAACACATGCAGATCGTTCTGATCCCTGACGCTGTCGACATAGATCGACGCGCTGCTCGAGAGCGCCATGACCGCGTAGAGCTCACCGGTGCCGTCCGGGTGCGTGTCGCGGTATTCCGTGATCGTGTAGAGATTGCTGCAGCTGTATTCCTTCGCGGTGGTGTAATAGCCGATGACAATGCCGTCGCGCGAGAACAGGATCATCGTGTTCGCAGGGTCCTCCGCGTAGACATAGAAATCCATCATGCAGGTGTTGTATGCGAGGGTGAGCTTTTCCGTCAGGGCGCCGTATTCCGCCGCGATCTCCGGCAGCGCGATGACCTCCTCTGCGGGGTCGCCCAGCGGCAGCGTCCGCGAGCCGACGGTCAGTGCAGCAGGCGGGACCGTCTGCGGCGGCTGTGTTTCCTCTGAAACGGTCGTTGTCTCCCCGGTCGTGATCTGCTCGGTCGTTGTCTCCCCGGTCGTGATCTGCTCGGTCGTCGTTTCCGCGGTTGTTGTAGTCTGCTCGGTTGTGGCAGTCTCAGCCGTTGTGGTCTGCTCGGTCTCCGACGTTGTCTGCTCGGTCGTTTCCGTCGTCTCCTCGGGCGGCACGTCCTGCGGGTGCGGGATAATGCCGGCGAGTATTTCCAGCAGCATATTGGAATCGGACGAATCGACGTCCCTGTCCTGATTGACGTCCGCATTCAGGCTGCCCTGCCGGGTGAGGGAAGCATCCATATCCTCCGCGACATAGCGCGCCAGATGCACCGCATCCGCAACATTGACATACGAGTCTACATTCACATCTCCGAGGTACAGCTTTGTTCCGGAATCTGCCGCCAGTGCAGCCGCTCCGAATGCTGCAAGCGCCGCCGCGATTCCGGCTGCCCCGATCATCAGGGCACGATAAAACCGTTGGCGCATAGGTCATCCTCCTCTCCGGCGATCCCGCCGCAGTGCCTATGACTGCTCGCTGTCGGAATGGTACACGCACACATCCGGCAGCAGGCGGAATTTTTCATCGCAGTCGAGCCCGAACCCGACCACAAACTCATTTTCGATCTCAAATCCGGCATATTTCGGCACGACCTTCTCATAGCCCTTCGCCCTCGCATGGGTCTTGTCGAGCATCGTGCAGATCTCCACGGAATCCGCGCCGGATTCATAATAGTGCCGGACAACACAGTCCATCGTGCGCCCGGTATCGACAATATCCTCGAGGATCAGCACGCGCTGCCCCTTCACCGGAATGTCCTTGCCGAGCTCAAATTCCGGCTTGAGCTTCGACTCCTTACCAACATAGGTGTGCACCTTGATAAAATTCAGCTCCGCGGGGACAGTCAGGCAGCGTGCAAGGTCTGCCGCAAAGAACACTGCCCCGCGCAGCGTGCACAGCAGGAGCAGCGGATGCTCCTCCGTGACGCAGTTCTCGTAATCCCTTGAAATCTCAGCGGCAAGCTCCGCGATCCGTGCACGGAGCTCCGCATTCGTGCGAAGCACGGTAAACCGATCAGCCATTCCTGACATCCTTCCCGTTTTCATTCTGTCAAATATTATAACACAGTTCCCCCCAATTTTGTCTATTATAATCATATCACAAAACGTGCGAAAAGTCAATGGATTTTTGCAAATTTCCCGGCGATTTTTACGGTTTTCCGCAATATTTTTCGCCTGCGGACGGGGTTTTCGGGCAGTCTGAATTTGTCAACGAATACGCTTTGTAAACCTTCCGGACAATTATCGCAGGGAGTATATGCTCACAGCCGGATGCGTCTGCTGCTGCCGTTCAGAAGCCGCAGCTCGATGCCGCCGCCCGGAACCGGGACCGCATCTGTCACATAGCCCGTCTGCCCGGGAAACTGATAGCCGATGCCGCCCCTGCCGTAAAGACCCGGGCGCGGCAGATCGGTCAGCTCGAAGACCGTCTCCATCTCGGTGCAGTGGTGCTGCGCGTATGTTTCGCTGTCCTTGCTGCTGAAATCAAAATACTGCATCGCGAGGACCTTGCGCTCCTGCCCGCCGACCTTGACCCTCTGATTCATCCATGTCGCGTCGATCTCGACCCAGCGCCCCCGCTCGGGGACATAGAGCGCCGACCATGCGTGCTCTCTGCCGCCGCCGACATGCCACGAGAAGAGCGGCTCCGCACGGTAGCCCAGCAGATGCATCGCAGTGTTGAAAAAGCCCGTCGTGCCCCAGCACATCGTCGTGCCCTCCATCAGCGCATGGCGGATGGAGTTGTTCTGATAGGTATAGTCAAAGTCGCTGACCGCCGCGATCTCCCGCACCGTGATCAGCGCGGTCTCCATCGTGCTGCGCCCCGCCGTCAGCTTCCGCAGCCGCTGCATGAACGCATCAAAGCGCGGCTTGAATGCGCGCACCTTCAATTCGTATTCATACTGGCTCAGCTTCGGCACGACCGTCATGAAGCTGACCTGCCCGCCGCGGTCGCGCACTGTGCGGGTCGTCCAACTCTGCGCACCGTCGGTCGCATGGAACAGATACGGGTGATGGTGCATGATGCGGAACAGCAGAATGGTCCAGTATTTCCTGAAATCGGGGTGATCGCGGTCGCGCAGGACCGCCATCGCCTGATCGGTGAAATGCAGCCCGCCGATGACCGTATCGCCCGAGCGCAGATACAGCTGTGCGCGGCTCCAGTCGCCCAGATAGTTCCGCAGATTGTAGCTGAAATATGCCGCATAGGACGGCAGATGCGGTGCTGTCATGTTCGATCCTCCCTGAAAAAGCCGCGCACCGGTCATTCCGCCGGTGCGTCGGTTCCGTTATTCGGCCGCTTGCCTTGCATATGCAGCACGGGTGTTCAGCGCGCCGGCGTAATCCAGCATGGCGGGCGCGCCCAGAATATAATAATCCGCGCCGACCATGATCTTATCCTCGGTCAGCGCATCGAGATTGTACGTCCAGAGCGTTCTGCCGTCCTCCTCCTCGCTGACATAATAGATATCCCGCGGGAAGGTATAGGCACTGTCCTTCTGCGGCACGGTCAGCTGCGAGACGCGCTGACGCAGATCGATGCGCGTTCCGCCGATTCCGTGGAAGAAGATCACGCTCAGCGTGCCCAGCGCGGTGTTGTCCGCATAGTCTGCGATGCAGAGCAGACAGTTGTGCACGCGGTCATAGCGGATGCTTGAGAGCTGCACATTCCGCGCGAGCCGGTTGCCGAACACGGAGATGCTGACAAGCCCCGGAGAGCCCGCCTCGGCGATGAGCGTCGCGGGGACATCCCGCGTGCTGAGAACGCCGTTCCAGAATTCCTGCGTATCCAGCTGCCTGAGCAGTACAATGTCCGGACCCGTCACGCTGTCCGCACCGACCTGTGATGCGCCGGGGACATTGCCCTGCACAATGTAGCTGCTCCAAACTGTAATGTTCATATCCCCGTCCGCGATCTCGGCTTCCAGACCCGGCTCGCCGTCCGTGAAGCGGATGTTTTTGATCACGGCATCGCCCTGCTCACCAAAGTCGAACGCATCCCATGTGATATTGCAGAGCCTGCCGCGGTTGACCAGCCTGCAGTCCGTCAGGAACGTATTGTCAGCACTTTCCTTGCAGAGCAGGATCATCGGGTAATCTGTTGCAAAGGTCAGATTCCATTCATCCGCCTCAAATGCAAGCTGACTCACCCCCCTCGTGTCTGAATCGAAGAACATCCATTCCTTTTTGCCGGAATCAAACGATGTGTAATAGCAGCTGCCGTCGGGATACACGATGAAACTGAACTCATCCGACAACACGTTATCCCATGCGAGCCCCGTGAATTCTGTCGAATCTCCTTTCAGCTGCATGGCACAGAAGCCCGAAAAGCTCTCGTCATCCTGACCTTTTTCCGGATCACCCGCAACAATAAAGACCCGTTCCGGAGTCTGCGCGTGGTGCTTCAGCTGCGTCACATCCGATTGCACCAGCGATAACCGGTTGAAACCGCTGTTGGTATCGATTGAATACAGGGCATTGTTTATGGCGCCGCCGGATTCCTCGCTCTCATTGCCGGTCCAGAAATACAGTATGCCGTTCGGCGTCTTCGGCGCCCAGACCTCGCGTACATCCATGCTGACCTCAAACGTATCGCCCTGCACATAGCGGACGCTCAGGCTTTTTGTACCGAGATAGGTGCGCGACTGATACGCAACAGCCATGCCGCCTTCATCCGTCACCCAGTAGTCGCCGAAGATCGGTTCACCGTGCGTGAGATCCTCCAGCGTGATGCCGTGCTGCCCGAAATCGATACAGTTGAGCAGATAGCCGCCCTCCTCCAGCGATTGGCCGTCAGTCTGACAGGGGGTCGGGTAGAAGAGACGGTTCCCCTTCACGGTCATGCGGGTGTGCGCCGCAAAGAAGGACTGCGCCTCGGTGAGCGCATACTGCCGTGCAGACTCCACAGACATGCTGGAACCGTTCAGGCTGTAGCCGATCTGGTCGCCCAGCTCGATCTCCGCTCCGTTCAGAACGACATACGGCTGGCTGCCCCGGAAATAGCAGACGGGCTCCCCCGTCCCGACCCCGATGGGGTCAACGGTGCTGACGGTCGGCGTCCGGCTCGAATCGGCATCGGGGTCGAGCTTTTTGCTGAAGCCCTTTGCACACCAGATCAGCAGCCCGCCGACCGCAGCGATCGCTGCGATGCGGAGCAAGCGCTTTCTGACAGGAACCTGCTGCTTCTGCGCCTCCCCGTCTGCTTCGTCCTCCGGAAAGACGTCGTCCGCGGAGATTTCCCCCTCCGCCTGTGCGGCGCGGCGGCTGGCAGAGCGGCGCTCGGTCTCCTGCTGTGACGCCTCCGCGAAGGGGTCGTCGGAAGCGGATTTGTCTGTGCGCGGCTCAGGGGCTGCATCGCCGCCCCCTGCCGGATGCTCCGTGCGGCGTTTTTGGGCGCGGTAGGCGGCGCGGCGCTGTTCCTCCTGCCGAGATGCCTCCGCAAAAAGGTCATCTGCCGGTGCTTCCTCCCCGGGGAGCGCGGGTTCCGCGGTCAGCCGCTCCCCGCAAGCCGGACAGAGCTCAATGCCGTCCGACATGGATGCACCGCAGTGCGGACACTGTTTCATACTGTTCCTCCCGATCTGTCGTAATACTGCATCAAATAGTGAAATGCTGTGCAGCATGATTGCTTTGCGCTCCTATTATAGCATATTCCGCCGAAAAGTGCAAGAAGAAGTGAGAAATGAGGAGGGAGCAGGGAGCAGGGAGGAAGTAGGAGGGAGGAGTGAAGAGTTGTTCCGCTGCCTTCACTCTTCTTTATTATTCTTTTCGCGAAGCGCTTTTTCTTCTTGCACTTTTGCGGAGAATGTGGTATAATGGAGCAAACGACTGTTGAGGAGGCATTCGCCATGCACCCGATCGCACATCTGCGCACCGTGCTGCGGCACCGGCATCAGGTGATGCTCCACTGCATCCGCGCCGGCATTCCGCTGCAGGGTCTGCTGCACGATCTCTCCAAATTCTCCCCGACCGAGTTCATCCCCGGGGCACTCTATTTTCAGGGCAACCGCAGTCCCAATGAGGCGGAGCGCGAGCATCAGGGCTATTCCGCCGCTTGGATGCACCACAAGGGCAGGAACCGCCATCATTTTGAATACTGGTCGGACTATAATCCCAAGACACGGCGCTATGAGCCCGTGCCCATGCCGACGCGCTATCTGATCGAAATGTTCTGCGACCGCGTCGCCGCCAGCAAAATCTACCGCGGCGCCGATTACAGGCAGACCGACCCGCTCAAATATTTTGAGAGCGGGCTTGAGCGTGGCAGACCGATCCATCCGAAAACCGCAAAGCAGCTGCACTTTCTGCTGAAAATGCTCGCGGAGAAGGGCGAGGCAAAAACCTTCGCCTACATCCGCAGGCTGGAAAAATAACAGGGGGAACACTATTATGTCAGTCAAATTCCACATTCCCGGGCTCGCGCGCAGCTTCAACCTCAATATGGTGCTGCTCATGATGATGCACGAATTTCCCGAGCAGTTCCGCGAGGATGTCTCGATCGGCTCCTTCTGGGGCGAATTCCCGTCCTCGGTCTGGAACGGCGGCATCCGCAGTGCGGCAGGCTTCAGCGAGGAGGATGTCTCCTATGTCATCAGCGAGCTCAACGGGCGCGGCATCGCCGTGCGCTACACCTTTACCAATGTGCTCACCAATCAGAGCCACCTGACCGACCGCTGGTGCAATCGCTGCATGAAGCTCGCGGACACGCCCGACGCCAAAAACGGCGTGATCGTCGCCTCGCCGGTGCTCGAAAAGCATCTGCGCGCGAAGTATCCGCATTTTCAGTATATCTCCTCCGATGCCAAGCAGATCACCGATTTCGACGCACTCTGCGCAGAGCTTGAGCAGTATGACAGCGTGCTGATCGACTACAGCCTCAACAGCGATACCGAGCTGCTCGCCAAACTGCCGCACAAGGAGCGCGCAGAGCTGCTCGTCAACTGTGTCTGCCCGCCGGACTGCCCGCGCAGAAGAGCACATATCCAGTACCTCGGCAGAACGCAGATCGCCTATACACAGCATGTCAGCCGGTTCGGTCTGAAGGCTGCCTTCCACAATCCCGAGTCGTTCCAGTGTCCGTATCTCGACAGGACCTACTATCAGAATACCGACAACCCGACGCTGCTGACGCCCGGGAAGGTCTTTGAGACGCTCGTGCCGATGGGCTTTGAGAATTTCCGCATCGAGGGCAGATGGTCCTCGCCGCTGAGCGTCATGGACACCTATCTCACTTACCTCGCAAAGCCAGAATACCGCGATCAGCTCCGGCTGACCTATCTGCTCAATCTCGAGCAGAACGGCATCCTCAGATTCGAGGGCTGACGGCAGCGGCTTTGCCCCGGCAGTCTGCACCGATCAACAGAGCAAGGACAACGGAGTCCCCGGTCAAAGGGGGCTCCGTTTTGCGCCTGCGGCAGACGATGCGAAAGAAATATGACAATTTGCGGGTTTTTCCTTGACATTTTTCCGCAAAGGGAGTATAATGAAATGTAAATATTCTCGGGGTTTGTGCATTTTTCCGATATTTCGCGGTCTTTTCTGCGGGTTTGCGCGGCTGCGGCGCCGTTTCCGGCACAAAAGCAGCGCGCGATTATCAGCACATTTCGGCAAACTGCACAAATAACAGAAAAATCCTGTCTCCGTCAGAAGGGAGTGTGGCTTATGGATCAGACCATCCGCGAAATCGTGCAGCTCGACGCGCGGATCGAGGAGCGGCTCGCCGCCGCACAGGCACAGTATGAGCAGCAGATCAGCGAGACCAGAGCGCGCTGTGCCGCGATCGCTGAGGCGTCGGAGCGGCAGATTCGCGACACCGTTTTTGAATATGAGGAGCAGGCGAGAGAAGCCTGTGAGGCAAAGCTCACCGAGCTCCGCGCAGACTTTGACCGCAAGGGCGACGCGATGACCAGACAGTTTGAGACGCAGCGTGCAGAGCTCCTTGAGGTGCTCTTCCGCGATACGCTTGCCGACGCGGAGGCTTGACCGCCATGCCGAAGAATTACCGCGCGACGGCTGCCTCTATCCGCACCGCCTACGGGCACCGGCTGCGTCCCGCGGATTACCGCGCACTGACTGCGCTGCACTCCGTGCCCGAGGTCGTTGCCTATCTCAAGGAGACGCCCGCTTACAGCGAGGTGCTCAGCGGTCTGGAGCCGTCCTTCACCCACCGCGGCTATGTCGAAATGCTGCTCAGGCGCCAGCTGTTCACACAGTGCATCCACTTCTGCGGCATGGAGCAGCTGCGAAAGGCGCCGTTTTTCCGCTTCTTCCTCTATGAATACGAGATCCGCGAGCTGTTCCGGGCGATCCGGCTCGGTCCGCAGGGCTATATCTCCGCGATGGACACATGGCTCGCACCCTATCTGGTCTTCTCGCAGGAGCAGCTCGCCAGAGCCGAAACGCACGAGGATATCATCAATGTCTGCGCGCACACGATGTATGCGCCGATCCTGCGGAAATATCTCGGGGATCCGGCGGAGCCGGTCAACTATACCGAGCTGGAGATCGCTCTGCGCGCCTGCTGCCTCTCCCAGATCCTGAAGGAGGCGGAGAGCTCCCTCAAGGGAAGCGACCTCGACGCGCTCCGTGAGCTGATTGGCGAGCAGGTCGACCTGATCAACCTCATCAACGCCTACCGCCTGAAAAGCGTCTTTCACACCGACCGCGACACGCTGCGCAGCATGATGCTGCCGATCCCCGGCAAGCTGCCGCGGCGCATGCTCGAGCAGCTCTACGACGCGCCCGACCTCGCCGCCTTCGACAGTCTGCTGAGCGGCACGCGCTACGGCAGACTGATGGACGATCTGCCCGACACGCCCGATTCCATGCGCGTCGAGCTCGCCTTCACGACGCTCCGCGGACGCACCGCGCGTGCAAAGCTGCATTTCTCCGGGCATGCGGCGGTCAGCATGTATGCCTACCATATCCTCAGCCGCATCGAGATCGACAATCTCATCACGATCATCGAGGGCATCCGCTACAAAAAGCCGGTGTCCGATATCCAGTCGCTCCTTGTCATCACGGAGCCGTTATAATTGGAGGTGTTCACTTGTCCATTGAAAAGCTGGAGCTGGTCAGCATTGTCGGACCGCTGCCGCAGCTCGATGAGGCGATCATCGCCTGTCTGCAGAGCGGCGTGTTCCACATTGAGCATGCGGGCAGGCTGCTCGGGACGCCGGAGGATTCCCCCGGCACGGACAGAGCAGAGCAGAATCCCTTCGCGGAGCCGCTGAAGCGCCTGACAGAGCTCGATCTGCGGCAGATCCCGCCGGATACGGGGTCCGAACCGCTGCCCGGGGAATTCACGCCCGAGCAGATCACTTCGGAGACCGACCGCATTGCCAGATCGCTGCGGGATGTGCACGAGCAGCTCACTCAGACCCGCAGGCAGATCGCGGACTGCGAAAATGCCGCGATCCATCTCAAGCACCTGCAGAGCTCCGAGATCGACCTCGGCGAGCTGACGCACTGCAGGCACATTCTCTCGCGCTTCGGGCGCATGCCGGAGGAAAATCTGCAGAAGCTCGCCTTCTACAGCGATGAGAGCTTCATCTTTCAGGCGTATTACACCGCGCATGAATATGTCTGGGGCTTCTACTTCGCCGAGCGCGACCGCATCCCTGCCGTCGACGCGATCATGAAGGGGCTGCTCTTTGAGGAATTCACGCTGCCGGAGAATATCAGCGGCACGCCCGAGCAGGTCATGGCAGAGCTGCAGATCCGCCTGACCGAGCAAAAATCCGCGCTTGAGAAGCTCGAGCAGGAGGAGCACCGCATCTACGAGGCTGAGGGACCGCTGCTCGGCAGGATGTACCGGTTCGCCAAATATCAGAGCGAGGTCTGGCGGCTGCGGTCGCAGTGCATCCTCATGCACGACAAATTCAACCTGATGGGCTATGTGCCGGTTTCAGAAAAGGAGACCTTCCGCAGGCTGATCGACCGCGTCAGCGACCTTGCCGTCAGCTACGAGGAGCCGTGGGAGAATTCCAAGGTGCAGCCGCCCGTGCGCATGAAGAACGGCTGGTTCACCAGACCCTTCGGCATGTTCGTCGAGATGTACGGGCTGCCCAATTACCGCGGCTACAACCCGACAACGCTGATGGCGCTCACCTATACGCTGCTCTTCGGCATCATGTTCGGCGATCTGGGGCAGGGCATCGTGCTCGCACTGATCGGACTGTACCTCGAGCACAAAAAGAAGATCACGCTCGGCGGCATCATGGCGCGCATCGGCATCTCCTCGGCGGTCTTCGGAGCGCTTTACGGCTCGGTGTTCGGCTTCGAGGACCTGCTCGACCCGGTCTATGAATCGCTCGGCATCCGCCTGCTGCCGCTGCACGCAATGGAGAACACGAATCTGTTCATCTTCGGTGCGGTCGGCATCGGCGCCGCGATCATTCTTATTTCCATTCTTGTCAATATCTGCGTGCGGCTGCGGCAGCACAATTACGAGGAGGCGGTCTTCGGCAACAACGGGCTCGCCGGGCTGGTCTTCTTCAGTGCGCTGCTGCTGATCGTGCTGAGCATCATCACCGGCAACATGCTGCTGCCCAAGGGGGCACTGATCGCGCTGGCGGTCGTACCGCTCGTGCTGATGTTCTTCCGCGAGCCGCTCGGGCACTGGATGGCACACAAGCATTACGAGATGCCGGCGATCGGGGATTTCATCGCGTCGAATTTCTTCGAGTGCTTTGAATTTCTGCTGGGCTATGCGACCAATACGCTGTCGTTTATCCGTGTCGGCGGATTTGTCTTCTCACACGCGGGACTGATGAGCGTCGTGCTCCTGCTCTCGGAGATGATCGGCGGCGACGGCAGATCGTGGCTCACGATCATCATCGGCAATGCCTTTGTCATGGGCCTCGAGGGTCTGATCGTCGGCATTCAGGTGCTGCGTCTGGAATTCTACGAGGTATTCTCGCGCTGCTACGACGGAGACGGACAGCCGTTCACGCCGATCTCCGTACAGTTTGATGAGCTGACCGGTCTGAGCGATGCCCGGTCTCATAAATAAACCGAATACAGGAGGAAACCACCATGTCTGTTTTTGAAATTCTCGAGCTGATCCTGCTCCCGCTGGCGGTCGTCGCACTGCTCGCTCTGCCGGTCTATGCCGTGATCACGAAGAAAAAATCCGGTAAATCCATGCGCAGAGCCATGCTGATGAACCTCTGTGCCTTCGCCGCTGTGATGCTTTTTGCGATCGCAGTGCCCGCGGGCGGTCTCGTGCACGCTGCGGAGGCGACCGCGGCGGCATCCGGCACCTCCGCTTCGGGGCTCGGCTATCTCGCGGCTGCACTTGCGGTCGGCATCGGCTCGATCGGCTGCGGCATCGCGGTCGGAAATGCTGCTCCTGCCGCCATCGGCGCGATCGCGGAGGAGCCCAAGGTCTTTGCGAAGGCGCTGATCTTCGTTGCACTGGGCGAGGGCGTTGCGATCTACGGTCTGCTGATCGCGATCATGATCCTCTCGAAGCTCTGATGCGCAGCTTTGTCATCAGCGACAACCGCGATTCTCTCCTGGGCATGCGGCTCGCAGGCATCGAGGGCGTGATCGTGCATACGCCGCAGGAGGCTGCACGCGCCCTGCACGATGCGACGCACATGGAGGGCATCGCTGTTGTGCTGCTCACGGAGATCGCTGCCGGTCTCTGCGGCGATGCGGTCCGGCAGTATAAGGAGCGCGGCGGCGTTCCCCTGCTCACCGTCATCCCGGACCGCCACGGCAGCGCCGATATGACCGCGTCCATCTCGCGCTATCTCGCCGAGACGGTCGGGATCCACATTTGAAGAGAGGACTGTGCAGCATGGATGCCAATCAGAAACTGCAGGAATTTATGGCAGAGGTCTCCCGCAGAACCGAGCAGCAGGTCTATGCGCTTGCTGAGCGTGCAGAAGCCGAATCCGCTGCGATCCTGGCGGAGACGCAGGCGCGCTGTGAGGCGGAGGCAGAGCGCGAGATCACCGCTGCAAAAGCCCGCATTGATTCCAAATACAAAAAGCGGCTGTCTCAGGTCGGCTACCGCGGAAAGACCACGCTGCTCAGCCGCCGCCAGACGCTTCTGCTGGGGCTCTTCGCCGAGCTCAGGGAGCGCATTGCCGCCTTCACAGAGTCGGAGCGATACCAAAGCTGGATGGAGAGCCTCCTGAAGAACAAGCAGCCCGAGCCGGGCGCGACGATCCTTCTGCGCGCTGCCGATATGCACATGCAGGAGGCGCTGCGCCGCGCTGCCGGCACGGAGGTCAGCTTCCGGGAGGACCGCGCCATTCAGCTCGGCGGGCTCTCGGTGCTCTCTGCCGACGGGCGCCGCTGCGTCAACCACACGCTCGACGACGCCTTTGCCGGGCAGTACCGCGGCTTTTACCGCAATCACAGCATTGACGGAGGGAACGAATGATGCAGACACCTGTCATTTACAGCGTCAACGGACCGGTCGTCAAGGTGCGCGATACCGATGTTTTTTCCATGTCCGAGATGGTCTATGTCGGCAGCAAGCGGCTGATCGGCGAGGTCATCGGTCTGACCGATCTCGAGACGACCATTCAGGTCTATGAGAGCACCTCCGGGCTGCAGACCGGCGAGCCTGTCACGCCGACCGGCGCGCCGATGTCGGTCACGCTGGGTCCGGGCATCCTCACCAATATCTTCGACGGCATCGAGCGCCCGCTCCGCGCACTGGAGCAGGCGTCCGGCGCGTTCATCGGCGACGGGCTCGATGTGCCGATCCTCGACACCGAAAAGGAATACGACGTCGAGATCAAGGTCAGACCGGGCACAGTCCTCCAGCCGGGCGAGGCGTATGCCGCCTGTCAGGAGACCTCTGCCATTCTGCACCTGTGTCTGGTGCCGCCGACGCTCTCGGGCACGGTCGTCTTTGCCGCACGCAACGGCATGCACCGCATCAACGACGAGATCATCCGCATTCAGGACAGCACCGGCACGGAGCACTCGCTGACGCTCTGCCAGAAGTGGCCCATCCGCCGCGCCAGACCCGCCGCAAGGCGTCTGCCGCCCTCCCGCCCGATGATCACCGGGCAGCGCGTGCTCGACACGCTCTTCCCGATCGCAAGAGGCGGCACCGCGGCGATCCCCGGCGGCTTCGGCACCGGCAAGACCATGACGCAGCACCAGATCGCAAAATGGTGTGACGCGGATATCATCGTCTATATCGGCTGCGGCGAGCGCGGCAACGAAATGACGCAGGTGCTCGAGGAATTTACCGCGCTGAAGGACCCGCGCACGGGCAAATCGCTGATGGAGCGCACCGTGCTCATCGCAAACACCTCGAATATGCCGGTCGCGGCGCGTGAAGCGTCGATCTACACCGGCATCACGCTCGCGGAATATTACCGCGACATGGGCTATCACATCGCGATCATGGCGGACTCGACCTCGCGCTGGGCAGAGGCACTGCGCGAGATCTCCGGGCGTCTCGAGGAGATGCCCGCAGAGGAGGGCTATCCGGCATATCTCCCCTCGCGCCTCTCCGAATTCTATGAGCGCACCGGCGCCTATGAGACACTCTCGGGACGTGAGGGCTCGGTGACGGTCATCGGTGCGGTGTCGCCGCAGGGCTCCGATTTCTCCGAGCCGGTCACGCAGAACACCCGCCGCTTCGTGCGCTGCTTCTGGGGGCTCGACAAGGCACTCGCCTATGCCAGACACTACCCCGCGATCAACTGGACCTCGAGCTACAGCGAATATATGGACGATCTGGCGCCCTATTACCGCAAGAAGGTCAACCAGAAATTCGTCACCTACCGCAACGAGCTCAGCACGATTCTCAAGGAGGAGCAGAATCTACTCGATATCGTGCGCCTGATCGGCTCCGACGTGCTGCCCGAGGATCAGAAGCTGACAATGGAGATCGCACGCATCATCCGCGTCGGATTCTTGCAGCAGAACGCCTATCACGCCGAGGACACCTTTGTCCCGCTCGAAAAGCAGTTCCGCATGATGAAGCTCATCCTGCATGTCTGCCACCGCGCAAAGAAGCTGCTCTCCGACGGCGTCACGCTCGCGGAGATTCGCGACAGCGGGGTCTTCGAGCTGGTCATCAAGGTGAAATACGATATCCCCAACCGCCAGCTGGAGCGGTTCAACACGCTGACGCAGCAGATCGACGCGACGCTGGACGGGCTCCGCGCGCGTAAGAAGGAGGTGCTCTGAGCCTTGAGTATCCAGTATTTCGGGCTGCACAGCATCAGCGGCTCGCTGGTCGTGCTCGACCATGTCGAGGGCGCACACTTTGACGAAATGGCGCGCATCGTGCTCGATGACGGCACAGAGCGCACCGGCAGAGTTGCCATGCTCGAGGGCGACAAGGCGATCCTGCAGGTCTTCGAGGGCACGCAGGGTCTCTCGCTGACCAATACCCGCACGCAGTTCACCGGCAGACCGATGGAGCTGCCGCTCTCGGATGATCTGCTCGGGCGCGTCTTCACCGGCGCGGGCAGACCCGCAGACGGGCTCGGCGACGTCGTGCCGGAGAAATTCGGCGATGTGAACGGGCAGCCGCTGAACCCCGTGTCGCGGCAGTATCCGCGCAATTTCATCCAGACCGGCATCTCCTCGATCGACTGCCTGATGACGCTGATCCGCGGGCAGAAGCTGCCGATCTTCTCGGGCACGGGGCTCTCGCACAACAAGCTCGCCGTGCAGATCGTGCAGCAGGCGCAGATCGCAAAGGATTCCGGTGCGGAATTCGCGGTCGTGTTTGCGGCAATGGGCATCCAGAATGACGTTGCGGAGTATTTCCGGCGCTCGTTCGCGGAGAGCGGCGTGCTGCAGAATGTCGTCATGTTCCTCAACCTCGCGAACGACCCGATCGTCGAGCGCATCATCACGCCGCGCTGCGCACTGACTGCGGCGGAGTTTCTCGCCTACGAAAAGCACAAGCACATTCTCGTCGTCATGACAGACATGACGGCGTATGCCGAGGCACTGCGCGAGTTTTCGTCCTCAAAGGGCGAGATTCCCGGCAGAAAGGGCTTCCCCGGCTACCTCTACTCCGATCTCGCATCGCTCTATGAGCGCGCGGGCATCATCGAGGGCATCGAGGGCAGCGTGACGCAGCTCCCCATTCTCACGATGCCGAACGACGATATCACCCACCCCGTGCCCGACCTCACGGGCTATATCACCGAGGGGCAGATCGTGCTCGACCGCGGACTCGAGCAGTCCGGTGTGTATCCGCCGATCGCGGTGCTGCCGTCGCTCTCGCGTCTGATGAAGGACGGCATCGGCGAGGGCTACACCAGAGCCGACCACGCGGCAGTCGCCAATCAGCTCTTCGCCTCCTATGCGCAGGTGCAGGACGCCAGATCGCTGGCTTCGGTCATCGGCGAGGAGGAGCTCGCCGACCTCGACCGCAAATATCTCGAATTCGGCAGCTGGTTTGAAAAGGTGTTCCTCTCGCAGGGCTTCGACGAAAACCGCTCCATTGAGCAGACGCTGGACCTCGGCTGGGCGCTGCTCTCGCTGCTGCCGAGACAGTCGCTCGACCGCGTTGACGATCAGATGCTCGATGCACACTACGATCCGGACGCGGCACAGGCGCTGAAAGCAAAGGTGCGTGGCAGAAATGGCTGATCAGGTATTCCCGACCAAAGGAAATCTGATGGCGGCAAAGCGCTCGCTCGCACTGGCAAAGCTCGGCTACGACCTCATGGACCGCAAGCGCAATGTCCTCATCCGCGAGCTGATGCAGCTGGTCGGGCGGGCAAAGGAGCTGCGCGGCTCGATCGAGGAGACCTACCGCAGCGCCTATGCGGCACTGCAGGAGGCGAATATCACGCTCGGACTGATCGAGCAGTTTGCCGGCACGGTGCCCGTCGACTGCGACGTGCAGCTTGAGACGCGCACGGTCATGGGCGTTGAGATCCCGAAGATCACGCACGACATGCACAGTGACGTACTGATCCCCTACGGCTTTCTCGACACCAATGTGCAGCTCGACCTCGCCTATGCGGCTTTCTGCAGGGTGCGCGACATGACGCTCATGCTCGCGGAGGTCGACAACGGCGTCTTCCGGCTGGCGACCGCGATCAGCGCGACACAGCGCCGCGCCAATGCGCTCAAGAACGTGCTGATCCCGCGCTATATGCAGACCATCAAGACGATTTCCGACGCGCTCGAGGACAAGGAGCGTGAGGAATTCACGCGCATGAAGATGATCAAGGCGCAAAAGCAATAACAGTGAATCCCCCGCCCTGTCCGGACGGGGGTTTTTGCAGAGGGAGGTGCTTATGAGACGGTTTCTCTGTACCGCGGCGGCGCTCTCGCTGCTGCAGATGCCGGTCGCTTCGGCGGAGCTGCCGCAGGATGCACCGGTGTTTGAGGCAAGCTTTCTGCAGGGGTGGTATTGCCGGGACTGGAGCGCCGCGCAGTGGCAGAGCGAGCTGGCGGATATGCGTGCCGCGGGCTTTCATTCGGTGATTCTGCAGTCGGCGGTCGATCTCACCTATGAATTTGAAGGCGACGAATCGCACAAGACCGACCCCGATGCCTGCACGCTGACAGCGGCATATTCGCTGCTGCCGACCGCGCTGGTGCCCGGCTCCGAGGGGCAGCATGCGCTCTCCTTTGCGCTGGAAGCGGCGGCTCAGACCGGGATGCAGGTCTGGATCGGCACGGTCAGCGACAGCCGCTGGTGGCAATACGGCTGGGGTGCACCGGATGACGGTTTTTCCCGCTGGTGCGGCGAAAACGCCGCACAGTGCGAGACGCTCGTCACGGAGATATGGGAACAGTTCGGCGCGGAATACGGCGCACAGATTGCGGGGTTTTATTACAACAACGAGCTCTGGAATTTTGACAGCAGCCGTGCCGAATATGCGCAGATACTCGGACAGAATATCGCCCGGACGGTCGCCGCGGTCGAGGCGCTCTGCCCCGAAAAGCCGCTGATGATCAGCCCGTTCTTCAACCGCGATCTGTCGACCGCTGCGGAATATGCCGAATTCTGGCGCGCGCTGATTCCCGCTGCCGGGCTGCGCAGGCAGGATGTTTTTGCGCATCAGGACGGCGGCGGGCGCGATTACGACGCCGACACGCTCCGCGAATGGACCGACGCGCTGCACGGTGCCGTCAGAGACCGAATGCGGTTCTGGGTCAACAATGAGGCTTTCTGCGCGGATTCCTCCGTGCGCGATATGGAATCGCTGCGGCAGAGCTGCATCGCGACCGCTGCGGCGGAAAAGCACCTGATCTTCTCGTGGAATCACCACTATCACGGCAGGCAGGATGCGGAATTTGCAAAGCTGCTCGGCTGCATGACCGGCGATCTCAACGGCGACGGCTGCTGCACGCTCGCCGACGCGGTCACGCTGCACCGCTGGCTCATGCACGACCGCATCACGGTCGCTTGGTGGCAGGGCGGCGATCTCGACGCAAACGGCATCCTCGACGCAAGAGACTTCTGCCTGCTCAAGCGAAGGCTGCTCCGGGGCGACGGAATCCTGAGCCGCTGACAGACCGGCAGCATCCCGAAAAAACGTGCCGCAATTTGTTGTTCCGTCCTCAGCATAACGCTCAAAAACAGTGCAGCTGCTTTGTGCAAATCGCAGAAAAATCACATTGTTGTACAAATCAGCACCCGACATTCTTGCACTTTTTTGTGAAGTATGATATAATTATGGTATCCTGTATGTCATTCAACTGTTATGCCCTGCTGACAACAGATAGGACTGATGCTATGAGATTTGAATTTGCACTCATATATACATTCATGATCGCTGCACTGGTGGCGTGCAGCCTCATGGCGCACCGCTCGCGCAGGCAGATCGGCTCCACGGTCGCCCTGCTGACGGCTTCGCTGATCCCGCCGGTGCTCGGCAATCTGATCATCGTCTGCGCGCACACCGCGGCGCTCTCGACCGTCGGCTATTATATCTACTTCATCGGCATGAATTTCGTCATGTACAGCCTCCTGCGGTTCGCCTTTGAATACTGCGCCATCAAACGCGGATGGTTTGCACGCTGCGGTGTCAACACTCTGTTTGCGGTTGATATTGTTCAGCTGCTTTGTAACCCGTTTTTCAACCATGCCTTCGGGCTCGAGGAGATCATCGCGGACGATGCACCCTATTTCCGGCTGGTGCCCTATTTCGGGCAGGCGTTCCACCGCGTGCTCGATTACGGCATTCTCGCCGTGACTCTCATCATTTTCATCTATAAGCTCATGCACTCCCCGCGCATCTATTCCGAGCGGTATTCCGTCATTCTCGGGACCATGCTCTGCACGGCGGTGTGGCAGACCTTCTACATCTTCTCGCGCACACCGATCGACCGGTCGATGATCGGCTTCGGTGTCTTCGGGCTGCTGATCTACTATTTCTCCATCCGATACCGCCCGAGACGGCTGCTCGACAGCATGCTCGGACGCCTTGCCTCGGGCATGCCGGAGGCGCTGTTCTTCTTCGACATGAACAACAAGTGCATCTGGGCGAACAGCCCCGGGCTTTCACTGATCGATATTACGGAGGATGAGCTGGACAAGGTCTGCGAGAAGCTGACGGGCATGTTCGGCGCGCATACGCAAACCGAGCGCGAATGGACGGTCCGGCATGTGATCGGCACCGGCAGCGATGCGAAATACTATGTGCTGGAAAAGCACATCCTCACGGACGACAATCTCCGCGATGCCGGTCAGTTCCTGAGCATCCGCGACAACACCGACGAGGAGCGCAGGCTCCGGCAGGAGATCTACAACGCGACGCACGACCGCCTGACCGGGCTCTACACCAAGGAATACCTCTACGAGTGCATCCGCAGGCGGCTCAGCGCGAACCCGGACAGGAAATACCTTGTCGCGTTCCTCAATGTCAAGAATTTCAAGATCGTCAACGATATTTTCAGCAATGCCTTCGGCGATCACGCACTGAGAACGATCGCGAAGTCGCTGCACACCGATCTGCCGAAGGGCTGCCTCTTCGGTCGGATCAGCGGCGACACCTTCGGGCTGCTCATTCCTGCCTCCGAATTCAGCATGGAGCTGGCAGAGGCATCGCTCTCCAGTATTGTCGTCGAGCAGGGCACGGTGGTCTATCACCTGCTGATGCACCTCGGCGTCTACGAGATCATTGACCCCGAAGTGGACGTGTCGGTCATGTTTGACCGCGCACACCTCGCGCTCTCCACGATCGTCGACGAATATCAGACACATATTGCCTTCTACAACGACGAGATCCGCGATCAGGTGCTCTGGAATCAGCATATCTCCTCGCAGCTGAAAACCGCAATCACAGAGCGGCAGATCGTGCCCTATTACCAGCCGATTGTTGACCGCAGCGGAGTCTGTGTCGGCGCTGAAATGCTCGCACGCTGGAATCACCCCGAGCACGGATTCCTGCCGCCGTCGCGCTTCATTCCGGTCTTTGAGCGGAACGGCATGATCGTCGAGCTCGACAAATACATGTGGCGCTGTGCCTGTGAAACGCTTGCGCGATGGGGCGATGTGCAGCCGGAGCTCTTTCTCTCGGTCAACATCTCGCCGAAGGACTTCTACTTCACCGATGTGGTCGAGGACATCACGCATCTGGTCAGGGAATACGGCATTGCGCCGCGGCGCCTGCGCATTGAGATCACCGAGACCGTGATGATGACCGAAGCCGAGGACCGCATGGCGATCCTGCGTGAATTCCGCAGAGCCGGCTTCCTCGTCGAGATGGACGACTTCGGCAGCGGCTATTCCTCGCTCAATCTGCTCAAGGACATGCCGGTCGACGTGCTCAAGATCGACATGAAATTCCTCGGCAAAACCGACGAGGAGGCAAAGGCAACGACCATCATGCGCAATATCCTCAATCTCTCGGAGGACCTCGGCATCGCCTCGCTGACAGAGGGCGTCGAGACCGAGCAGCAATACCGCACGCTCGCGGAAATGGGCTGCAAGCTGTTTCAGGGCTACCACTTCGCAAAGCCCATGCCGATCGACGACTTCGAGCGGTTCTGCTCGTAAAGCAATAAAAACACGCTCTGCCGGGGAAGGCAGGGCGCTGTTTTTTGCGCTGATACGAAAAATCTCCCGCACAGAAAATGCACGGGAGACCGTTCTTTGAGAAGTCGGAGTGACAGGATTTGAACCTGCGGCATCCTGCTCCCAAAGCAGGCGCGCTACCAGCTGCGCTACACCCCGATCGCGGTCCTCATGGGAAGACCGCCTATTATTATACCATGTTTCCGGCGGAATGTCAAGGTTTTTCGCAGCTGCGCAGATATTCCGCGATCACCGGACGCGCCTGCGCCATCGAGACCGGCAGTCCGTGCCCGCAGCAGAGCCGTGTGACATTGAGCGCGAGCATCCGGCGGAGTGAATCCTGCATTGCCGCGATATCATGCGCGTGCGGCGTGATATCAGGACGCTTCCACAGCATCGTGAAGGCATCGCCGCAGAGCAGCGTTCTGCCGTGCAGCACCCCGACAGACCCAAGCGTATGCCCGGGCAGCGGGATGATCTCCGCATCAAACCCCAGCGTGCGCAGCAGCCCGCCGTCACCCTCATTCAGCCAGATATCCGGCTCATAGTGCGGGCTGCGCCAGACTGCCCCGCCGACGCACTGCACCGCATTCCGCAGACGGTACTGCGGCGCGGTCGGGTGCACGGGCTGTGTGAGAAAATGCTGCCGCAGATCGCGGTCGCGCGCGCTCAGGATCAGCTTGGCGCCCATTCGCTGCAGCCTTGCCGCGTTCCAGTCGTGATCGGCATGCGCGTGCGTCAGCAGAACCCAGCGCACATCAAACTGCCTGAGCCATTGCTGCATAGCACGCCATGTCTGCGGCAGCCCCGTGTCGATCAGCAGATCGCCGCGGCTGCCGCGCAGCACATAGCATGTAATATCCGATTTTGCGAAATACGCGATCATGCTTCGTCGAGCAGGTGGGTCATGTCATAGAGCCCGGGCTCTTTGCCGATGAGGAAGAGCGCCGCATTGACAGAGCCCTCCGCAAAGACGCGCTTGGAGCTGGCGGTGTGCCGGAGCGAGATGCACTCATCCGGACCGGCAAAGAGCACCTCGTGCTCGCCGACGATCGTGCCGCCGCGGATGGAATGCATCCCGATCTCGGCGATCTCGCGCTTTCTGCGGACGCTGTGGCGGTCATAGGTCAGGTGCTTGGGCGGGTCGAACTCGGCACAGAGCGCGTTCGCGAGCATCAGTGCAGTGCCCGAGGGCGCGTCGACCTTCTGGTTGTGGTGCTTCTCGATGATCTCGATATCGAACTGATTGCCCAGCACCGCCGCAGCCTTCTTCGAGAGCGCGATCAGCAGCTGAATGCCGATCGACATATTGAACGAGGAGAACAGCGCAGCGCTCTCTGCCGCCTTGCGGATCTGCTGCAGCTGCGCATCGGAATAGCCGGTGGTCGCCAGCACGACCGGCGTGCCGGTCGCGAGTGCGTAGTCGAGCAGACCGTTCAGCGTGCTCGGGTGGCTGTAATCTATGATGACATCGGGCTTTTCCTGCATCTCCGCAGGGGTCTTGCAGACCGGGACCGGGCAGCCGGTCGCCTCGCCGATGTCAATGCCGCAGCAGACCTCGCAGTCTGTGCGCTCAGAAATGCTCGTCAGAAGCGTTCTGCCCATTTTGCCGCAGATGCCGCTGATTGCGATTTTTACCATTTTTATACCTCCTTTGTTTTACAGGAAGCCGCCCGACACTGCCGAGCGGCTTCATCATTACTTCATAAGACCGTGCTTTCTGAGCTCTGCCTCGAGCACCGCGCGGTTCTTTTCCGCCATTTGATACAGCGGCATGCGGCACGGACCGACCTCAAAGCCGATCAGGTTCATTGCCTCCTTGACGGGGATCGGGTTGGTCTCGATAAAGAGCGCATGAATCAGCTTCAGATACTTCAGCTGGAGCGCTGCGGCTGTCTTGTAATCGCCTGCGAGCGCTGCTGCGGTCATGTCGTGGGTCTCCTGCGGGAGCACATTGGAGAGCACCGAGATCACGCCCTTTGCGCCGAGCGCCATCATCGGGACGATCTGGTCGTCGTTGCCGCTGTAGACGTCGAGCTTGTCGCCGCATGCCTCGATCAGGTTCGCCGTGTAGGTGATATTGCCGACCGCGTCCTTCATTGCGGCGATATTGTCGATCTCTGCGAGACGTGCTGCCGTCGCGACCTCGATGGTCATGCCGGTGCGCGAGGGCACGTTATACAGAATGATCGGGAGCGTCACAGACTCCGCGATTGCGCGGTAGTGCTGATAGAGACCCTCCTGCGTGGTCTTGTTGTAGTAGGGCGTGACGAGCAGGAGCGCGTCTGCGCCTGCCTCCTCCGCCTCCTTGGAGAGCATGATCGCGGTGTGGGTGGCATTGCTGCCGGTGCCCGCGATGACCGGGACGCGGTGATTCGTGTGCCTGACCGCGAAGCGGATGACGTCGCTGTGCTCTGCCTCACTGAGTGTCGAGCTCTCACCGGTCGTGCCGGCGATGACCAGCGCATCGGTGCCGCGTGCGATCTGGTCGTCGATCAGCTCTGCGAGCTTCTCATAATTCACGGTGCCGTCTGCATGAAACGGCGTGACCAGTGCGACTGCCGCACCGGTAAAGATCGTATGCTTCATAGAAACCGTCCTTTCGATCGGGTGTTACTCTTGTAAATATGCGGAAAACTGCGCCTTCAGCCATGCTGTGAGCGCGTCTGCGTCCGCTTCGGACATGCCGCAGACCTCATCCGAGCGGCTCTCTGCGCTGCACTGTGCGAGCAGCAGGTCGCCGAAGATCGGGCAGCCCGTGTGATAAAAGCATGTGCCGAGAAAATTCGCCGGGAGCGCCTTGTCGCCGCCGCGCGCGTCGATCAGATAGCACAGCAGCCGACCCGCCGTCCATTCCGGCGGCTGCACCGGCAGCACGAGCCGCTCGGTCACATCGGTATCGAGCAGAGCCGCCGCCTGTGCCGCGGAGAGCGCTGTGCCCTCCCCTGCCGCAATGCGCGTCAGCACGCCCTTTGCGGTGATCCGCAGCAGATAGGTCATCCGATGCACCTCCGCTCACAGGATCCTTGCGAAATTGCGCACGAGTGCGGGCTCGTTGATCTGCTCGCCGAGCCGCAGCAGCTCCTCGGGCAGCCCGAAGGTAAACACCGGAAGCGCACCGTCGGGGTCGAGCTCGTGCAGTGCCTCGGTGACCTTCTCCGCCGTCGCATCGCTGATCGGGATGAAGATGCGCTCGGTGTCATCCTTGCCGCTGACGACATGGGTGACCGTGACAGCGCGCTTCGAGCCGGTCACAGAGAGATAGGCAGGGTCGGTCGAGAGCAGGAATGCGCGGTACTCCATCGGGACATCCTTTGCGCCGCAGGCGATCAGCAGCTCGCTCAGCGCATTTGCCTCCAGATCGGTCGCGTCGTCGTGCAGCGCAAGCATGAAGCTGCGCGGCAGAAAGCTCTTGACATATTCGCGCAGAAACTGTCTGAGCGGGCGCGGCTGCTCCTGATACTGCGTCAGATACGCAGGCACATAGGGATACAGCGGCGGATTCGGCGGCGAGTAGGTCTGAAATCGCACTGCACCGTCGACCGTGCCGTCACTGCGCAGATCGGCAACTGCGATCTTGAGGGTATCGTCCATCGGGCAGACAAATACTTGCTTCATACCGGCACCTGCCTCTCATTCGGATTTGATCAGTCGAAATAGCCCTTTGCCGCGAGCAGCTCTGCCAGCTCGACCGCGCCGCCTGCAGCGCCGCGGAGCGTATTGTGCGAGAGGCATGCGAACTTGTAGTCAAACAGCGTATCCTCGCGCAGTCTGCCGACGGAGACCGCCATGCCGCCCTCGAGCATCCTGTCGAGCCTTGCCTGCGGGCGGTCCGGCTCCTCGAAATAGTGGATGAACTGCTTCGGCGCATGCGGCAGACCCAGTGCCTGCGGCTCACCTGCAAATTCCGCCCATGCCGCCTTGATCTCCTCGATCGAAGGCTTATTCTCAAACTTGACGAACACTGCCGCGGTGTGACCGTCAGAGACCGGCACACGGAAGCACTGCGTCGTGATCAGCGGGCTTGACGCCTTGACGATCTCGCCGTTTTCGATGCGACCCCAGATCTTCAGCGGCTCCTGCTCGGACTTCTCCTCCTCGCCGCCGATATACGGGATGAGGTTGTCGATCATCTCCGGCCAGCGCTCGAAGGTCTTGCCGGCGCCGGAGATCGCCTGATAGGTCGTTGCGAGCACCGTCTTGATGCCGTACTTGCGCAGCGGATGCAGTGCGGGCACATAGCTCTGGATCGAGCAGTTGGACTTGACGGCGATAAAGCCGCGCCTGGTGCCGAGTCGTGCTCTCTGTGCCGCAATGATCTCGAGATGCTCCGGGTTCAGCTCCGGAATGATCATCGGGACGTCGGGCGTGAAGCGGTGTGCGGAGTTGTTGGAGACGATCGGGCACTCAGCCTTTGCATACGCCTCCTCGAGCGCACGGAGCGCGTCCTTCTTCATGTCGACGGCGCAGAAGCAGAAATCGACCTCTGCGGCGATCTTTTCGATATCCGCGCCCGCGTCATAGATCACCATGTCGGCGAATGCCTCGGGCATCGGCTGATCCTTGAACGCCCATCTTGCGCCGACTGCTTCCCTGTAGGTCTTGCCCGCGGAACGGGACGATGCTGCGAGCACCGTGACCTTGAACCACGGATGATCTGCCAGCAGCAGTGCGAAGCGCTGACCGACCATGCCGGTCGCGCCGATGATGCCTACGCGAAATGATTTCATAGTGTATTCCTCCGTTTGATGAAAATATGGGCGTAAAAAAGCCGCCACTTACGTTGGCGGACAATGAGCAGATGAGCGGGTCTCCGCGCGCAATGCGATCGTCACTGCGTATGCGGAAATGACCGGTCAGCACTCCACAGATGTGCGCACACACCCGTGACAGTCACGCACCTCTTCGATGCGCGCCCAGCGACCCGATTGCCGGTCGGGATGCTTCGGCGGTCTTGCCTTTTCTGACGGAGTCTCACGGGGAAATTTACGCCCCGCATCGGTTCGGCAGCCTTCTCCGGCAGGACTCATCAAGCCCGCGCCTCTGTCCGTGCCTATATCATAGCACATTGCGGCGCATTTGTCAAGCCCTTTCACAAATGTTTCACATAAAAATACATTTGTCCGCCACGCAAGGACATTCCGGCATTTTTCCGACTTTTTGTCCTTATACTGTATGCAGACCGCGCGCGTTCGGTGCCTGCAGAATTACCGCAGCGGCGCCCTTGACTTTTATCGGGAAATATGCTATGATGTGGATAAGAGGCAGCTTTTCGGGAATGCTGTCTGAAAAAGGAGGCTGTCGGAATGAAAATCCGGTTCAACGAGGACGCAGAGACCGTCGCGCGCATCCGCGAGGGGCTCAGAAAAAAGGACGGCTACTGTCCGTGCCGCCTGCAGAGGACAGAGGACAACATTTGTATGTGCAAAGAATTCCGCGAGCAGATCGCAGACCCTGAATTCGAGGGCTACTGCCACTGCCGGCTCTACTACAAGGAAAAATAAGGAGGAGCACACAATGGATATCATCAACATCGAAAGCGCAGCCGATTTTCAGGATCGTGTCATGGATGCCGGCGAGCGCGTTGTCGTTGATTTCTGGGCTTCGTGGTGCGGTCCGTGCCGCATGATGGCGCCGGTCCTGCACGAGCTCGCCGAGAAATATGACATCACCGTCTGCAAGGTCAATGTCGACGAGGTGCCCGAGCCCGCGATGCAGTTCCGCGTGGACTCCATCCCAGCCTTCTTCCTCATCGAAAACGGACAGCCGAAGGCAAAGGCGGTCGGTGCGATGCCGCTTGAGGCACTCGCGCAGCGTCTCGGGCTGTGACAGAGATAGTGCAAACAAAGAGCTCCCGCAGGCTTTGCAGCCTGACGGGAGCTCTTTTTGTTATCGCTTTGCGCCCTTTGCGCCTCTGCCCTCGGTGAAGGTCTCGAGCAGGTTCGTGTCGAAGGAGAACACGGTCTCCTCCTGCTGGCGCTTCCGTTTCAGCGCGAGCGCGATGAGCCTGTCGAGCAGCACCGGATATTCCACGCCGACGGGCTTCCACAGATAGAACGACAGCGACCCGGGGATCGTGTTGATCTCGTTGAGCCAGAATTCGCCGGTCGACTGATCCATCAGGTAGTCGATGCGCACCACGCCGCTGCACTCCAGTGCCTTGAACGCTTTGACCGAGGTCTCGCGGATCTTCTCACGGAGCTCGTCGCTGATCTTCGCCGGGACCTCGCGCTGGAGATCCGCCATGCCCTTGCTGCCGCCGCCCGTTTTGCCGGACTTGCCGCCGCTCATGTATTTGTCCTCGTAGCTGAGAATCTTGTCGGAGTTGACCGGCGATTCGCACTCGGAAGCCTCTGCCTCGTCGCTGTCGCCGAGCACCGAGCAGTTGATCTCCTTGAGATTCTGCACAGCCGGCTCGATGATCAGACGCGGCGAATAGGTGAATGCCTCGCGGATCGCCTCGCGCAGCGCGTCGCGGTCGCCCGCCCTCGAGATGCCGACGCTCGAGCCGAGATTGACCGGCTTGACAATGACCGGATAACCGAAATGCGCCTCGGTCTCGTCGAGCAGGCGGTCCATGTCGAGCTGCTCCCTCGCGGAATATTTCAGGCAGTCGAGCACCGGGATGCCCGCAGCCTTCAGTACCATCTTTGAGAAGTATTTATCCATGCACAGTGCCGATGCCATCACATCGCAGCCGCCGTAGGGCAGACCGAGCTGGTTGAGAAAGCCCTCGACCGTGCCGTCCTCGACATTGGTGCCGTGCACGACCGGCAGTGCGACGTCGATCACGACCTCATTGCGCTTGCCGAACAGCTTTGCCTCGTCGTCGGCCAGATAGGTCTTTCCGCTGCGGTTGACAAAGGTCACACGGCGCGATTCCTTCAACAGCGCCGGGATATTCGTGAACGACTTGATGTCGAACAGCTTTTCGCCGGTGTAGAACTCGCAGCCCTTGGTGATATACACCGGATGAATGTCGTATTTTTCCTTGTTGAGCGACTGGATCGCCTGCAGCGCCGAAATGATCGATACCTCATGCTCGACGCTGTTGCCGCCGAACAGCACTGCCACACTGATTTTCATTGCAAACACTCCTTATAAGTAATTGTCGGGGAGGTCGTTTTCGAGCAGAATGACCTTCCGCCGGTCGGTCTGAATGCCGTAGGCAAAGGCGATCGCCTCCTCGACCGTGTGTGTCACGGTCACGCGGGACATGTCAAAGCCTGCCTCCGCAATGCCCTTCCGGATCGGCTCTGCCTGCTTTTCGCCGACGAGCACGATATAGTCGCAGACCTTCGCCGCATGTGCGCCGAATGCGCCGTTGAGCGCATCCTGCTGCTCGCCGAGCTCGACCATGCCGGGCGTGATCAGGATTTTGCAGTCCGGGAACATCGCCAGTGCATCGAGCGCCGCACTTGAGCCGCTCGGGTTCGAGTTGTAGGCGTCGTCGATGATCGTGACCGCGCCGTTTCGCTTGAGCTCGAGGCGGTGCGGGGGCGCCGTCAGCTTGCGCAGCTGCATGCGCACCTCCTGCTCGGTGACGCCGAGGTGCAGCGCCATGCCGATCGCACCGGCAAGGTTGACCGCGTTGTGTGCGCCGATCAGCGTTGTTTCGAGCCCGGCGATCACCTTGCCGTCCGGAGTGTGCAGATCAAAGCGCGTGCCCTCGTGCGAAACGCTCAGGTTATCCGCATAATAGGCACAGTCGGGCTGCATGCCGTAGGGGATATTGTCGCCGTGCTCCGCCGTATGCGCGCGGATATACTCGTTGTCCGCGTTGACAAAGCAGACGCCTTTGCCCTTCTGCGCGACCGCGTCGGCGAGGGCAAATTTCGTCTCAATGATCGTTTCGATCGTGCGGAAGGTCTCCAGATGCTGCGGTCCGATCGAGGTCAGGATGCCGTAATCGGGGTCGGCGATATCGCAGAGCTCCTTGATCTCGCCTGCGCGGCGCGCGCCCATCTCGCAGATGAAGATCTCATGCGTCGGGCGAAGCTGCTCGCGCACTGTTTTCACGACGCCCATCGGCGTATTGAAGCTGCCGGGAGTCATCAGCACGTTGAAATGCGATTTCAGCAGCGTATTGAGGAAATACTTCACGGAGGTCTTGCCGTAGCTGCCGGTGATGCCGATGACCTTCAGGTCGGGGCACTCCCGCAGCATGCGCTGTGCGTCGCGGATAAAGCCGTTCTGGATGCCCTTTTCGAGCGGCTGGTTGATGAAATTCGCGGCGACCGGCAAAAAGGGCGTCAGCGCGAACACGAACGACGGAATGCCGTACCGAAGCGCGAACGGCAGTGTGAAGCTCAGCTGCCAGAGCAGCAGCGTCAGAATTGCGGCGGTCACGGTCATGCGGATGACGCGCGGCGTGAATTTCAGCGGCTTCTTCGCCTTCTTCGGGGGCTTCACCGCCAGTGCCGCCAGCAGATAGAAGATCATTGCGATGATCAGCACGGGGATGCTGTGCGCAAAGATCAGAAGGATGCCGAGCACCGGTGCGATCCAGTGCATCAGCAGCTTGCCGGGGTTATCTCTGGTCCACCAGAGCTGCTCGGGCATTTTGTAGGAGTGGAGCTGGAAGATGTGGACGTATTTCACATAGCCCAGCGCCGTGCAGCAGAGCGCGAGCACTGCCGCAATGATATGACAGATCATCATGATTGCGCTCCGATCTTCAGGAAGGATTGCAGCACGGCACGGTAGACATAGGGCTGATCGAGGAAGGAGAAATGCCCCGCGCCCTCGAGCGTCACAAGCCCGGCATCGGGGATCTCACGCTCCATGCGCTGGCCGTCGGCAAGCGGCGTCGCGGTGTCCTTGTCGCCCCAGACCAGCAGCGTCGGCGCCTTGATCTGCGGCAGCAGCGCCGACAGGTCCTCGTTGACCGTTTTGACCAGACACGCGCGCATCACGGGCGACGCTGCGGCGTAGTCCGCCGAGCCGAACTTCTTCTGCAGGGCGCTGAGCGCGTCGGGATAGAGCTTTTTCACCGGCGGCAGCGTCACGCAGCGCTTGGCGATCTTATAGAACCGCGTGCGGCATTTCGACCTGAACGAGCGCTTCGGCAGAATGCCCGCGGCGTCGGTCAGCACGATCTTCTCGACCTCGAACTGCGTCAGGTCGCGGTGCTCGGTCGTCATTTTGATGATGACGCGCCCGCCGAACGAATGCCCGATCAGGATGACGCGCTTTGCGCCGAAGCTGTTGATGAACCTGATCGCGAACCGCGTGAAGTCGGAGACATCCCACGGCTCGGGCGGCTCCGTGCTCCCGCCGAAGCCCGGAAAATCAAAGAGCACGGTGCGGTATTTCGCAGAGGTGACTGCCGCGATGCTCTGATAGACCTTCACATTCGCGCCCCACCCGTGCAACACAAAGACGACGGTCTCCTCGCCCGGAGCCGCCGGCTCATGCACTTCGTAATTGACCGTTAAACCATCGATCTCAACTGTCAAGCTGATCCCTCCGATGTGTTAGGGTATCTCCGACTGATTCCCTTACGTTGTTCCGTTGCTGCAGCCCTTATTCTACCACATTTTCCGGAGACTGTCAAGGCAGCCCACATGCCCCGCGGAAAAACGACGGCATCGGTGCTGCCAATGCCGTCGATGCGTTTCAGCGATAGGAGGCGAGGATATCCTCGACCTGCGTGCCGGTTCTGCCGCCGACATCGTATTCCTCGTGGAAGAGCTGGGTCGGCTCGTTGAACGGCACCATATGTCTGCCGCCCGCATGCTTATACTGCGTGATGCGGAAGGCGATGCGCGATTCCTCGACCGCATCGAGCACGATCGACATGTCGCCCTCGGTCTGCTCGACACCGATCAGACGCTGCGCCGTCGCAAACTGATAGATCTGCGGCAGCCCGAACGAGGATTTGTGCATGATCGTCAGCACGGGCTTGCGCTCCTCGGCGATCCGCTCCTGATGCGGCGTGTCCTTGAAGGCGTCGATCGCGATCATTTCGGGCAGACTGACCATATTCAGCTTCTTGAGGCGTGCACAGCCCGAAAATGCGCCGCTGTGGATCGCGCGCAGGCTCTTGGGCAGACGGACGGTCTCGAGCGCGGCGCAGTTGTGGAAGGCATTGGCGCCGATGACCGCCACGCCGTTGGGAATGACGATCTCGTGCAGCAGCCCGCAGCCCTCAAAGCAGCCGATGCCCAGCATGCCGTTTGTGCCGTCCGGATAGCGCATTTCCCCCGGCATCAGCACATTCTCGAGCGCGTCGCAGTCGCGGAAGGCAAATGCGCCGATCTCGCAGAGATTGTTGGAAAGCGAGGCATTCGTAAGCTGGCGGCACTCGCGGAAGGCGCTCTCGCCGATCACGCGCACCGTGTCCGGCATCGTCAGCTCGACGATCGGATGCCCGCGGAATTCACCGCGCTCCACGCGGTCCTTGTAGCGGTACTTTGGCTTTTCCCCTGCGTTTTTCTTGTGAAAGATTCCCATGGTAATCGATCCCCTTTTCTGTATTTTATTCTCCGCTCAGGAGAAGTATTTCACCTTCCGTGTCAGTCGGAGCAGCAGCTCCAGACGCACCTGATCGCGGTGCTCCGGCTTCACGAGATAATATATATATGTCTCCAGCACGTCGATGTCCGGGAGCGAACGCCCCTCGAGCTTGAAATTGCGGAAGCCCGCGGGGACATATCTGCCGTAGAGATCCTCCGGCGTGATGTGTGTGCGGAAATGCACGGTGTCGTAGAGCGGCTTTTCCATGTACGGGCAGGTAAAGCGCTCGACCTCCAGCTGCGGCGGTCTGACGCCGGGCTTTTTCGATCTGCGCTCCCACTCCCAATAGGCGATCTGCGAGCGCGAAATGCTGTCGTAATGCGCGGTTCTGCGCGGACAGTCCGGGTCGCAGCAGGCATCGGCGAGCAGCTCGCATTTGCCCGGGTCGCCGATCTGCGAGAGCAGCTCCCAGTTGTTGTTGTGCCGGTAGTCAAGCACGACCAGCGAATAGTCCTTTTCGAGCTCGGCATGCAGCTGCTCGGGGTCGGTGATCGCCTTGCAGGTCGACGAGACCAGCGGGAAGCGCGGGTATTTCTCACGCAGATAGGCTTCGAGCACCGGCGATGCGACGATGACCTCATTGAGCCCGTTGTCAGCGAGCTGCATCAGCCGGTTGCAGAAGCGGTCGGAGAGATGCGCCTCGGTGAGCTGCGTATTCGTGAAGGTGTAGCGGCAGGGCACGCCCTGCGAATTGAACTGCTTTAAGACCTCACGGATGACGCGCTCGTCGCAGGTGCCCTGAAAGAAGCGCCCGCCGTTCCACACTGCCGTCGGAAAGACGCCGTAGACCGAGCCGACTGTGACATTGTCGCGGTAGGCATCGGGGTTTTTGCGCATGTGCTGCAGAAGGAGCATGTTCAGCGAGAAATGCTTGAGGAAATCCGGGATATGAAACCGGATCTTGTCATCCGTGTTCATCCGAGATGATAGGTGTAGACGATCGAGGAGACCGCGTCGCCCTCAAGGAAGAACTGCAGGTCGATGCCCTCGGTCGAATACTGCAGGAAGGCGCCGGATTCCTTGCCCGGCTCGCCGAGCTTTGCCTTGACCGCATCCGCGGTATCTCCGACCTTCAAGCCCTCCGCGGTCGCGACGGTCGCATCCTTCAGCGTGACTGCATAGACACGGTTGGTGCTGCCGTCCGGGTAGGTCTCGACCGTAAAGCCCGGATACTCATAGGTGTAGCTCGTGCCGCTGAATGCGCAGGACTGCGCATCGAACTGCGAAGCGGGCGTGCCGAGCGCCGCAACGATCGGGTCCGATTCGTCATTGATCTTGATTTCAGTGCCGTTGAAGGAAAAGCTGAAGGTCGGTGCAGCTGTACCGGTATTGACGCTGTCTGCGCCCGTCGTTGTCTCCGCTGCCTGCTGCGACTGCTGCGTCCCAGCGGACTTGGAGGTCTCTGCGTTCGAGATCGCCTCGCCGCAGGCGGAAAGTGCTGTGAGCATCAGCACACATGCGGCAGATGCCGCGATTTTTTTCAGGTTCATCGGGATCATCCTTTCATCATTGCGGCTCACTTCGCCGCGGTCACATCGGTCGTGGCGGGCGATTCGGGCTCGCCCTTCACATTGCCGTACTGTTCGAGATTTGCGATCTGCCGGTCATATTCTGCATGGTAGCGGCGGCAGATCTCGCCCCACTCGTCGAGCATTGCGGGCTCGTTGGAGCGGTTCATCAGACCGTAGTTTTCGGTGAGATATTCCCCGAGCCAGTGCGAGAGCTTCTCCGCGCCGTAGACATTCATGTGCAGACCGGCGTCGTAGGTGTCGTGGTAGAAATCGACGCCGCTGTCGGACAGGATCGGCTCCGCGAGGAAATTCAGGTAGGGCAGATTGTTCTTCTCCGCATAATCGGTGATCTGCTGATTCCACTCGTCGTACCAGTAGGGGTAAAGCGACGGCGCCTTGATCAGAATGAGCTGCGAGCCGCTCTCCTTGCAGAGATCGCGCATCTTGTCAAGGTATTCCC
Organism: Oscillospiraceae bacterium; assembly: GCA_016288755.1. GTDB lineage: Bacteria > Bacillota > Clostridia > Oscillospirales > Ruminococcaceae > Firm-04. The sequence continues at coordinate 123,592 of JAEELE010000028.1, forward strand.
AGCAGGTATCGGAGAAGGAATAGTCGGTCAGCGGGCGCCCGGTCGGGACATTCTCCGCCGCCTTGACATCCGCGCGGAGGTAGTAGCCGCCGAAGAAATTGGGCTCCGCGCCGAAATAATAGCGGAAATCGTCCGCGCTGATCTCGCTCCAGCGGGAGTGATAGCGCAGAATCGGGAACACATAGGAGAGAAAGCTCTCCTCCTCGGTCATGGATGCTTTGATGTTGTTGACCTTTGAGGCAGACCACTTCATGCCCTCGATCGACATGCGGTTGTAGGCTTCGTTCTGCGGCGTGCCGTATTTCATCGACAGCACATTGAAGATGACGACCTTCGGCGTCTCATAGCGCAGGGCGTCCTCGAGCAGATAATAGGACTGCCAGATCAGCTGCTGCGCCGAGCCGCGGATATAGCTCGGAATGCCGTATTCCTCCCACAGTGCGACCGGAGAGAAATTCTCATAGCATTCGCAGTCGCCG
>JAEELE010000029.1 GCA_016288755.1 Oscillospiraceae bacterium
TCACCAATACAGAGCTGAACCATATGGCATCTCTGAAGCGTCTGGTCACGCCGACGACGGATCTGTCCTTTGATGCGGTTTATGCGCCGTTCGGTCAGGTGCCGTCCGATCGCATCCTGTCGCCGGAGGTGCTCGGCATCATGGATCCGCTCACAGTCCAGATCCGTGCTGCGGCTTTCCGGGTCGGAAAGGGAGAGCTGACGGTGGATGAGGCTGTTGCGATGTATGGAAGTATTGAGTAGAATGGCGGCGATCGCTGTTGCAGTAAAGCTTGTTTGTTCTGGAGCCTGTTGACACGAACAAGAAAATGAGATATAATTATGGCATTCCGGCTCGTCCATACATATCTATGGTTGGCACAATTATAACTGAAAATACAGTATTATTACGACAAATGGTTAAAGCTGGTGTTACACCCTGCACTTTCAACCGAAAGCCCTACCTTTCATTTGATGATGATATGCAGGCTATCGGCATCCGAAACGGATACTTTCAATAACAAAACAAAGGTCAACTGCCGAAAATGTCGCAATTCTGCGTGTTTTCGGCGGTTGACCTTTTATTTGTTTGTATCCTATCCGTAGTCTAAGTATCCACATACTCAGAAACGAGATTCCATCCCTTGTCATGCACGAATTTTGTCAGGATCATTTTCTGATTTTCGATAGAGAGCGATTCGCCCTCCAACATATCTTCCTTTGAAAGGCGAAGATAAATTCCAACATTGTTTTCGGTCTGCTTTGCCATCAATAACCTTCTAACAGAAGCGACGACCCTCTGTAACCGCTGAGGTTACGCAACCTTATCTTCAAATCATAAAAACTTCTTTGTGAGTACCCGCCTTTATTCTGCGGGGGTGTTTTCGTAAAAATCGTTTCGGGGTGTCACATTTTTCAAGAAACCCTGTTCTTATGTATGAAGGCGATCACGAAGGGCGGTGGCGGCTATGACCGATCGGGAAATCATCTCACTGTTTGAACAGCGCAATGAGCAGGCGATCTCCGAATGCGAACTGCAGTACGGAGCGCTCTGCCGGACCGTTGCGCGCAATATCACCGGCAGTGATGAGGATGCCGCGGAAATAAATCGCTCCCCCGCGCCTTGTTCGGCTGCGCGGGGGAGCGGCTTGTTACATGCTTTAGGATTGCTTGACAACGATCGTGTCGAGATCGGTGAACGTCTCCTGATTGCCCGGATTATCGGTTGCGGCGGTGTAGGAGCGGACCAGATAGACGCCGTAGACCGCGCCGTCGAGCGACAGGCAGTATTCGAGCTCAACATCGCGCTTGCCGCGGGTGATCTTCTTGGACGCCTCCTTTGCCTTGCGGTCGAGCGCCGAATAGTTCGAGCCGGGTGCAATGTCATTATAAGTGACGCCGAATGTACGAATGCTACCATCTGTATTTAAGTGAACACCGGCAACATTCGATGCTTTTTCGTCCATGCTGCTGTTGCGCATGAACAGCTCGCAGGGGTAATACAGGCTGCCGATCTGTGCATTGACGACCGTGGAATCCTTCTGCACATAGCTCTCATAGTCGGGCACGACGGTCTGCAGCACCTGATTGGCGATCGCGAGCATTTCATCATCCGGCATCGCATTTTCCGCCCGGTTCTTGAATTTGACGGCGATCTCCTGCGCATTGATGAATTTGCGGAGTCTGCCGTATTTGTCATAGCAGAGGGTCGCTCCGGCGTCATTCTGAAACTGATACCAGCTTTCGGTCAGATACCGCCCGGCGCCGTCGATCTCGGCGTCTGCGGCGTATTCCTGCTCATAGCGTTCATCGACCAGACGGAATTCTGCGGTGTCAATGCCGAATGCGGAGAGATCGGGCAGCTCAATGGTCCCGGGGTCGACCTCTGCAGCAGGGGTGGTGCTCTGAATGGCGGCATCCGCGCCGCAGGACGTCAGCATCAGCGCGGCGGCAAGCAAACACAGTACTTTCCGCATGGTGATTACCTCCCTGAAAATGATGCAGAATCGTACAATTTCTGTTGTCTCCATTATATCACAAATCAGCGGATTGTCAACCGAAAAGCGGAAACTGTTAGTATTTTGTAGGGAAACTGTAACCAATGAAAATGCCCGCCTTCACAGCGGGCGTTTTCATTCAGTTCTGTGTGATCCTCGCCTTGCGCAGCAGCGCATCCAGCTCGGTGATCGAGAGCGCCTTCAGCAGCACGCGCTCGTCGTTGCCGTCGAGGAAGTATTCCTGCAAAATCTGCATCGCCTTGTAGAAATCCACGTCGCCGAGCACTGCCTGCTTCGTGCGGCTGTAGAGCAAAATCCGCCACTCGGTCAGCGTCAGACCGTCCGGGTGATAGAGCTCATGCGGGCGCAGCGGCAGAACCGTCTCGATGCCCTCATTGATCGCGACCGCCCCGAACACCGTGCCGTCCTCCTTTTTGTAGTAGCGCGGTGCGGCGACATAAGCCTCCGACCAATCCAGCACGCCGCTGCCCTGATAGCTTTCAATGCTCATGGCGTTTCCTCCTCACAGTACGGTTTCCATGCCGATTTTCTGCGGCTTCATCCCGCAGCTTTCATAGAATGCCTGCGCCGACGGATTGCACGCCCAGACATTCAGCGTCACATTGTAGCAGCCGATCTCCCGCGCATATGCGATCACGGCGTCGTAGAGCTGCCGCCCGATATGCTGCCGCCGCGCCGCCTCGTCGACGCAGATGTCGTCGATATACAGCGTGCGGATATCGGTCATCACAGCGTCGTTGACATGCTGCTGCAGGATGCAGAATGCATGCCCGCGCACGGTGCCGCTGCCGTCGGCGCAGACAAACACCGGGCGTGTCTCATCGTGCAGCAGCGCGCTGAGCTCGTCTGCGCTGTATTTCGTCGCCGGACCCTTGAACAGATCGGGTCTGCCCGTGTGGTGCACCATGTCGACCTGCACGAGCAGCCCCAGAATTGCCGGAATATCCCCGGGCACGGCTCTGCGGACAGTGCCCATCAGCGGTGCGTCAGCTCGATATAGCTGACACCGGCGCTCGATTTTCTGTAGTAACGGATCAGGAAGCGTGCGAGCTCGCTGTCGGCATCGGAGCTGCGCACGGAAGAGGTGCTCACTGCCGCGCCGACCACGCCGCCGACGAGTGCGCCGAGCGGTCCTGCGATGAGCAGCCCGGGCAGTGCGCCGATCACGCCGCCGCCGATCGCGTCACCGGTCTTTTTCTCGTAGAAATACTTTGCCTCACCCACAAGGTGCAGCATGGTTTCGTCTCTGCGGACGGCATCTGCCAGCTCCGCAACGGTTGTGACTGTCAGCATGATTGTATCCTCCTTTTGATTTCTGTTGCCTTGCAGGGGACAAGCCCTGCTGCTTCTATTATACCCCGATTATTCCGCCGTGTCAAGCGGTTCTGCCGGTTTTTCTGCGCCCGCACAGCCGTCCCACGGCTTGTTCCGGAACATGCGGTTTGCGATCGCAAGCGACAGAAAGGCAAATCCGACGCCGAGCACGATCCCGACGAGCACGTCGGTGGGGTAATGCACATAGAGATACATGCGGGAAAAGGCGATCAGCACCGCGAGAATCAGCGCGGGAATGCCGAGCCTTGGCTTCCACATGCACAGTGCGGTCGCGACGGCAAAGGATGCCAGCGTATGCCCGGAGGGGAAGGAGAAATCGTTCGGCTCCCGGATGAGCAGCACGATCTGCTGCACGTCATAGGGGCGGATGCGCGCGACCAGCGGCTTGATGATGACATTGCTGCACAGCAGTCCGAGCAGCAGTGCGAAGGCGGCGACATGCGCGTATTTCCGGGCGCGCCGCGGGACGAACATCAGCAGCGTGACCGCGATCCAGAGGATGCCCTTGTTCGCGAGCGCGGTGATGACCGGCATGACTTTATCGAGAAAGCCGCAGCGGAGATGCGTCTGTATCCAGTCCAGCAGGGCAAATTCCCATTCCATAGGCGTTGATATCCTTTCTTGTCGGTGTACTTTGGGCGGGAGGGGAAAATGAGAAATTAGAAGTGAGAAGTGAGAAGTGAGAAGTGAGGAGTGAGAAGTGAGGAGTGAGAAGTGAGGAGTGAGAAGTGAGGAGTGAGAAGTGAGGAGTGAGAAGTGAGGAGTGAGAAGTGAGGAGTGAGAAGTGAGGAGTGAGGCGCCGGAATCATTCCGCATTCCGCATTCGCCTGCTCCCTCCTCCCTCAGCGGCGGGAGTGAAGGTGACGGAACAACCCCTCACTTCTCATTTTTCCCTATCAATACGATGCGGATTTCACCGGTCGCGCGCCACTGCTCCGTGCCGTCCGGATAGCGCACATGCAGGCGCACGCTGTCGTCGATGCCGAGCGCGACTGCCGGGGTCTCTGTGCCGTTCTCGATCACCGTGATTGGCTGCCCCATCCCGCAGAGCCTTGCGCGGTAGCCCGCCAGATAGCGCTTCTCCGCGAGCCCCGCAAAGCCGCGCAGCAGCGCCGCGGTCAGCGATGCCGCACACTGCACGAGGGCTGCGTCCGGGTCGGTGCCCGGCGCGCAGACTGCCCCTGCGATCTCCCGCAGCTCGGGCGGAAAGCCTCCCGGCGGCTCGGTGAGATTGATGCCGATGCCGATGACGACGTAATAATCGCCGCCCGAAAATGCGGTCTCTGCGAGAATGCCGCAGACCTTTTTGCCGCGCAGCAGCAGGTCGTTGACCCACTTGATCTGCACGCGCTGCCCCGAGACCGCTTCGGCAGCCTCTGCCGCCGCGACCGCTGCCATCGGCGTCAGCTCGGAGAGCGCGTCGGGGCGCAGGTCGGGGCGCAGCAGCATCGAGAGATATAGCCCCGAATCAGGCGGCGAGAAAAACGCTCTGCCCTGCCGCCCTTTTCCGGCGGTCTGCTGCCGCGCGATGATGACGGTCCCGTCCGGGGCGCCGGCATCGGCGAGCTGCCGCAGCAGCGTATTGGTCGAGGTCACACTGTCATATACATGCAGCGTGACGCGGTCCGCGTCGGCGCCGAGCGCTTTGACGATCCGGTCACGCATGTCCGGTAATTCTGTCATGGCGTCACTCCCGTTCCGGTTCGGCGGCGTTCTGCTTTGCATATTCGAGATTTGCCTTGTCATAGCCGACCCTTGCGCGGTCTGCGCGCTGCATGATGACCGCGAAGGCGTTCTCCATCTCACTTTCATGCTTTTTGCCGAGCCTGAACGGATAGTCAAAGCAGTCGCCGTAGGCATCGTACACGGTGAGAAACACGCCGTCCTGAACGCCGTTGGTCGAGTGCGTCTTGCGGTAGATCAGCAGGATATCCTCGAAGGGCACAAAGCTCTCGAAATCGCCGTGCTTCATGATAAAGCTGTCGGTCAGGAGCGTTTTGCTGCTCTCCAGCAGCGGCACGCCCTCCGAAATGCGCATGGCGAGCGCATCGGGGGAGCCGAATTTGCGGAAGACCCTTGCGCGGGCGACGTTTTTCAGCGTCCCTGCCGCCTTGCCGACCGCTTCGATGCAGAGATAGAACAGCAGCAGTGCCAGCGCAATCCCGAGCACCAGATACAGCCAGTGTCCGTTCCGCCAGAAATAGCGCGTGCCGGCGACCAGCATCACTGCGATGAACACAATGAGAAATGCACGCGAAATCAGGACCCATGTGTTGTGCCTGCGGACGGATGTTACAATGTCGCCGCCTGTCAGACCGGCGTAGTTCTTTGCCATAGTGTCCTCCCGGGAATGTAGTGTGCCGTTTTAGATACTCTCTTTTCAGAAAAGTGCACCGCTTGCAGGGCAAACATGCGGAATGCGGGGAACAATTCCTGACCCGGCTTCCTGCCGTTCATTCGGTTCGGCATAGCAGCAAATATCAGAAGGAACCGGAAAAGAGCGCATTCAGCCGTCTTCGTAGCGTGCAGCGACGCGCTGGAGCCAGTCGATGATCTGCAGATGCTGCGGGCAATGCGCCTCGCACTGACCGCACTGCAGGCAGTCGGACGCCTTTCCCGAATCTGCCGCCTGCGCCTGATAGCGCTCCCTGTCCGCGCCGCGGTTGTAGAGCGCAAAATACTCCGGAATGGCAATGCCCGCGGGACATCCCTCGGTGCAATAGTGACATGCCGTGCACGCGATCTCGATCTCATGCGTCAGGATGCCGCGCACCTGCGCGCAGAGCGCCTGTTCTTCGTCGCAGAGCGGCTGAAAATCGCGCATATACGAGGTATTGTCCCGGAGCTGCGCCAGCGTGCTCATGCCCGAGAGCACGGTTCTGACCGCCGGCAGCGTCGCCGCAAAACGGATCGCCCACGAGGCGTCGGAGGCGTCGGGCGCATAGCCGCGCAGGAGCTTTTCGGCGAGCGGCGGCAGCTTCGCGAGCGTTCCGCCCTTCACCGGCTCCATGACAATGACGTCCTTGCCGTGGCGCACTGCGGTCTCATAGCAGCGCCGCGACTGCACACGCGCGCTCTCCCAGTCCAGATAATTGATCTGGAGCTGCACGAACTCGACCTCCGGGTGCTTGGTCAGGATCTCGTCGAGCAGCTCCGGGGTATCGTGGAAGGAGAACCCGAAATGCCGCACGAGCCCGCGCTGCTTCATTTCCAGCACGAAATTGAAGCAGTCAAACTGCTCGGCGCGCGGGTAATTGTCGCTGTCGAGGCAGTGCAGCAGATAGTTATCGAAATACTGCGCGCCGGTGCGGGTGAGCTGCTCACGGAAGATGCGTCCGACGTCCGCCTGCTGCTTGAGAAACATCGTCGGCAGCTTGTCTGCGAGGAAGAAGCTGTCCCGCGGGTGACGCGCGGTCAGTGCCTCGCGCAGCATCTCCTCCGATTTTCCGTTGTGATACATGTACGCAGTGTCAAAATAGGTAAAGCCTGCATCGAGAAACGCATCGACCATGCCGCAGATCTGCGGCTTGTCAAAGGAGGTCGGGTCGTTTCCGTCCAGAAGCGGCAGGCGCATAAAGCCAAAGCCCAGTTTTTTCACAGAATAGCCCCCTTTCTGCGCGGAGCCCGCGCCGGCATTTCCCTCCGGGCGCGGAGCCCGCGCCGGCGATTCGGCTCCGCAAGCCGTTCAGCATGTTCTCCTATTGCGCGTAATGCACGGCGCGAAAGCGCCTTCTTTAACGCAATAACTCCAACTGCTTTTCGCATTCAGCAAGAGAAGTGACAGTGACGGAACCACTCCGAACTCCTCACTCCTCACTCCTGACTCGACATCCTACCTCAAACCGCTTCAAGCGGTTTCGCTCATCCCTGTGCCATCCAGAGCCCGTGCAGATTGCAGTAGGCATAGGCGGCGATGATCTCGCACTCCTCGGAGGCGCAGAACTGCGTGACAGGCTCCTCGCCGGGGCTGAGACGGTGGAGCTCCTGCCCCTCGGAGGTCTCGAGCAGGATCCACTCGATATAGTGCACCTCCTGCATCGGGTGTGCGACCGAGCCGACCGAGACCGTCACGGTCTGCCCCTCGCGCCCGATGACCGGCACATGCTTTTCCTTTGCCGCATCGACGGTGTTGGGGATGATCTCCTGATAGCCTTCGGCAGCTTCGGTGACGACTTCCTTCGTTTCGGGGTTCTGATAGAATTTCAGCATGGTGATTCTCTCCTTTTTTCATGTTTTATAATCGAGAGGGGGCTGCCCCTCCGATTTCCGGATGATGCTCCGCCATGCGCGCAGGATGCGGGCACGGTCGGCGTCGGGATAGTAAAAATGCGTCGAATCGCGCAGGATATGCAGGCGCAGTGCGGGATTCTCCGCGAGCATCGGCAGCGTTTTCGGCGAGACCAGCTCGTCGTGCACCGCCTGAAAGACCTCTGCGGGCGTCTGCATCTGCGGCAGAAGCGCCTGCACCGCCTGCATCTCGTCGAAGAGCTCGAGATAGCGATTGAGCCACGGCAGATAGTGCAGCGGGTTTGCGTCCGGCGAGATGCTGTAGGCTTTCCGCATGGCGGCAGCGCGCGGCAGCTGCGGGTGATATCCGCAGGCGAGCAGCACCGAGCAGCCCGCACAGTATGGCGTCAGGCGCGCGACCAGCGGGACATTGAGCAGCAGCATCCCGGCGATGCGGTCGGGGTGATCTGCGGCAAGCTCCAGCGAAAACAGCGTGCCCATCGAGTGCGCCGCGATCAGCACGGGGACATCCGCGGGCAATGCGTCAAGCGCCTGCACTGCCTGCTGCCGCCAAAGCGGCAGTGAGGCGGCGGAAAAGTCTGACGGTGTGCCGCCGTGCCCCTGATAGAGCACGCCGCTGACCGCATAATCCGCGGGGATGTCGGGCAGCAGAAATTCAAAATACTGCGGCGCGCCGAGAATGCCGTGCAGCAGCAGCACCGCGCCGCGCGGGCTTTCCGGGGTGCGCAGAAGGCTGTGATACCTCATTTGTAAAACTCGATCTTCCGGCACTGCGGGCAATAGAGGATGCGCACGCCGGACTTGTATGCGTAATTCTGGACAGGCTTCACCAGATTTGGCAGGATCGGGCATCTCCATGTCTCATAGTGTATGGGTTCCAGCGGCACATTGCAGCGCAGACAGCTCATCCCCTCGCCGGGCTCCTTTGTCTGTGCAGTGATTCTCTGTTCCATGCGGATCATTCCTCCTTGCTTTCTGCCGGCGCGCGGTATCGGGACGCAAAATCGTCGAGCATAAACTGCACCACGCCGTCGTAATAGTGCGCGCCGAGCTCTGCGCGGACGCTCTCGCTGCGCTTTTGTCCCGCCTTTTCGATCAGCGCCTTTGCCTTGTCGCTGCTGACCAGCTCGGGGTTGGCAACGCGGTTGTCCTCGGGGTTTTCCTCCCCGCGCTCTCTGTGGTACAATTTGTAATTGCCGGTCATATCGCCCAGCAGCAGCGGATAATCGTCAAACTCCTCCGTGGCATTGCAGAAGGCGATATAATCAGGGTCCTCATCATCCGGCTCCGCATCGCCGAAATACGCCTTCTCGACCGCAGACCAGATGTAATTGCGCACATCGAGCCAGCCCGCATAGCGGATATTGGGGTCATCGCTTTCCAGACAGAGCAGCAGCCCGAGATAATTTGCCTCGTCCTCCCTGTGATAGCCGCAGAAGTGACTGTATTCGTGCGCATAGACGCTCATGAAGCGCGTGCGGCTTTTGGTGTTGACCGTGAACACCAGCTCGCGCCACGGCTCGATGTAATAGGCGGACATGTTCAAGCCCGCGACCAGCTGCGACACGACCGAGGTCTTCGCATTCGGGACCGGCAGCCCGAGCCGCGGATATTCGCCGGAGAGCCGCTGTGCAGCCTGTTCCAGCCCGGCACGAATCTCGTCATCGCTGCGCAGGATGAGGTGACCGTTTTCGTCGCGGTCGGCATCGTGCATCATCTGATTGCCCTGCCGCACCCAGTAATTCCAGAGCGCGACCAGATCGTCAAGATCATGCGCCTGTGCGGAATAATCCGCCCTGCCGAGCACAGTGCTGTTGATGCCGACCGCAGAATAGATCGGCTCGGAGATCACTGCAATCAGCGCGACCGCGAGCGTCAGCTTGACGCAGAAGCCGACAAATCTGCGGTAGCCCCTGCGCTTTCGCAGGAAGATCAGCAGGATCAGCAGAATCACAAGCACGGCGCAGAATACCGCCGCCGCGATCTCGGTGATCTCGCAGACCGGCGCGGGAATTTTGCTCATCAGCCCGCCGATGCCCTCTGAGAGCTTCGGTGTCACGCGGTCGAGATACCAGTCGCAGACCCTCCGGATATGTGCGAGCAGATACTGCACGCCGAGAATCAGAAGGACGATCCCGAGAAAGATCCAGTATCCGTATTTTCGCTTTTTCTTCGGCGCGCCCGTCTGGGCGGCATTGAGCTCAGGCATTGCGGTAAGCCTCCAGACGGCGGCGCGTTTCCGCCTCGCCGAGCACATGGCTGATCTCCCGGATATCCGGGGCATTCTGTCTGCCGGTCAGTGCGACGCGCAGCAGGTTCGTCACGTCGACGATGCTGCCGCAGTAGAGCTCGGGATTTTTCTTGTATTTCTTCGGCTGCACCGCATAGCCGAGCGCCTCGGTCAGCACCTTGACCTTCGCGAACCACTCCTCGGCGCTGTCCGCAAAATCGAGCGTTTCGAGATAGCCGTCGATGATCGCGCTGCGCTTGTCGCCGTCGGCGTTCTCGGGGCAGGGGTCGGTGACTGTGAAGGTCTCCGGGTCGTAGAACGCGAGGAATTTCGCCGCCTGCGACCAACAGCCGTAATCCTTGCGGGGCTTCTCGCCGCCTCTGCCGACATTGATCGCCGCCCTGTAGAAATCCGCCTTGGCGCGCATTCTCGCAGCGAGCGCCGTGTCGTAGCGATCTGCCCACTCGAGCAGCCCTGCATAGACGAAATCGGCGGACTGCCGCGAGAGATATTCCTTCGCGATGTTGTCGAGCTTTTCCAGATCGAACAGCGAGCCCGAATTGCTCATTTTCTCGAGCGAGAAGGTAAATTCGCGGGTATCGGCGTCGGGGTTGGCGAGATGCCACTCCTCGAAATTGCTGTTGAGCACGGTCAGCAGATAAATCCACGTTGCCTCCTGCGGCACGCCCGCCTCGCGGTAATAGGACAGGGCGAGCTCGGGGTCCTTGCGCTTGGAGAGCTTGCGCTTGGATTCGCCGTCCATCTTCATGAGCTGTGCGGTGTGGCAGTAGAGCGGGCGCGCCCAGCCGAGCGTATCAAAGAGCTGCACATGGATCGGCAGGGTCGCGAGCCAGCTCTCGTCGCGGATGACATGGGTCGTGCGCATGAAGTGGTCGTCGCAGACATGCGCGAAGTGATAGGTCGGGATGCCGTCGGATTTGAGCAGCACGAAATCGGTGAAATTCTCCTGCACCTTCAGTGTGCCGCGGATGCCGTCCTGCACCTCGACGGTGTTTGCCGGGTCGCCCTCGGAGCGGAAGCGCAGCACCCATTCGGTGCCCTTTTTGAGCTCCGCCTCGATATCGGCGAGCGGGCGGTCGCGCCAGACCGCGTATTTGCCGTAGTAGCCGTAATTCTCCTTCGCCGCCTCCTGTTCTTCGTGCATCCGCTTCAGGTCGTCCTCGGTGCAGAAGCAGGGATAGGCAAGCCCGCGCAGCACCAGCGATTTCGCGATGCACTGATAAAGCGCCTTGCGCTGCCGCTGCCGGTAGGGACCGTAGGCACCGGTCTCGCCGTCGGCGGTGGCGCCCTCGTCGAATTTCACGCCGTAGAAGGTCATTGCGTCGATGACCGCCTCGACAGCGCCCTCGACCTCGCGCTTCTGGTCGGTGTCCTCGATGCGCAGATAGAACACACCGCCGGTCTGGCGGGCAAGCCGCTCGCCGATGGCGTTGTAGAGGTTGCCGAGGTGCACGAAGCCGGTCGGGCTCGGTGCGATGCGCGTGACGACCGCGCCGGAAGGCAGGTCGCGCGGGGGATATTTTGCTTCGTAGTCTGCGATCTCCTCGGTGATGCCGGGAAACAGCAGATCGGCAAGAGCCTGATTGTCCATATAGATTGACAGTCCTTTCGTTCGGAAGTGAGAAATGAGAAGTTAGAAGTGAGGTGTGAGAAATTAGAAGTTAGAAGTGAGCAGTGAGGAGTTGTTCCGTTATCGTTACTTCTGCTGCTGAGGGATAGGGCGGAGTGAAAAGTGAGGAATTGCTTTACCGCCGGAACGCTGTGACAAATCCCCCCTTGAGGGGGTAAAAACGCGCAGGGTTCCGATATGCCAAAGCGGGGGTGACATCGCCCGCGGGGGCTCCCCGCCGCGCCAGCGCCGTGCATAGTGTGAAACTGGGAGGCTCCGCGAAAATGTACCCGGAGGGAAACGCCTGCCCGGGCTCCGGGCTCACCAGTGACCGCCGCCGCCGCCGTGGGAGTGACCGCCGCCGGAGGAGTGCGAGGAGCCGCCGCCGCCTCCGCCGCTGCGTCCGCCGCTGTCGGTGTCGATGCGGGTCTTGGTGGTGTGCGTGCGCAGGAAGATATCGTCCTTCTGGTAGAAATTGGTCTCCTTCTGGCTGACATAGGTCGTCGGGTTGACGGACTTTTTCAGCTTGTAGCTGCTCTTGATAATGATCATCGCGATCAGCGCCGCAAGCCCGCCCCCTGCCAGCGCCGTGAGCAGATAGGGCTTGAGGTCCTTGCCGTAAAGCAGCGGCAGCTTGTCGGCTTTCACGATCTTGCCGTCCTTGACGTAGAGCACCTCCTGCTTGTCGGTGTTCTCCGTGTAGGCGTTCTTCGGAATGCCCTTGTTATAGTAATATTCGAGCTGGCTGCAGAAGTATTCGACGGCGCCTGCGTAGTCCTCCGCGCGCAGATAGCTCTTCATGCCGTCGATGATCGAGCTGATGCGGTTGGCGGCGCTGCCGTTGTAATAATAGAACTGTCCGAGTCCCGAGGTCGAGATGTATGCGTAGCGCGTGGAGAGATTCAGGAAGAGCAGCGCACCGTCGGTATCGGTGTCGGGCTCGGGGTTGAAGTATTTGTCATAGAGGTCGTCTGACATCTTCTCGACCGCCGAATCGCTGTAGCTCGGGGCGGTTGTGCCGCGCAGCACGACCGCATCGAACATGCCGGTCGCCTTTCCGACGCTCAGCAGACGTTCGCTCGCCCTGGCAAGCTCGTCGTCGGTCAGCACAAAGTCCGGGTCGTAGATGCGCAGGGTCGAGAGGTCGCTCTCCTCGCGCGGGGTGCGGTTCTGGACGTCCTCGGTCGTCTGCGCGGGGTCTTCGGTCTGCGCGGGGATGCCCTCGTCATAATAGGTCTTCAGCCCTTCGCAGAAGGCGATGACCGCCGCCTTGTAGTCGTGCGCGGAGCCGAAGGCTTCCACAACATCGCTGAGAATGACGCTGCCGCGGTTTTTCCCCTTTTCCGCGTCTTCGGCATAGTAATAAGACTGCCCCTGCCCGCTGCTGCTCAGAAAGACCAGCTTTGAGGAGAAATAGAGCATGGTGCCGTCGAAATCGAAGTCCTCACCGGAAGAAAAATAGCTGTTGAACAGTACGTCGGATTCCTTCTCGATGTCAAAGTCTTCCGGATCCGTGACAGCCGGGTCCGTGATGTAGACCGCCGTGTACATGTCGATATAATTGCTCACGTCGAGCAGGGCTTCGTTTGCGGCGAAGAGATCCTCAGCCGGCATCGCGTTGCCCGGGTCATGGACGCAGACATTGTCCATGGCGATGTCATTGCCGCGCTCCGCAGAGACCGGAACGGCGAGCGGCAGGAGCGTCAGTGCGGCTGCTGCGAGCACTGCCGCGGTCTTTTTCAGTCTGTTCACAGGAAAAACACCCCCCCGATAAAGGTCAGCGCGGCGACTGCGAGCCCGAGCCCGATGCAGAAGCCTGCAAGGCGGGAGCGGCTCAGGGGCGGCTCTCCGACGAATTTCGCCGTCTGCCCGTTGAGCGCGAATTCATAGACCTTGTCGCGGTATTTGTATGTCATGAACCACACCGGAAGCAGCATGTATTCCCACCGCGTGCTCATGACCTTGATATCGGAGCGCGTGACGGAAACCGTCGAATAATTCTTCATAGTTGCGCGCACGACCGAGTCGCTCGCCTGCACCGCACGCTGCTGGATGCGCGGGAACATTGCAGCCATATCCTGATCGTAGCGCTCCGCGTAGAAGCCGCTCAGATACTGCATTGCAAAGGGCTTGACCGCCTTGTAGTCGAAGGGCTCGACTGCCTCCATCAGCTCGTCGTCGATGTGGGAGGCGCCGTCGGCGGGCAGACCGTGGATGACGACCTTTGCCTTGCGCGCGACCGCATACTCGCGGGTCTCTGTGTAGCGGTAATTGCCGCTGGTCCAGGAACGGATGTTTTTGCCGAGCGCGTCCATTTCGGCGTTGAGCTCGACATCGGTGACCCAGAAGGGGACATAGAGCCCGGTGATCTTCTCCTGCTGTGCGGAGGAGAGGAAGTCCTTCGGGAGGAACCAGTGCTTCTTGCACCATGTTTTGAAGTGTCCGATCGCGGTCTCGCGGTCGATCTGGAAGGGGAGCACATAGGACGGGCGGAATTCGCCGGAAACGCGCCCGGCAAGAATGACGGGGTTGTGGCAGTAGTAGCAGAAGGTGGCGGCGGTGTTGTCGTCCGCCATGATGGAGGCGCCGCAGCTGCTGCACTGATAGACAGAGGTATGCTCTGCGAACTCGGCGTCGGTCTGCACCTCCTCATCGGGGCGGGTGTCGGCGTGTGCGTCGATCTGCGCGGCGATCTCCTTCATCTCCTGCTCGGTGAAGGAGGAGCCGCAGTATTCGCAGTTGAATTTCTGGTCTGCGGCGGAGAATTTGAGCTCGGCATAGCAGTTCGGGCACTTATAGACAAGTGACTCCATGAACGGGAACGCTCCTTTCGTGATGTCATTTCGGGGCGGATATAACAATCCGATTCTATTATATCACATTATGGAAAAAAACGCAATGGGGAATGAGAAATGAGAAATGAGTAGTGAGAAATGATTGCGGGGGCTTTTGTTCTCTGTTCTGAATCGTTGTTCCTGCGGTGCCTTTCACCGGGCGCGGGGCGCAATGCGAAATTCACAGCAGAAGCAATAGTGACGGAACAACTCCGCACTCCTCACTTCTCACTCCTCATTGCGAACTCATCCGCCGAAATCATTCCGCATTCACTTTTCCCTCGCGCGGAATACCGCCGAAGCCAGCAGCCCGAACAGCATTGCCGCCGTGATGCCCCCCGCCGCGGATGTCAGCCCGCCCGTGAAAATGCCGAGCAAGCCCTTCTCCGTGACCTCGTCGCGGATGCCCTCTGCCAGCAGATTCCCAAAGCCGCACAGCGGAACCGCCGCGCCCGCCCCCGCAAATGCCGTCAGCCGCGGATATAGCCCCGCTGCCCCGAGAATCACCCCCGCGACCACATATCCCACAAGAATGCGCGCAGGCGTCAGCTTGGTGCAGTCGATGAATAGCTGCCCGACCGCGCAGATCGCGCCGCCGACCAGAAATGCCCATACATACGTCATATACCGTTTCCCTCCAAAGTGAGAAGTGAGAAATGTCAGATTTCGTGCGCCAGATGCACCAGATGACAGATCGCCGGGATGGATTCGCCCTGCTGACAAAGCATCGGGGAGAGCAGTGCGCCGGTCGCGGCATAGAGCACATGCCTGAGCGCCCCCGACCGCAGCCGCGGCAGAAAATATCCGCAGATGATGCTCGCCGAGCAGCCGCAGCCCGAGCCGCCCGCGTGGGTGTCCTGCCGTTCGCTGTCAAACATCATCACGCCGCAGTCGCGGTGCACGCCGGAGACATCAACCCCGCTGCGCGCCGTCAGCTCGCAGAAAAGCCGGCTGCCGACCGTTCCGAGGTCGCCGGTCACGATCGCGTCGTAATCCTCCGGGGCAGTGCCGGTCGCGGAGAGATACCGCAGAACCGTGTCGGCGGCGGCAGGTGCCATCGCGGCGCCCATGTTGGAGGCGTCGGTTGTGCCGAGATCGCGGATGCGCCCGGGACAGACCCCGACAATATAGGGCGGGTCGTCTGCCTGCGTCAGCATTGCCGCTCCCGCTGCCGTGCAGGTCCACTGGGCATTCGGCGTGCGCTGTCCGCCGTAGGAGAGGGGAAAGCGGAATTGCCGCTCGGCACTGGAAAAATGCGACGAGGTCAGCACGGCGCAGCGCGGGAGACCCATGCCGCTGACCGCCATCGTGCCGAGCAGCAGCCCCTCCGCGAAGGTCGCGCAGGCACTGAACAGCCCGAGATAGGGGATATCGAGATGCCGCAGCGCATAGGTCGAGCTTGTGCACTGGTTGATGAGGTCGCCCGCGAGCATCAGCGCGACCTCCTCCTCGGAGACGCATGCGCGCGTCAGCAGCAGATCGACGGTGCGGCGCTGCAGCTCGCTCTCCGCCTGCTCCCATGTCTGCTTGCCGAGGTGCGCGTCCGGCTCGATGACGTCAAAGCACTGCCCGAGAGGACCCTCGCCCTCCTTTTTCCCGACGACCGAGCTCCACGCGGCAATGCTGACGGGCTTTTCGAGTGCCAGCAGGCTTCTGTATTCTCTCATGTGATCAGCTCCCTTTGCGGCTAGTATCTGCCGCTTCCGGGGAAATATGCAAAATCCCCGCAGACAAAATCGCCTGCGGGGATTGGGATTATCTGCGCGGCTGCGGATGCATCGGCGGCGCATCAAAGGCGGGGTTGAAGGCATAGGGGTTGCGCGGGTCGGGGGAATACTTCTGCATGTGCTCCTGCAGCAGGCGGAGGCATTCGCCGAACCGCTGATAATGCACGATCTCGCGTTCGCGCAGGAAGCGGATGACGTCGCGCACATCGGGGTCGTCGGCGAGGCGGAGGATGTTGTCATAGGTCGTGCGCGCCTTCTGCTCGGCGGCGAGGTCCTCGCTGATATCGGAGATCGGGTCGCCGGTCGACTGGAAGGTCGCAGCGGAGAACGGCACGCCTGACGCCGACACCGGATAGATGCCAGCGGTGTGGTCGACGTAGTAGTCGGCGAAGCCCTGTGCCTCGAGCTGCTCGGCGGTCAGTCCCTTGGTCAGCTGCGTGATGAGCGCCGAGACCATTTCCATGTGGGAGAGCTCCTCTGTCCCGATATCGGTCAGGGAGCCGGCGACCTCGCGCAGGGGCATCGCATAGCGCTGATTGAGATAGCGCATTGACGCGCCGAGCTCGCCGTTGGGTCCGCCGAGCTGCGACATGATCATTTTCGCGAGCTTTGCATTGGGGCGCGCGATCTTCACGGGATACTGCAGCGCCTTCGTATAATCAAACATTCAGTTCGCCTCCTTTTCCCACGGCCACGGCGTATTGCTCCATGCCGCCCAGCCGTGCACGTCGCGCACCTGCATGCGGCAGAGGGCGCCGAAGCGGTCTGCAAAGACCTCCGTGAGCGTTTTGTACGCCTCGGCATGCGCCTGAAAATCGGCGAGTGCGCGCGCATCGGTCGGGTGGGTGTCGAGATAGAGCCCGAGATCGTGCATCGCAAAGCTGTGCTCCTGAATGCAGCGGAGCAGCTCAGCCCTTGCCATTTTCTCCGAAGACTGCGACGGCTGACGCATCACGGCTCCCTCCCTTCTCCGGCATGAACGGCTTGACAAGCGACGGGAATACCGTGCCCGCCTCGAGTGCCTGTGCATCCGGCAGCGGCTCCTCCCAGCTCTGATAGGGAACATACGCCATTGCGAGGGTGAGCTGCGACGGAAAGACGCCTTCGGGCTGCATCGGCACGGTCTGGTCCTGTAACATAGACTGCACTCCTTTTCGGGGATATTTGCGCGGATCGCTCCGCACAGTGCAGTATATGCGATTCCGACACAAAACGACACGCCCGGAGCCCGGGCTGGCATTTTCCTCCGGGCACCGTTTCGCGGAGCCTCCCAATTTCGTTCAATGCACGGCGCGAAAGCGCCTTCTTGTGGCGCGATACTCCCGGCGTGGGCTCCGCACCATAACAGAAAACCCCGGCAGACCGCATAATCTGCCGGGGGTTTGGCAATTATTTGTTCAGCAGCCTGAGCAGTGCGCGCACGTCGAGCAGATCGACAATGCCGTCAGTGTTGACATCAGCGGCAACAGCGTCAAATTCGCCTTCGGGCGACATCTCTGTAATCCGGTGTGTGAGCTGCACTGCATCAGAAACGGTAATCGCACCGTCGCTGTTGACATCGCCCCGGAGCGGCGGTGCGCCGAGCGATTCAAACGGGATTCCCCGGTCGGCGGCGTAGGCTTCGGCATAGCTGCCCGCGTAGCCCGCGATCGTCAGTGCATTGCACCCCTTGAAGGCATCCTTGCTGATCTCGGTTACGCCTGCCGGGATGACAATGCGTGCCAGTCCCGTACACCCGGAAAACGCCTCCGGACCGATCTGTTCCATGCTGTCGGGCAGTGTGAGCTCCGTCAGGGCGGCACACTCTCTGAATGCCATTTGTCCGATCTCCCGCAAGCCGACCGGCAGTGTGACAGCTTTGAGCACCTTGCACCGATCGAATGTGCAATAGGGCAGGACAGTGAGAGCGTTGGGAAACCGGGCGGTTTCCAGTCCGGAGCAGTCGGAAAAAATAGAACTGCCCAGCTCCGTGATGCTGTTCGGCAGCGTGATCTCTGTCAGCTTGGTGCAGAAGCTGAATGCAGCATCCCGAACGACAGTCACACCTTCCTCGATGCTGACGTCCGCGAGCTGTTTGCAGTTGTAGAAGGCTTCCGTGTCGATCGTGCTGACACTGCCCGGCACCGTGACGCCCGTGATGCGGCTGCTCGGCGAGAATGCCGACATTCCGATCACCGAAACCTCCTCGGGGATGCTCACATCGCCCCGTGCCTCTCGGCCGTCGATCAGCACATGATTGACAATGACGAGCGGACTTTCCGCACGCTGTGTCTTGAGCCACGGCGTATATTCAAATGCCTTTTCTCCGACCGTTGTGACGTTTTCGGGCAGATCGACCTCACTGAGCGAGGTGCACCATTCAAATGCCTCCCGATAGATCGCGGTCAGGCTTTGCGGCAGCACCAGCTCGCTGAGCTTGGTACAGAGGGAGAATGCCTGTACGCCGATCTCCGTCACACCCTCCGGTATTTCCGCGCAGATCAGGCTTTCGCAGCCGGAAAATGCGCCGTATGAGATATTGGTCAGCGAGGCGGAGAGTGTCAGTGCAGAGAGCGCCGTGCAGTCGCTGAATGCCGACATACCGATTTCCGTCACGCTGTCGGGCAGATGCACCGCAGACAGCGAAGAACAGCCGTTGAAGGCGGAATTTCCGATCGTTTCCAGACTATCCGGCAGCGACGCTGACGTCAGCCCGGTGCAGTTCTGAAAGGCACATGCAAGAATGTGTCGTAGACCCGCGGCGCAGGTGATGCCCGTCAGCGATTCGGCGTCCCTGAATGCATAGCCGGCAATCACGGTGATGCCCTCCGGCACAGTATAATCGCCGGTGACACCCGAGCCGTCGAGCAGCATGTGCTTTTCGGTGACCGCCTGCCCATCCTGCTGCTTTGCCGCAAGCCACGGGGTATCGGCAAAGGAATCTGCGTAGATTTCTGTGATGCTGTCCGGCAGCGAAACCCGCTCCAGCGCGGTGCAGCCGGAGAAGGCGCCGGGGTTGATCGTTGTCACGCCCTCCGGAATTGTGATCTCCGTCAGATTTGTGCAGCGGGCGAAGGTGTTTCTGCCGATGGCTTTGAGTGTATCGGGCAGTATAATGGCAGCGACCGACTTGTAATTGAAGCTGCGCAGTTCGACAACGGGCTGCCCGTTCAGCGTGTCCGGAATCACGACGGTATCGTCGGTGCCGTTGTAATAATTGATACACACGCCGTCATACAGCAGCGAAGGCTCGATGCCGAAGCTCTCCGCAGACACGGTCAGGGAGGGTATGCACGCAATCGTCAGAGCGATCGCGGTCACAGCGGCTGCGAGCAGTGCGAACAGTCTCAATCGTTTCACAGCGAACCCACCTCTTTCGGTTGTTTTTTTTAGTATAGCATACAGCATGTGAAAAGTCAACTCCCGGCAGACCGCGAAATCCGCCGGGAGTTGAGTGTTAATTGTTCAGATTCTTCTCAAAGAATGCGTCAACCGTGTCGATCAGCACGGAGTTGGGGATATTGCACTTTGTCTTGTCGACGGTCGCGACGAATGCCTCGCGCACGTCATCGGGAATCGGGTCGCCGTTGTAGCGGTCGGTGACCTCCTTCCAGCGCGCGTTGATCTCCCTGATATAGGCGTTTGCGTCGTCGCTGTAGAAGATGCCGGCGTGTCCGGCGTTCTCACCGGTGAAGACGTAGTATTCCGCGTTGGGGTTCGTGATCTGCTGCTTCTTCGAGATAATGCTGATCGTGTCATAGCCGACGACCGTGTCCTGATCGCCGTGCATGATCAGAATCGGGACGCTGCCCTTGTTGATGCCGTCCAGCGCGGTCAGCTCAGCATATTTGCCGAAGGTCAGCCGGTTCCACACCCACATGAAGGGCTTGTCGATCGCGGCGGGAATCTCGCCGATCACGTCGTCGGCGCCGTCGGTGAGCATTTCAAAGGCGTTGTTGTAGCCCGAAACGCTGACAACAGCGTCGATTTTGTGCCCGAAATCCTGCACGGCAGCGACCGCATAGCCGCCCCAGCTGTGCCCGAAGAGCATGACCGGCATGCCGGAAAGTCGGGTGTCCTTCTCGATAAAGCTCAGTGCGCTGTCGAGGTCGATCGCAGACTGCACAAGCCCGCGGGAGCCGCTGCCCTCGCTGTCGCCCGAGCCGGTCGCGTCGTAGGCAAAGACCTTCCAGCCCAGATCGACAAATTTCACGATCGTGCCGATATAGGCCTCATGCCCCGAGCCTATGCCGTGCGACCAGACGATCAGACCCTTGTCGTTGTTGTCGGCGCCGTAGATATAGCCGATCAGGCGGTTGCCGCCCGACTCGAAGTTGACGAGCTCGCGGGGATAGCGTTCGGCGAAGTCGTCATACCAATAGGCGGTCGTGAAGCGGCGGTCGGGGTAGTCGCCGCGCCCGAACTGTCCGCGGATGATAAGTGCGGTGATGAGATACGTCACCGCGACAATCAGAATGAGTATGATCAGCAGATTCCGGAAAAACCGCAGTACCGGATGCTTCTTTTTCACTTTCTCGCTCATATTGCACCTCACTGTTGATGATAGTACCTTTATCATACCACATTTGCCGAAAAATGTCAAATGACCCGGAGCCCGGGCAGGTATTTCCCTCCGGCGGGGCAGCCCCCGCGGGCGAATCCCTCCGGAGACCTTTACGCGGAGCCTCCCAGTTTTGCGCGACACACGGCGCTGGCGCGGCGCGGAGCCCGCGCTGGCAATTCCCTCCGGGTGCCGTTTCGCGGAGCCTCCCAGTTTTGCTTGACACACGGCGCTAAAGCGCCTTCTTATGGCGCAACGGCTCCCAATGCTCTCTCATTCAGCAGCCGAAGTGAAGGCGCCGGAACAACTCCTACCTCCTACCTCCTACCTGCTCCCTTCAAATTCAGCAGCAGAAGTGATGGCGCCGGAACAACTCCTCCCTCCTCCCTCCTTCCTCCCTCCTTCCTACCTCCTACCTGCTCATTTCTCACTTCTCATTGACATTCGGGGGAAATTCCGGTATAATATAGGCAGACTGCGAAGGAGGCACCGACATGAAGGACACCCTGCTGATTCCTGCGATGCTCGATATGCACTTCCCGCTGATGCGCTATGCCTTTGTCTCGGCACGCTATGAACCGGTCGTGCTCGAAGCGAAGCAGGAGCATGTCAACCTCGGGCTGTATTATACCCACAACGATATGTGCTTTCCGCTCTCCGTCATGGTCGGGCAGATGCTCGCCGCACTCCGCAGCGGGGCGTATGACCCCGAACACACCGCATTGCTCATGCCGACTGTCGGCGACGCCTGCCGCGGCTCCAATTATACCGAGCTGCTGCGCAAGGCGGTCCGAAAGGGCGGCTTCCCGCAGACGCGCGTGCTGACGATGAACTTAAAGCACATCGACGACGAAAACCAGCTGCACGTCACGCCGCAGATGGTCTGGCGGGCGCTGTTTGCGCTGTTTTACGGCGATATTCTGCTGCTGCTCACTCAGCAGGTGCGCCCCTATGAGCGCATTCCGGGCGACACAGAGCGACATCTGCGGCACTGGTACCGCGTGCTCGGGGCAGAGCTTGCCGATTTCCGGCGGCTGACCCTTCCCGCCATGCTGTACCGCTTTGACCGCATCACCGCAGATTTCGCCGCGATCCCGCGCAGGAGCGAGCATCGGCAGCGCATCCCGATCGTCGGCGAGCTTTACACCAAATACTGCGCGATGGGCAACTGGGACATGGCGCATTTTCTCGAGCGATCGGGCTGCGAGAGCTTCACCAACGGGCTCTCGTGGTATGTGATCTACTACATCGACGCGCAGCTGACCAAGCTGCATTCCCCGGCGGCGGCAGGCTATGCGGCAGTCGGGGCGGCGCTGGAATTCCTGCAGAAGCGCATGATCCGTACACTGACCGATGCCGGGTTCTATTCGCTGCCCGCGCTGCATCAGCTGAAAAGGGAGGCGGCGGGCTGCGTCAACCTCCGGGCAAGCGTCGGGGACGGCTGGCTGATCGGCATTGAGACCGCCGGGTATATCCGGCACGGCTGCAGAAAGGTGCTTGGCGTCCAGCCCTTCGGATGTATGCCGAATCACATCTTCGGGCGCGGCATCTATTCCTCGCTGGCAAGGCGCTTGGGCGGACAGGTCACGGCGGTCGAGCTCGATGCCAACGCCTCCCGCCTCAATGCCTACAACCGCGCCAGAATGCTCATCGACAGTGAAGTGAGAAATGAGAAGTGAGAAGTGAGGAGTTGTTCCGTCATTTTCGTTTCTGCCTCCTGCTTCCAGCCTTGCAGCTTGCACATCATATTCCAAAAGAAAAAAACAGATATACCGTTCAGGGAGGAATTACCATGAAAAAGAAAACAGCCAGAAACATCTGCACGGGCGCTGCTGCCTGTGCCATGCTCGCACTGACCGGATGCAGCGGCGCAGTCCGGCAAACCGCCTGCGACTTCGGCAATGTCGCGATCGGCGGCGGCGGCTACATCCCCGGCATCGTCTACAGCAAGGGCGAAAAGGGGCTCAAATACTGCCGCACCGATATCGGCGGCGCCTATCGCTGGTCGAGCAGGGACAAGGAATGGGTCCCGATCACCGACCATCTCGGCGGCGTCAATTCGGACAACTGGAATCTCATCGGCATCGAGTCGATCGCCGCAGATCCGGTCGAGCCCAACCGCGTCTATCTCTCCTGCGGCACCTATCTGGGCACGCACGGCGCGATCCTCTCCTCCGAGGACTACGGCGAGACATGGACACAGGTCGACATGCCCTTTGACATGGGCGGCAACCAGTCCGGGCGCGGCGTCGGCGAGCGCCTGATGGTCAACCCGAGGAACAATAAGCAGGTCTTCTGCGGCTCGCGCAATGCCGGGCTCTATGTCAGCGAGGACTACGGCAGAACATGGGCGGAGTGCACCGCGTTCCCGGTCAAAGGCGACTATCTGCAGGAGCGCAACCAGATCGGCGTGATGTGGGTCGAGTTCGATCCCGAATCGGGCGACATGTATGTCGGCGTCGCGATGAAGAACGGGCAGTGCATCTATCACTCCGCCGATGCCGGCAAGAGCTTCGACGCGCTTCCAGCCTATCAGGCAGGGCTCTATCCGCTGCAGGCGGAGATCTCGAAAAACGGCTATCTCTATCTCGCCTATTCCGACTCCTGCGGACCGAATGCGTCGGTCAAGAACGGCTGCGTGGCGCGCTACGATATCAAAAACGGCAAATTTGAGGAGATCACGCCGCAGTGCAACGACAACCGCTACGGCGGCTTCTCGGGCATCTCCGTCGACGGCTCCGACCCGAATGTGATCGTCTGCGGCACGCTGGGCTTCTGGGATTCCAAGGGCGAAAACCTCTACCGCTCGACCGACGGCGGCAGCACATGGACGCCGTTCTTCACGGTCGAGCAGAGCAACTATGTCATGGACGTCAGCGACGCGAAGTGGCTCAACTGGGGCAGAGAGTCGGCACAGACCGGCTGGTGGATGGCGGACGTCGAGATCGACCCCTTCAACAGCGACGAGGTCTCGTGGGGCACGGGCGCAACACTCTATTCGACGAAGAATCTGACCGCGCTGGGCACCGGAACGCCCGTCACGGTCGCCTTCAACGCCTACGGCATCGAGGAGACGGCGGTGTTTAAGGTCGTCTCCGCACCGGTGCAGAACGGCTCGCCCGAGCTCTATTCGATCATGGGCGACCTGACCGGCTTTGCGCATCTCAGGGCGGATGTCCGCCCCGATGACGCACACTTCATGAACAACGGCACCGCCTCCGACCTCGCGGCTGCATGGGGCAGCGGCAATGTCGCTGCCTATTCGACGGACAATAAGCGCGTACCGATCTGGTATACGACCGACAGCGGCAGCACATGGAATGCGTTTGCCAATATTCCCGAGCAGACCGCAAGCGGCAGCATTGCCGTCGGCGCAGACGGGCAGACGGTCGTGTGGGTGCCCGGCGCGATCAGCGCGAAAACCTATTTCACGAAGGATTTCGGCGGGCTGTGGTATATCAGCAACGGGCTCTCGATGGGCGCGAAAATCACCGCGGACAAGCTCGAGGCAAATGTCTTCTATGCGGTCTGCAGCGGCAAGGTCTTTGTATCGACCGACGGCGCGACGAATTTCACCGAGACGGGTCTCACGCTGGCGGACAACTGCGAGCTTGTGCCCTCCGCCGAGAAGAAGGGCTTTTTGTGGGTGCGCTCGGGAACGAGCGTCGGCTATTCGGAGGATTACGGCAAAACCGTGACCTATCTGAAGGATGTCTCCGCAAATGCGATCGGCGTGGGCAAAGCGCAGAAGGAGGGCGGCGCAATGACGCTCTACCTCATGGGCGAGACCAAGACCGGCGGTTCGGGCATCTATATGACGACCGATCACGGAAAGCACATGGAGAAGCTCACGACCGAAAAGGACGGCTTCGGCAATCTCACGCCGTCGATCACCGGCGACGCGACGGCATGGGGCAGATTCTATTTTGCAACGAACGGGCGCGGCATCATCATGGGTGATGTCAGGACCGAAGGATAAGGGGAATCCGATTGGAGAAATCGAAGAAAAACGAACAAAACCGCACCGGCAGGCTGCTGCTGCTTCTGCTGGTGCTGACCGCCGTGCTGATCGGCGTGCTGTTTTACCGCGGCGTGCTCTGGTTCAACATGCCCTCAGAGGACCGCTACCCGGTGCGCGGCGTCGACGTATCGCACTATCAGAGCAAGATCGACTGGCAGGTGCTCGCGGCGTCCGAGCCCAAGCTGAGCTTTGCGTTCATCAAGGCGACCGAGGGCTCGGGCACGGTCGACGAGTGCTTTGCCGCGAACTGGGTAGGTGCGCGCGCAGCCGGGCTCTATGTCGGTGCCTATCACTTTTTCAGCTTTGAGAGCGCCGGCGAAACGCAGGCGGACAATTTCATCGCGCAGGTGCCGCGGGAGCCCGACGCCCTGCCGCCGGTCATTGATCTGGAATACTACAAAACAGAGAATCTGCCGGAAAAACAGGAGGTGCAGGCGCATCTGCGCACGCTGCTCGACCGGCTGGCTGCCTATTACGGCAAAACGCCGATCATCTACACGACCGAATCCTGTCTGAACGCCTACCTGACGGATATCGACCGGGACTATATTCTGTGGATCCGGAGCATCACGCAGCTGCCGAAGGGCGATCTCGCGGCGCAGTGGAGCCTGTGGCAGTATAATCCCCGCGGACGGCTCCCGGGCTATTCCGGCGGCGAAACATTCATCGACCTCAATGTCTACCGCGGCAGCCTGCCTCAATTCCGGCTGGAGATGCAACTGCCTTGAGCGGGATACACGGAGGGCGTGAGCGATCGCGCCCTTTTGTTTTTTCATCTTTTTTTAATGTTTCCCGCTCTTGTATCTTCATAAAGAATATGTTATAATAAGGATGCTTCAAAAAAATCCGCAGACATCACCGCAAGAAACCCCGAAAAAACCGAAAGGAGCTCTGCTATGCTAGAGACAAAAAACCTATGTAAAACCTATAAGCCCAAGAAGGGCGTGCCGGTGCTGGCAGTCGACCACGTCTCCCTGCGCTTTCCTGAGAAGGGCATGGTCTTCCTGCTGGGCAAATCCGGCAGCGGCAAATCGACTATGCTCAACCTGCTCGGCGGTCTGGACTCCTACGATGAGGGCGAGATCATCATCAAGGGCATTTCCTCGAAGGACTTCAACCAGCAGCGCTTTGACAGCTACCGCAATACCTACGTCGGCTTCATCTTTCAGGAGTACAACGTGCTCGAGGAATTCACAGTCGGCGCAAACATCGCACTCGCACTCGAGCTCCAGAGCCGCACGGCGACCGACGAGGAGATCAACAGCATCCTGAAGGCGGTCGACCTCGACGGCTACGGCGACCGAAAGCCCAATGAGCTCTCCGGCGGTCAGAAGCAGCGCGTCGCGATCGCGCGTGCACTGGTCAAGAACCCCGAGATCATCATGGCGGATGAACCGACCGGTGCGCTCGATTCCAACACCGGACGGCAGGTGCTCGACACACTGAAAAAGCTCTCCGCGGAAAAGCTTGTCATCATCGTCTCGCATGACCGCGAATACGCCGAGGCATACGCGGACCGCATCATCGAGCTCGCCGACGGCAAGGTCATCCGCGACGTCGAAGCCGTGCACGACGCGGACGACACCGAAAAGCAGATCGTCTTCCGCTCGACCTCGATCGAGATTCCGCCCGACTATCACCTGACCGAGGAGGACCGCATCCAGATCAACGAATATCTGGATAAGCTGCGCTCGGGCGCCTCGCTGATGCTGCCCTCCGCCTCGCAGCGCTTCGCCGAGACCGACGAATCGAAGATCCCGGAGCAGGACGGCTCGAAATTCAGCCTGATCAAATCGAAGCTCCCGATGAAGAGCGCCTTCAAGATCGGCTGCTCGTCCCTGAAGCACAAGCGCTTCCGTCTGGTCATGACGATCTTCCTCTCGGTCATCGCGTTCACGCTGTTCGCGCTGGTCGACACCTTCAGCTCCTACGACCACATCCGCGCGTGCACCGATTCGCTGATCGACTCCGATGTCAACTATGTCTCCGTCAACCGCGAGATGAAGCAGGGCTCCGGCATCGACGAATACTGGTCGTCCTACGGGCTGAAATTCTCCGAGGAGCAGATGAAGAAGCTCACCGAGGACACCGGCGTCAAGGTCACGGGTATTTTCATCCCGCGCGGCGCCAACCTCAACTTCACCGAGCAGTATGACATCAGCAAGACAACCAGCGAAAAGGCTGCCTACAACGTCAATCTCCGCCATTTCTGCGGTTTCGCGGAGGTCACAGACGAGCTGCTCGCCGACAGCAGCTACGAGCTGATCGCCGGCAAGCTGCCTGACGGCACCAAAAATGAGATCGCGATCTCGAAGGCACTGTGCGAGAGCTTTGTCAAGGGCGGCTATCACGCACCGATCGACGAGGAGGAGCCCGAGAGCGATATGCCCGGTTTCGCCGAGCCGCGCAAGACCGACGAGGAAGAGACCAAGATCAAGTATGACACGATCAGTTCCGAGAAGGACATGGTCGGAAAAGTCATCCGCATCATGGACACCGACTACACGGTCACCGGCATCATCGACACGCATGTCGACCTCTCCCGCTACGAGCGTCTGAAGGAGGACGAGGAGCGCCTCACCACCTCGGAGGAGCTCATCAACTACATGCTCTACAGCGAGCTGCGCGTGACCGCGAATTACTCGCTGACCGGCTGCGCGATGGTCGGCAAGGGCAAGGTCGCAAAAATGGTCGAGGAGGAGCCGAAGGTCTACGACGTGAAGAACAACGCGGACATCAGCATCCACTCCGACTGGACCGAGGACCGCACCGGCAAATCCAGCATCTACTGCTACGCACAGCTGCTCACCACGCTCGACAGGATCCCGGATTCCGAGATCATCTGGGTCGACGGCAAGAAGGATAAGCTCGAGAAGAATCAGATCATCCTGTCGCTGACACAACTCTCCCCCGATTCTGCGAACGGCGATGACTGGAATGCATATCAGGCGCTGCTCGACAACGGCAAGAACGCGACCTCCGAGGAGATGCAGGCATTCATCAAACAATTCGGTCCCTTCAAGACAGAGGTCGGTTATCAGACCTCCGAGCAGATGGGCGGCATGGTGACCACATGGACAAGTGACGATTACGATACCGAGATCGTCGGCTTCACCAACCCGAAGGGACGCTACAGCGATGCGGTCGTCATTCCGCAGGATTTTGTGGAGACGCTCATCCTCGAGACCGACGGCATCTATGACAGCGCAGTCGGCGGCATGCCCGACAGCCGTGCGGGCATCGAGAAATTCGTCCGCACCTGCTACCGCACCGGCAGCGACGTTACAGAGCGCTATGAGCTGAACAACGCCGTCACCTATGAGCTCGACACGGTCAATTCGGCGGTGAAGGTGCTCGCAAAGGTGTTCCTGTATATCGGCATCGGCTTTGCGGTGTTTGCCGCACTGCTCATGGCGAACTTCATCACCACGTCGATCCACTACAAGCGG
Source organism: Oscillospiraceae bacterium (assembly GCA_016288755.1). GTDB lineage: Bacteria > Bacillota > Clostridia > Oscillospirales > Ruminococcaceae > Firm-04. The sequence continues at coordinate 28,011 of JAEELE010000029.1, forward strand.
CAGGAGATCGGCATTCTGCGTGCGATCGGCTCGCGCTCGAACGACGTGTTCCGCATCTTCTTCTCCGAGAGCTTTGTCATTGCGATGATCAACTTCGTGCTCTCGGCGGCGCTCTGTGCCACGGCGGTCTATGTGATCAACTGGGTGCTGCGCAAGTATGTCGGCATACTGATCACGGTGCTGCATTTCGGCATCCGGCAGATCCTGCTGCTGGTCGTGATCAGCATCGGCATTGCGGCGATCGCGAGCTTCCTGCCCGTGCGCCGGATCGCCGCCAAGAAGCCGATCGACGCCATCCGGGACAAGTGATCGGGAAAAAACGCGCCAAAGTCCCTCATTCCGTTCAGAATCCAAAAATGAGCCCCCCGCAGCGGAACCGTGCTGCGGGGGCTCTCCGTCTGATATACAAAATACGAAAACCGTTTCGCTCATCCCTGAAATGCACCGAAGCCGCCGCGGCGCAGGGCAGTGCCGAGCAGCTCGGGCAGGCGCTGCGGCGGGCACGCGAAGCACGGGATATCATAACCCGCGAGCCGCTCTGCAAATGACGCATCGTAGATCGGTCTGCCGCTGTCGGAGATCGCCAGCAGCACCACCACGCACACGCCCGATTCCTTCAGCCCCGCGAGCCGCTGCTCCAGCAGAGCGCGGTTGCCGCCCTCATAGAGGTCGCTGACGAGAAATAGCGTCGTCTTGGCAGGGGAGCGGATCAGCGTTTCGCAGTAGGCGACCGACTTCTCGATATCGGTGCCGCCGCCGAGCTGAATGCCGTAGAGCAGGTCGACCGGGTCGGCGCAGTGCTCCGTCAGGTCGGTGACTGCCGTGTCAAACGCGACCACATGCGTCTCCACCGCGCGGATGCTTGCCAGAATGCAGCCCATCACGCCCGAATAGATCGCCGACTCGCCCATCGAGCCGCTCTGGTCGATATCGAGGATGACCGTGCGCGCGCTCGACCGCTTTGCCCGTTCGTAGAAGTAGAAATGCTCGGGCAGCAGCATGGCGCGGCTGCGGTCATAGTGCTGCAGATTGCGCCGGACCGTCATCCGGAAATCGAGCGCGGCAGCCGACGGCAGCGGCGAATGGGCGCGCCGGTTGAGCGACGCCGAGACCGCCCTGCGCAGATCGTCGGCGAGCATCCGGTTGATCTGCTCGACGATCGCCGCGATATAGGCGCGCGCCTGCGCCTTTGCCTGCTCGGGCACCTGATCCTTGAGCGTCAGCAGCAAAGTCGCTGTCTTGACGTCGGGCTCGAGCGATTCGAGCATTTCCGGCTCAAAGAGCAGCTGCTTCAAGCCCCTGCGCTCGATCGCGTCGCGCTGAATGACCTGCACCTCCATCGGCGAAAAGAGTGTCCGCAGGTCGCCGAGCCATTTGCTCAGCCGCAGCTTCGATGCGCCGAGCCCGGCGGAGCGGCTCTGATCGGCGCCGTCGCCCTCAGAGCCATAGATCTCCGAAAGCGCCGCATCCATGAGCATTTCCTCCTCGGAGAGCGCACCGCCGCCCATCTGCGCGATCGTCTCCTCCGCCCCGGGTCCGAGGATCAGCCGCCAGCGCCGGAGCATATCCAGATCGTCCATACCGCACACCTCCTCTCAGATATCGTCAAAATCAAAGTCGTCGAGCCCGTCGAAGGCTGCCGCCTCCGCAGACGTGCCGCCGAGCATCACAGCCGCGGCATCGGTCGCGCCGAGCCCGAGCACCTCGCCGATATTTTCCGCAATATCCGCCTTTTCGCCTGCCGTGAAGGTCGAGAACGTGCGCCGCAGCACGACCAGTGCCGTGCGGAATTCGCCGTCCTCCAGCCCGGAGAGAAACGCGCAGAGCTGCTCCCACAGCGAGAGCCTTGCGATCAGCGCGCGGCGGCTGCGGTGGCTCAGCCCCTCAAACCAGAGTGCGGCGTCTGCGGGCGATGCACCGTAGGAGAGCCGGCGCTGCATCAGCGCGGAAAAATCGGTCTGCGGCAGCTCGCCCCACTCGAGCAGCAGCGCCGCAGCAAAGCCCGAGAGCAGCGGGTTTGCGCTGTCGTCGTCGGCGACCGTGCGCAGTGCCCAGACCAGATGCCGCCGGTCCAGCAGCTGCGCATGTGCCGTGACGGTCTCCGCCGCAGCCGCACAAGCCGCGATCAGGCGGTCCGCAGCGTCGCTGTCGCACTGCGCCGCGCCGTGCAGACCGAGGCTGAATTTCAGATAGAGCTGCTCCATCAGCGGGAGCAGCGGCGCCGGGTCGATCCGGCGGATGCTGCCGTAGCGCACCGAGACCGACAGCGACCCGAGCGTGATGCCCGCATCCGCTGCCTGTGCACAGTCCGCAGCCATTGCCTGCACCGCGGAGGCAGCCGTGCGCACACAGTCCGGCAATCCGCAGAGGAACGCCTCCGGGAGCAGTGCCGCGGTTTCAGGCAGATCGGACGCCGCCTTCAGGCGAGCGTTGAGCGCCGCAGCCGCAGCCTCCTCGACCGTGTCGCCGAGCAGCGACGCCTCCACCAGCGCGATCTCGGTCTCCGGCGTCCAGCGCAGGCTCCACCTTTCCGCCCACGTCGCATTGTCCTGCTCGCGCTCGAGCTGTGTGCCGAAGCCGACGCCCGCGGCCCGCAGCCGGTGCAGCAGGCTGGAGCGGTGCAGATCGAGAAATGCCGATTTCTCCGACTTGACGCGCAGATTTTCGCGCAGATCGAGCTCGAGCTCCTGTGCCGCGCCCGTGCGGTAACGCTCGAGCTTCAAGTCGTGCAGCTGATCGAGAAAATCCTTCTGCACCGAGGTGTTGACCCAGCCGTCGGGCAGGCTGCCGATGCGCGTGCCGATCTCGACATCCGCGCATGCCGTCGCAATGCCGGCGAAGCTGCCCTCGCCCATGCAGGTGACCGCCGCGTCGTGCAGATCGGTCAGGGCAGGGGCATTGCCGCCGCGAAGCCCTGCGACCGTTTCGGCGAGGCGCAGCGATTCGATCACATTCGCCGTGAATGCTGCCCCGCCGGTCTTGCGCAGATATGCCGCGAGCCGTGCCAGATACTCCGCCGGTGCGCGGTCAAGCCGGTTTTTGCGGCGGCAGTCCCAGAGAATCTCAAAATAGCCCGGTGCCGTGCTGCCCGCGCCGTAGCCCGCGCGCGACGACAGCCGGTAATACGAATAAGGCATCAGCGTGCTGTTCGCCGGAACGGTTTTCAGCTTTGCGATGCGTTTGCGGTCGGCATCGCTTGCGGGAATGCCGTCGAGCGCGGCTGTGTGAAAGGCGCCGGTGATGACCGCAATATTTTCATATTTTTCAGTGGCATCGGCAATCTGACAGCGCATGAACGCCTCGCGCAGCGCGGTCTCTTCGTCAATCTCCGAGAACGCCCGCAGCGACCCGCCGTATTCCCGCATTGCCGCGAGAAAATCCGCATAGTCCGTCACCTGCTCAAGGTGATACTCCCAGAAGGTCTCATGCGGCAGACCGGTCACGCGCTCCAGTGCCGCGTAGACCGACTCGCGCTGCGGAATCTCCGCGTCAGAGCCGGATTCCTCCCCGCTCTCTGGCTGTGTGCGCATTGCGAGAAGCGCTGATGCGGGCAGGTCGATAAACGCCGCCGGAATGCCCGCCTGCTGTGCCCAGCGCATCGCCTGCAGCTCGGGGGAAAATTCCGCAAAGGGGTACAGCACGGTCTGCACCGGCTGCTGCTCCGTATAGGACAATATTGCGGCGGGAAACTGCACCTGCGCGTCACAGAGCTTCGGGATCAGCCCGCTGAGATCGGACGGACCCTCGATCAGCACGATGTTCGGCTTGGTCTCGTCAAGAAAATCGCGCACGAATGCGGCACATGCGGGCGAAAAATGCCGCACGCCAAAGCACCGGATCATACCTGATTCAGCCGCCCGAGGCTTTCGTAGAGACCGGCGAACGCCTTGCCCTTTTTGCGCATGACATTCTCGAGATATTCGCGCCAGATCGCGCCGTCGCGGCTCTCGTCCTTGACGATCGCGCCCTGCACTGCCGATGCGAGCTCCTCATCGGTGACCGTGCCAGTGCCGAAGCTCCCCGCCAGCGCCATGCTGTTGATCATCGCGGAGATCGCCTCGGCGGTCGAGAGCGTGCCCGCGGGCTGCTTGACCTTGACCTGCCCGTCGAGGGTCTGCCCGAGGCGCAGCTCGCGTAAGACCGTCACGATCTTCTCGAAGGCGCTCTTCTCGGGAAGCTTTGCGCCGAGCTCCATGCCGTGCGAGAGCTGCTCGACACGGCTGCGCACGATGCTGATCTCGGTCTCCATATCGGGCGGCGGCGGCAGGATCACGACATTGAAGCGGCGCTTTAGCGCGGCGGACATCTCATTGACGCCCTTGTCGCGGGTATTCGCCGTCGCGATGACCGAGAACCCGCGCTTTGCCGCGACCTCCGCGGAGAGCTCGGGCACGGAGATGCGCTTTTCGGAGAGCAGTGAGATCAGCGCGTCCTGCACCTCGGAGGCACAGCGCGAGATCTCCTCGATGCGCGCGATCGTGCCGGTCTCCATCGCGTTGTATACAGGGCTCTTGACGAGCGACTGGAAGGACGGTCCCTGCGCCAGCAGCATCGCGTAATTCCACGAATAGCGGATCTGCTCCTCGGTCGTGCCGGCAGTGCCCTGAATGACCTGCGACGAATTGCCGTTGATCGCTGCGGTCAGGTGCTCCGAGACCCATGATTTTGCAGTGCCCGGCTCACCGATCAGCAGCAGGGCGCGGTCGGTCAGCAGCGTCGAGATCGCAATTTCGATCGGGCGCCGGTCGCCGATGTATTTCGGGGTGATCTCCGTTTTGCCCGCTTTGCCGCCCATCAGATAGGTCAGCACCGAGCGCGGCGACATGCGCCAGCCCGCGGGCACGGGGTATTTCTCGTTTGCGATGAGTGCGTCGAGCTCCGCCTTGAACAGCTCCTCAGCAGGCAGACGCTGGATTTCAGTTGACATAGCGATACCTCCAAAAGTGTTTTCGGATGCAAATTTCAAAATACGTATCCCTGAACGAAGTTAGGGTGTGTTGACACTATAATAATGTGCGGATTTTGAAGACGAAAGCCCGCTGCGCCGCCGATCCGGCGGAAATCACGGAGCCGCTCCTGACCCGGCTTTCTCACTTACCCTTGAATACGTCCGAATTGAGCTGATAGGAAAGCAGGCTGCCTTGGTCGTCGAATGTCACATACAGCATGACCGCGCCGCCGTATGTGTAGAAGATCGCTTCGCGGATCATGCCGTTCGGATACCAGAAAATATGATGACGATACTCTTTCTCCTTTGAAAGAAAGTACTGTTCCTGTATCTTGCCGGACGGATCATAAATGCACTGCTTTCCGTGCTGTTTTCCTCTGTCATATTCAAAAATACTGTCGCCGTTCCTGCCGTTGCGGAAATGGATGCAGGCGGAGGCGTGCCACCAATAAAAGCCGGATTTGCGGGAATAACGCCTGCACTCCAGATAACCGCGGTAAAGCCGGTACTTTCCTCTGCGAAAAGGCTCACAACGCGGAAGACCGTCTTTCAGCCTTTTGTCAAGCGAATCCTCGGTATAGTGCGGATTCACGGCAAAGTGCAACGGGATCCCGTCCGGGTCAAACCCGATCCCGGTATAGAGATCGTGAACAGAGGGCGCCTTCACTGTGATCTGCCGGAATTCGCCGTTCCCGTGAAATGTGAAATCAAGGGGGGACTCCGCCGCATCCGGCTGATATATCGCCTGGATCTCGCATACCGTCTTCATCCCGAACGGTCTGCCGGCTGCGTCAAATACCCTTTTGCGGTAATAATCCGGATTATCCTTTCTGTTCCATTCCGTGACCGCTTTCAGAGCGCCGTTCTCGTACCAGTCATACCGGTAGTGCTCATCCTCATCCATCCGTTCATAGGATGCAAGCGCCCCGCTCTCATAAAACGAAATATCATCACCGAACGGGTAGCCGTTCTTGATCTCCGTGCAGCGCGCGAGCTGACCGGAGCCATCGAAAAACTCATACTTCAGACCGGTGTACGGTTTTTTTTGCCGGTTGGGCGGCTGCGTCATCAGCCGCCGGGGATTACGGACCCCGAAATATGAATAATCCGCCTCGGACAGCCATTTCCCGTCAACGCCGTGCTGTCTGATATAATCCATATCCACAGGGAGCAAAAGCTTCATGACCTCTTCCGGTTTCAGCATGTCGTTTTTCTCCTTTTCCGGTGCCTCAGCTGTTCAGGTTTCTGAGCATCGCACGCACCTCGCCGAGCGCCTTTTCGCGCAGCTCCGTCGGAATATCGGACTGCTGCGGCAGAATATTCTCGAGCTCGCGGAGGTCTGCGAGCATGATAGCGCTGCCGGTATCACCGAGCAGCCCCCGGAATGTAAACGTCGTCGGCACATATTTGCTGATGCGCAGGCTGTTCAGCACCAGATCGCGCACCTTGCCCGCCATTTTGCCGTGCGCAGCCGCACAGACCCTGACGACCTCTGCAGAGGGCGTCTTTTCAAGCAGCGTTTCGGTCAGCGAACGGACGCAGCGTTCGACCTGTTCGCGCTCGCCGTCGGTGCAGTGATCCAGCAGATTTTTCGCCGCCTGAAGAAATGCGCGTCCGGCGTCAAAGCTGACAGCTCCGCGCATACGGCAGCATTCGCCGAGGAAATCGGTCAGTGCCTTCGGCAGCTCCGCAAACACCTCGATGCTGTACCTGTGCTCGCGTGTTTTGCTGAAATCCGGTGTCAGCTTCCACGGCAGATCGGCAACGCGCGAGATCCCCTGCATCAGCAGTGCAGTATCCTCAATCTGCGTGACTGCCTCCGATTCCAGCTCGCACCATGCCTGCGCCGGGTCCGTGACGACCGCGAGAAACAGCCTTGCCGGGAAGAACATCTCCGGCTCCTCCGCATAGAGCGTGCGGATCAGCGCGCGGTAGGGATAGTCGTCACGGCGGCAGAGATTTTCGCAAAGGATGTCATTGAGGCAGGCGCGCAGCCGCTTCCGGTACTGCTCCTCGCAGCCTGCCGCAGCATGTGCACAGAGCAGAAAGAGGTCTGCGGCATCGGGCTTATTTGCCAGCATTTCGGTATTCCGGATCAGCGTCTCGCCCGGCTGCTCCAGTGCTGCGCGGAGCTCGCGTTCCGCGTAGGCGCAGCAGAGCGGCGTACCGCCCTTGGCAGCCAGTGCGTTGTTGGAGTCCTTCGCCTTCTCAAACTGCTTTTCAAGCGCCTGATCGGCAAGCGGCGAGCCCATCTGCAGCAGGCTGTCGATCGCCGCAGACTTGACCTTGCCCTTCTCGGTCTGCCAGAGCGTCAGCAGGATATCGGCGTATTCGGGATAATCCACCAGCGCCTCGATCGCCTGCACGCGGACACCGGCAGGCGCTTCGGCATTCTGTGCGAGCGACAGAAACAGCTCCGCCTGATCGCCGCCGGCTAAACGCCGCAGATAGACGATCTGCTGCCCGGACGCCTTTTCGTCGGTCAGGTTGAGCGCTTCGGTGAGCAGGGGAATGAGCGCCTCGCCGTACACCGATTCTGCGACGCGCTCCAAAGCCTCGGCAAGCTCACCGCGCCGCCCGGAGCTTTTGAGAAATGCCGCCAGCACGCGCGGGTCCCGCATCAGGCGGCGCGCCTCCGTGCCCTCCGCACGGTGCTGCCCGTTTTCGATTTTCTGCACAGCCTCTGCGACGGTGCGGTAGGGCATCTGCGCCAGACGCGGCATTGTCCGCGCGGGGATATCCGCAGCATCACGGGCATCCTGAAACGGCATCTGCGTCACGGCAACGGCGTCCGCCAGCGCAATGCACTCCGCGAGCTGCAGTGCCGGAGACTGCGCCTGCGCCAGTCCCGCGCACATCGCATAGAGCCGCGCAAATACCTTATTCGATGCCGAAAGCGGCTGAAATGCCTCGATTGCGCGCTGCAGGCGGAAATCCTCGGCAATGACGGCGGTGCCTGCCGCCGCGGCTGCATAGAGCCGGTCGCGCAGCATAAAAAACGGATTGTTCATCGGTTCCATAGCTGACCCTCCCTCACAGTATGATGCGCTCGTGTTCGGTCAGCACCGAAAGCGGGCGGAAGACCATTGCGCTGCGTTCGCGTGCCCAGCAGACCGTGCCGAACATCGCGCCGCCGTGCAGCGTGCCGGCGAGCACCCTGAGCGTGTCGATCGCGTGCGGCTGATCGGGGTGCATCTCCGCCGCGACGGATTCCCCGCCGCAGCACAGGAGCAGATCGCCCGTATCCGTGCGCCTGACCGCGTCAAACGGCAGCAGCAGCGCGGCTTCGGTCTGCCCAAGCGTATTTTTCAGCTCGTTTTTCGCCGCCTTCACGCCCTCTGCAATGCTCTTTGCGCGCAGAGCATATGCCTGCCTGAAATCTGCGGTCTCTGCCGGGCGCTGCTCCGCCGATTCCCACCGCACGCGGGGGTTGAGCCCGCCCGGATAGCGGCAGAGCAGGGGAATTTCGAGCACATCGGCGGTCGAATCCTGCGCTGCGATATGCTTGAGCGCCTTATAGGGGCGGATGTTTTCAGTGCAGACGATCTGCCCGGACTGCAGGTCGAGCCAATAGGCAAGATCGGTCAGCGTCTGGCGCTGCGGGCGGTCCTGCACGAAGAACGAAAGCTGCATCAGCGAGACATGCTCGGCGGTCAGCCCGAGCTCCTGCAGCTGGGTCAGCTTCCACACGCCGCCCATCGCCTCATAGAGCACGCTGTCCTCGGGGAGCACATCGCCGCTCTCGAGCTTCTCCTCGATATAGGCGCGGCACTTGCGCACGGAGGCGGCAAGGCGCACGCACAGCGCAATGATCTGCCCGGTCTCGCTGTCGGCGGGCTTTTCGGAGAGCGCGGCTGCGGCTTCGATGATCTCGTACATGATCGACTGCGGCTCGGGGAGGTAGTAGTCGCCGAGCTGCTTTGCCAGCTCCCGGTACTGCGCGCAGGCTGCAGGGGTCACGGCGGTGACGCCGCGCGTGAGGATATCCTCAGCAAACTGCTCCGCGCGTGCGAGCCCCTCCCGCTGGACCCGGAGCTTTTTCGCGGCTGCGGCGGCATTGGGCTTTTTCGGGGCAGCGGGCTTGGCTGCCTTTTCGGCGCGCTTTTCGCGTTTTTCACGCTTCTCGGCAATATCCGCGGGCAGCTCCGCCTCGGCAAATGGCTTGCCTGCGGTGTATTCCAGCATCAGCGCGAGACAGTGCTTGCAGGGAAACTGTCTGCTCGGGCAGGAGCACCGGCTGACCGCCTCGCCGTCCGCAAAATCGACAGAGACTGCATAGGGCGTCTTGCCGCTGCCCTTGCATTCGCCGAAGATCAGCAGGTCATCCGCAGTGCGGCGCAGCGACAGAAATCCGCCGGTGCGCGAAATCTTCTGCGCATTGGCAAACGCGGCGGTATTCGGTGCGGCTGCACGGACAAAATCCTCGGTGAGACCGTTAATATTCATGAGACTACCTCCTTTTGCGGGCTGGTGCACAAAATCGGAACGAAGAGATCGGTTTCCGCTTTTATTATAACACAGCACATGCCGATTTGCAAGCATATTCCGGTGTCAGCATCATCCTGCAAGCAAAAACGCACCCCCGGGCTTCGGGAGTGCGTTTCCGTCCGTTCCGATGCTTCGCAAAAAAACACCGGCTTCACGGAGAAACCGGTGTTTTCCTTGATTCGGGCGAATTACTCAGCGATGTCAACAACAACGCCGGAGCCGACAGTCTTGCCGCCCTCGCGGATAGCGAAGCGGAGACCCTTCTCGATTGCGATCGGGGTGATCAGCTCGACAGAGATCTCGATGTTGTCGCCGGGGTTGCACATCTGGACGCCTTCCGGCAGCGTGATGATACCGGTCACGTCGGTGGTGCGGAAATAGAACTGCGGTCTGTAGTTGGTGAAGAACGGCTTATGACGGCCACCCTCTTCCTTCTTCAGAACGTAGACCTGACCCTTGAACTTGGTGTGCGGGTGAATGGAGCCCGGCTTGCAGAGGACCTGACCTCTCTCGATGTCCTTACGGGCAACGCCGCGGAGCAGTGCGCCGATGTTGTCGCCAGCCTCAGCGTAGTCCAGCGTCTTGCGGAACATCTCCAGACCGGTGACGACGGTGGAGGACTTCTCGTCCTTCAGACCGACGATCTCGACGGTCTCGCCGACCTTGATCTGACCGCGCTCGACACGACCGGTAGCGACGGTGCCGCGGCCGGAAATGGTCATGGTGTCCTCGACCGGCATCAGGAACGGCAGATCTGCCTTTCTGTCCGGGGTCGGGATATAGGAATCAACAGCGTCCATGAGCTCGAGGATCGGTGCGTAGACCGGATCGTTGATGTCCTTGGACTCAGAGATCAGAGCCTGGTGTGCAGAGCCCTTGATGATCGGAATTTCATCGCCGGGGAACTCGTAGCTGGACAGGGTGTCGCGGATGTCCATCTCGACGAGTTCGATCAGCTCCTCGTCGTCGACGAGGTCGGTCTTGTTCATGAAGACAACGATTGCCGGCACGCCGACCTGACGTGCGAGCAGGATGTGCTCCTTGGTCTGAGCCATCGGACCGTCAGAAGCAGCGACGACGAGGATCGCGCCGTCCATCTGAGCGGCGCCGGTGATCATGTTCTTGATGTAGTCGGCGTGTCCGGGGCAGTCGACGTGGGCATAGTGTCTCTTCTCGGTCTCATACTCGACGTGACGGGTGTTGATCGTGATGCCTCTTGCTTTCTCTTCGGGGGCGTTGTCGATCTGGTCGTAAGCCATGAATTCGACCTTGCCGTCCTTGAGGGCGAGAACCTTGGTGATCGCCGCGGTAAGAGTGGTCTTGCCGTGGTCGACGTGACCGATGGTGCCGATATTGACATGCGGTTTGGTTCTCTCAAACTTTGCCTTTGCCATTTGGATTTCCTCCTTGATTTTCGTTTCGTTTTTTTGTTTTTTGTAAAATCACCGCTTAACAAGCGATTATTTCTGTCTGGAAAGCTTCACCTTTTCCGAAATGGAAGAGGGAACCTCCTCATAGTGGCTGGGTTCCATGGTGTAGACGCCCCTGCCCTGCGTCTTCGATCTCAGATCGGTGGCGTAGCCGAACATTTCGGACAGCGGCACGAAAGCCGAGATCTGCTGCGTGCCCTCGGAGACGGCGTCCATGCCGGTGATCTGGCCTCTGCGGGAGGAGAGATCTCCGATGACGTCGCCCATGTACTCCTCGGGGACGACTACGGCGACCTTCATTATCGGCTCGGTGAGCACGGGATCGGCGCGGCGCATCGCGTCCTTGAACGCCATGGAGGCGCAGATCTTGAACGCGAGCTCCGAGGAGTCGACCTCGTGATAGGAGCCGTCCGTGAGGGTGACCTTCACGTCCACCACGTTGTAGCCCGCAAGCACGCCGGACTGCATTGCGCCCTTTATGCCCGCGTCCACGGCGGGGATGTACTCCTTGGGGATGTTGCCGCCGACGACCTTGTTCACGAACTCGTAGCCCTTGCCGGCCTCGTTGGGTTCGATGGTCATTTTCACGTGCGCGTACTGGCCCTTGCCGCCGGTCTGACGCACGTACTTGTTGTCGACGTCCGCGCTCTTGCGGATGGTCTCCTTATAGGCGACCTGGGGTTTGCCGACGTTGGCCTCCACCTTGAACTCCCTGAGCAGTCTGTCCACGATGATCTCGAGGTGCAGCTCGCCCATACCGGCGATGATGGTCTGACCCGTTTCCTCGTCGGTGTAGGTGCGGAAGGTGGGATCCTCCTCGGCGAGCTTGGAGAGGGCGATGCCCATCTTCTCCTGCCCGGCCTTGGTCTTGGGTTCGATGGCGACGCGGATGACCGGGTCGGGGAACTCCATGCTCTCAAGGATGATGGGATGGCGCTCGTCGCAGAGGGTGTCGCCGGTGCCGGTGTTCTTCACGCCCACAACGGCGGCGATGTCGCCGGCGAAGATCTCATCCACGTCCTCCCTGTGGTTGGCGTGCATCGCGACGATCCTGCCGAAGCGCTCCCGGGAATCCTTGGAGGCGTTGTACACGGTGGAGCCGGTCTTGACGCTGCCGGAATAGACCCTGACGAAGCACAGTCTGCCCACGAAGGGGTCCGTGGCGATCTTGAAGGCGAGAGCGGCGAAGGGCCCGTTTTCGTCCGGGTGCCTTTCGTCCTCCTGTTTGGTGTTGGGGTTTATTCCCTTGATGGCGGGGATGTCGAGCGGGCTGGGCATATAGTCGACGATGGCGTCGAGCAGCTTCTGCACGCCCTTGTTGCGGTAGGAGGTGCCGCAGGTGACGGGCACCATTTTGCCGCTGACAGTGGACTTCCTTATCGCCGTTTTGATCTCCTCGACCGTGAGCTCGCCGCCCTCGAGATATTTCTCCATGAGCGCCTCGTCCGTCTCGGCGACGTTTTCGAGAA
>JAEELE010000030.1 GCA_016288755.1 Oscillospiraceae bacterium
ACCGCGCTGACCGACAGCACATCGGCAGTCACCGGCGACACGACCTACACCTCCGCGGACGGCACGACGCGCTCAGACGAGATCACGTCGACGACCGATGCACAGGCGACCGACTCTGCGCCGACAACCGCGGGCACGACGACGACCGCTTCCCAGCAGAGCAGCTCGGAGGGGGCAGGCTCGACGAAAAGCACTGCGCAGACCACCGTTTCCACGACCGTGAGCACGACTGCAAGCACGACGGCATCCTCCGGCACGTCCTCCTCGGTCACGCCGGGCGCGGGATTTGTCGCGGCGCCGGAGGGCTATTTCAATGACGCGCTGTTCATCGGCGATTCGCGCATGGTCGGCATCGGCAGCCAGTATGCCCGCGTCAATCTGCCGGGCGCGAAATTCTACGCAGACGTGGGTCTTGCGTCCTATAAGATCGGCAAGAGCGAAGCGAGCTCGGTCGATTTCAAGGGGCAGAAGCTCTCGGCGGTGCTCGCCTCCAACAAATTCAGCAAGGTCTACCTGATGATGGGCATCAACGAGCTCGGCAACGACTACGCCGCGACGGCAAAGAAGTTCGCTTCGATCATCGCGGATATTCAGGCGGCACAGCCCGGCGTGCGCATCTATCTCTGCGCAAACCTGCATGTCACCGCGAGCCCCCGCACCAGCTACCCAAAGCTCGTCACGAACACGAACATCAACGCGCTGAACGCACAGCTCAAGACGCTGGTCAACGGCAGCTCGATCGTCTGGCTCGATATCAACACCGTGTTTGACGACGCAAACGGCTATTTCCGCTCCGATTACACCAGCGACGGCGTGCACCCGCTCGCAAAATACTATATCACATGGGCAGAATGGTTCGCAAATAATGTTGTGCTCTGAACAAAACGGCGCCTCCCGCACGGGGGGCGCCTTTTTTTTGCAAGGAAGTGCCCGCAGCACTCTGCAAAGCACTGCGGGCATACAGAAAAGGATGAATAGAGGAATGTCTCAGGTAAAGGTTTCGCGGATTCTCTGCTTGATCGGTTCAAGCTCTTCACTGGTTGCCAAGTATTTCTGGTCAAGCTCGATCTGGATCAGCAGATTGCTTTCCGTCAGATAATACAGCATGTCAATATACCCCCTCTGAAGTATAAAATACCCGTGCTGGCTGACCGCCTCAGCGTATGCCGCCTCATAACCGTCCGGGAAGAACGGCTGATTGGTTCCGCTTTCCGCATCCTGTTCCTCCCGACTGCGCATACCTTGTTCGCTCATGACATACAGCTTATACTTCTCGTGATAGAAGCCGTCTTCGTCAACATAGCCGTAATAGAAGGTCATATATGCTCCGGTCGCACAGCGCACAATATATGCGTCGGGGTCACCGTACCAGTGATTCGGGACTGTATAGCCGTTATGCGTAAAGGTCTCAGCCTCTGCATCCGGTTCCCGCACGACACAGTAGCTTTCCGGCAGCGATCCCATGTTATTGTATTTATCTTCCATTTCCTTTGCAATATCTGGGACTAGTTTTTCAATCCCCGGCGCCAGAATCTCATTGCGCAGAAAAGCCTCCTTGATTGCCCATGCGTCTTCTATCCAGAGCGAATATTCTTCCGGATAATCGAACAGATACCCACTATACTCGCTTTCGGAGTTCCCCCAGCCTCCTTTTTCAATCCATTCCCATTTTAACGCATCCGACCACGGAAGGTCCAGCTTCACAACATCCGCGGCAGCGATCTGCTCCGGGGTAAAGGTTCCTTCCTCACCGTGGAGAATCCGAATGACCTCACTACAGACCAGATTCGCATCAAGAGTGTCAATCTTTCCGTCCCCGTTCACATCGCCGGGCATCAGCTGCGGTGCGGCGGTCTCTGAGGTCGCAGGCGTGTCGCTTGTCGCTGCGGTCGAAAGCGTGGTCTGCGATTCGGTGACAGAGGACGCAGGTGTGCCGCTTGTCGCCGGGGTCGAGGGCGTCGTCAGCGATTCAGTCGTCGGTGTTGTCTGTGATTCGGACGTCGGCGTCGTCTGAGATTCGCTTGTCGGCGTGGTCTGTGATTCGGACGTCGGTGTCGTCTGAGATTCGGACGTCGGCGTGGTCTGTGTTTCCGTCGTCGGTGTGGTCAGCGATTCGGACGTCGGCGTGGTCTGTGACTCCGTCGTCGGCGTGGTCAGTGTTTCGCTTGTCGGCGTGGTCAGCGATTCCGTTGTCTGCTCAGTCTGCGTGACCTCGGTGTCCGACGGGAGCGTCTGCCGCTCGATCTCACTGAGCAGCCCGCTGTTGCGCGCCACGATGCCGGGCTCTGTGGGGTAAAACCAGAGCCCGGCAAAGACCGCAGCCACGGTCAGCGCGAGGGCACAAATCCCGCCGATCCACCCGCGTTCGGACTGCCGCTCCGGCTCCGGGTCGTGCACCGCTGTTTTGCGCGCCGCCTCTGCCTCACGGATATATTCGGGCGCTGCAAGCCTGACAAGCTCGCGGATGTTCCGTTCCTTCACAGCAAACCCTCCTTCCGCAGAGCGCGCTCCAGCGAGCGTTTTGTGCGCAGCAGCAGCGATTTGACGCGCACCGTCGAGCAGCCGTGCTCGCGTGCGATCTCCGCCGCCGTCTCATCAAAATAGTAATACTGCATGAAAATGACGCGTGTTTCCTGTTTGAGCGAACCGAGAAACCGGTTCAGTGCTTCCGCAAGCGCCGGGGTCTCGGGGGTCTCCTCCCGGACAATGCCCTCGACCTCCGAGAGCGGGACGGTCTGCACGCCGCCGCCGCGCTTCTGCGCCTTGTTGCGTTCGAGCAGATTGAGCGCACGCCGCCTTGTGCACGCGGCGAGATAGCTCGGCAGATTCTCCGGGCAGGCGGGCGGGATCGCGTTCCAGACGCTCATGAGCACGTCGCTGAAGCACTCCTCCGCATCGCGCCGGTCGCCGAGAATGCCGAAGGCGATCCCCCGGCAGAAATTGCCGTATTTTTCGGCGACTGCGCGGATCGCCTCTTCATCGCGCGCCCCGAACAGCACCAGAATCTGTTGATCGTCCACGATCCGCTCACCGCCTTTCCTGCGAGGATGATGTTTTTATCATAGCACAAGAGGAATTCCCTGTCAAGCTGCATCATCCCATCTGATGATCAAGACAGAAAACCGCGGCAGAAGGATGCGCGCACGGCGAAAACTTGTCAGATATCACAAATCACGGTGCTTGATTCACGGCGGAGTTGTCGATGTTGACCGTGCATATTTGCAAAATCCCGCGCATACACTCCACCATACCGACAAACGGAGGGATTCTATGCGCCTGACCGCACTGCTTCTGAGCATCTGCCTGCTGCTCACCTCGCTGCCCGCCGCGGTGCATGCCGAATCGCTGCACACCTACAGCTCCGCGCTGATCGAAGCGGAATCGGGCATGTGCATCGGCGGCACCGACCCCGACCTGCCGCTGCCCGTCGGCACGCAGACCAAGCTGATGACCGTGCTTCTTGCGGCGGAGGCGGTCGCGGCGGGGCGGCTCACGCCCGATTCGCTCATCACGGCGCCCGGCAATGTCACAGAGCAGCCCGGCGCGACGGTCTGGCTCACGCCCGGCGAGAAAATGACCGTCAGCGATCTGGCGGCGGGCATCCTCGTCGGCAATGCAAACGACGCCGCATATACGCTCGCATGTGCGCTCGGCGGCAGCGAGGACGCCTTCGTCGCGCAGATGAACGAAACGGCGCGGCGCATGGGTCTGACACAGACGGTTTTTGCCGACTGCACCGGGCTCTCCGCGGAGAATCTCAGCACGGCGCACGAGCTCGGGCTGATCTGCCGGGCGCTGCTCGGCTTCGATTGGCTCGCGCCGATCCTGACGACATGGCGCTGCTTTCTGCGCGGCGACAAGACCGAGCTGGTCGCCGAAAACAGGCTGGCCCGCACCTACGACGGCATTCTCGGGATGAAGGCGGGGCACGGCGAGCATTCGGGCTACACGGTCGCGGCGGCGGCTCAGCGGCGCGGTCTGCGCATGATCGCGGTGGTGCTCGGCTGCGATGACCCCGACGAGCGCTTCACCTACGCGCAGAATCTGCTGCGGTCAGGCTTTTCGGATTACTATGTCACGACGCCGGATTTTTCGCCGGAGTTTCTGCAGCCGGTCACGGTACGGCACGGGGTGGAATCGGCAGTGCTCGCGGAGCCCGGCGCGCTCTGCTCGATCGCGGCGCCGAACGGTGCGCAGATCAGCTGTGTGCTCATGCTGCCGCAGTTCGTCGAGGCGCCGGTGCAGCGCGGCGACCGGCTCGGCACGGTTGCATTCTACAGCGGCGACGATTATCTCTACGAGACCGCGCTGACCGCCGCAGATGACGTTGCCCGCCGCGATTTCCGCGCCGCCGTGCGCATGCTGCTGGAGGCGTTCACGGCGGTGTCGTGATTGGGGCTGCCTGCGCCGCGAAAATTCGTGCAAACCGCTTGACAATCGCGCAAATCCGTGCTATAATACCCATAGAAATGCCATGACGAACGAGTAGTAAGCATGTGTGTGCGGTGCAGAGAGGATGCGGTCGGTGCAAGCATCTCCGCAGCAGTGCCGAAGTCGCGTTCCGAGCAGCGGACGGGAAGCCCATGTCTCCTTCGGAGTCGGGGAAACCGTCTGACGGCGTCCCCCGTGAGCGGACAGGCAGTTTCATGCTGCCGATAATGAGGGTCGGTTTCCCCGTGAAGCCGGCTGAATTCAGGTGGTACCGCGGATCATCCGATTCGCCCTGAACGCAATTCACAGCGTGCAGGGCGATTTTTATTTGCCCGCACAGAACACAGAAAGGGAGCTGATCACTTTGAAGGAACTCGCAAAGAACTACGACCCGCAAGCCTTTGAGGACCGCATCTATCAGCAGTGGATGGACAAGCGCTGCTTCCACGCGGAGTGCGACCCCAAAAAGGTCCCCTACACCATCGTCATCCCGCCGCCGAATGTCACCGGGCAGCTGCACATGGGGCATGCCCTCGACGAGACGCTGCAGGATATCCTCATCCGCTGGAAGCGCATGAGCGGCTTTTCGACGCTCTGGCTGCCCGGCACCGACCACGCCGCCATCGCGACGGAGGCAAAGATCGTCGCGCAGATGCGCGAGGAGGGACTCACGAAGGAGGACCTCGGGCGCGACGGCTTCATGAAGCGCGCATGGGCGTGGAAGGAGAAGTACGCCGGACGCATTGACCAGCAGCTGATGAAGCTCGGCTCCTCCTGCGACTGGGAGCGCGAGCGCTTCACGATGGACGAGGGCTGCTCCAAGGCGGTCAAGGAGGTCTTCATCAAGTATTACGAGAAGGGCTATATCTACCGCGGCGAGCGCATCATCAACTGGTGCCCGCACTGCCTGACCTCGATCTCCAACGCGGAGGTCACCTATGAGGAGCAGGAAGGTCACTTCTGGCATCTGCGCTATCCGTTCGCAGACGGCTCGGGCTGTCTGGAGCTCGCGACCACGCGCCCGGAGACCCTGCTCGGCGATACCGCAGTCGCGGTCAACCCGAAGGACCCGCGCTACAAGGACGCGGTCGGCAAAAAGGTCATTCTGCCGCTGGTCGGGCGTGAGATCCCGGTCGTCGCGGACAGCTATGTCGATATGGAATTCGGCACCGGTGTCGTGAAGATCACCCCGGCGCACGACCCCAACGACTTCATGGTCGGTCAGCGCCACAATCTGCCCGTGCTCAACGTCATGACCGACGACGCGAAGATCACGGAGGATTACCCGAAGTATGCGGGCATGGACCGCTACGAGGCGCGCAAGGCGATCGTCGCGGATCTCGAGGCAGGCGGCTATCTGATCAAGGTCGAGCCGCATGTCCACAATGTCGGCACCTGCTACCGCTGCGGCACCACGGTCGAGCCGAGAGTGTCGCTGCAGTGGTTCGTCAAGATGGCAGAGCTCGCAAAGCCCGCGATCGAGGCGGTGCGCAGCGGCGAGATCAAGTTTGTGCCCGAGCGCTTCGACAAGCTCTACTACAACTGGATGGAGGATATCCGCGACTGGTGCATTTCGCGTCAGCTCTGGTGGGGGCACCGCATTCCCGCCTTCTACTGCGACGACTGCGGCGAGCTCACCGTCACCGCCGAGGACAGCGCGGTCTGCCCGAAGTGCGGCAAGCCGATGCGTCAGGACCCCGACACGCTCGACACATGGTTCAGCTCGGCGCTTTGGCCGTTCTCCACGCTCGGCTGGCCCGACAAAACCGACGATCTGCAGTATTTCTACCCGACCGACACGCTCGTCACCGGCTATGACATCATCACCTTCTGGGTCTCGCGCATGATCGTCGCCGGCATGGAGCACATGGATCAGGCACCCTTCAAGCATGTGCTCATCCACGGTCTCGTGCGCGATGCACAGGGCCGCAAGATGTCCAAATCGCTCGGCAACGGCATCGACCCGCTCGAGGTCATCGACACCTACGGTGCGGATGCCCTGCGCTTCATGCTCGCGACCGGCAATTCGCCCGGAAACGACATGCGCTTCACCGACGACAAGGTCAAGGCGGCGCGCAACTTCGCAAACAAGCTGTGGAACGCCTCCCGCTTCGTCATGATGAATCTGCCGGATGACTTCAAATTCACCGGTCTGCCCGACGATCTGCGCGTCGAGGACAAGTGGATCGTCAGCCGCTTCAATCAGCTGGCGAAGGACGTCAACGAGAATCTCGACCACTTCGAGCTCGGTGTCGCCTCCTCCAAGCTCTATGACTTCATCTGGGATGTGTACTGCGACTGGTATATCGAGCTGACCAAGCCGCGCCTGCGCGCAGGCGGCGAGACCAGAGCGCATGCCGAGCAGGTGCTCGTGTGGGTGCTCCGCGGTATGCTCAAGCTGCTGCATCCGTTTATGCCGTTCATCACCGAGGAGATCTGGCAGGTGCTGACCGACGGTGCGAGCATGATCATTCTCGAGGACTTCCCGGTCTATGACGCGGCGCTCGATTTCTCCGCAGTCGCGAACGATTTCGAGAAGGTCATCGCCGCGATCAAGGCAGTGCGCATGAGCCGTCAGGAGCTCAATGTGCCGCCCTCCGTCAAGGCAAAGCTCTATTTTGAGACACTGGAGGTCGAGCTGTTCTCCGCAGCGTCCATCTTCTTCGAGAACATGGTCGGCGCAACGGAGATCGAATTCGGGCAGAACTTCCAGTTCAAGAATGCGCTGACCGCCGTGACCGACTGTGCGCGCATCTTCATCCCGATGGAGGAGCTCGTCGACCGCGAGAAGGAGCTGCAGCGTCTTGCAAAGGAAGAGGCGCAGGCACGCAAGGAGATCGCCATTATTGAGGGCAAGCTGAACAATCCGGGCTTCTGCGAGAAGGCGCCGGCACATCTGGTGCAGGCAGAGCGCGAAAAGCTCGCGAAGGCAAAGGAAAAGCTCGCCAAGGTGCTCGAATCCATCGCCGTCTGGCAGGAATAAGCAAAAAAACGAGGGCTCTGCTTTGCGCAGAGCCCTCAGCTTGTCGAAAAAGTATATTTCATGTGCCTGCGGCACATTTTGCGGGGACTCTGTCCCCGCACCCCTGCCAAAGGGATACTATCCCTTTGGAATCCCGTTTTGTGCGAATTCCACGCTGATGCGTTATTTCTGTCATAATGGGATTCTTAAGGGGCAGTGCCCCTTAAGCAGGGGTTTGGGG
>JAEELE010000031.1 GCA_016288755.1 Oscillospiraceae bacterium
CGTCATGCCGAGCACCATTGCGTTGCCGGAACGGTCCGTCCAGCGCGCCATTTCGCTGCCGATGCTGGTATAGCGCCCGGATTCCTCCCAGAGCGACGCCGGCATCGCGACCGGGAACATGACCTCCTGCCCGTCGATCGCGTCCATCTCCTCGCGGATGATCTGCTCGATCTTGCGCATGATGCGCTTTGCCGGAGCATAAAGCGAGAAAATGCCGTTCGCCATGTATTTCATATAGCCGCCGCGCATCATCAGCGCATGGCTCTCAATGACGCAGTCCTTCGGAGTATCCTTGAAGCGTGCGCCGAGCATCTGTGAAACCTTCATGAAAAAGCCCTCTTTCTGATTTGCATTGGGGCAGGGGATTCCTGCCATAACATTACTATTTTATCATATTCTGAAGAAAAAAGCAACCTTTCTGCGCAGTTTTTTCATTCTTCTGCGCAAACCGGTGAGCAGGAGCGATTTTGAGCGAAAGAGCCGTTCTGAATACTGTTCAATCCGCAAAATGACAGCGAGCAGAACACCCTCCAATTGTGCAAAATCACGGAATTTCGCAAATGACTTGACTTTTGATGCGGTCTGCGATATAATATATAAGTCGCATAGAGGAAATCTGTGCAGCACGATATGGCTGCGTAGCTCAGTTGGCTAGAGCAACCGGTTCATACCCGGTCGGTCGCTGGTTCAAGTCCTGCCGCAGCCATTTTTCGGCCCGTTGGTCAAGCGGCTAAGACGACGCCCTTTCACGGCGTAATCATGGGTTCGATTCCCGTACGGGTCACCACAAAAGACCGATGCATCACGCATCGGTCTTTTTGTTATCGTTTTGTAATTGATGCTACAAAATGATTCCGAGGGAATAACAATCTGCCGAAAAGGCTTGACCCGGAATTGAAAATATGGTATACTGTGGGAAATCGGAGAAAGGATATCCGTATTCTGCTTTTTGGAGAAAGGAATTGCCATGCAGAAGGAACAAAAAAAGGATCTCATCCGCATCGCGCTGTATTCGGCATCGAGCCTGATCGTCGGAGCCGCGGTCGGCGGGACCCTGCTGCTGAAGGCTGCCATCCCGCCGGCATCTGCGGGGAACGGCGACAGCTCTGCGCTTGACAGCCTTGAAACCGTTCTGGCAGAGATCACGGAAACAACGGAGGGCACCACGACCGCCACCGAGACCACGACCACCACAACGACAACGACAACAGCCCCGCCGCCCCCGACCGTCGATTCGCTGCGGGTCGCGCTGCGCCCGGCGGAGGACCTGTTCTACATGACCTACTACTACAGCGATTCGGACAGCTATGAGACGCACAGCGAGGCATTCGGCTGGCGCGTGCCGTTCACGACCGAATCCGTCATTCTGACCTATGAGGGCAAAATCAGCATCGGCATCGACATGGACGCGATCATCTACAATATCGACCCGGACTACCGTCAGATCACCGTTCTGCTGCCTGAGCCCGAGCTGATCTCGCATGAGCTGGACGAGCAGTCGATCCAGTATTACGATGTCAAGAGCTCGATTTTCCGCTCCTCGACGCTGTCGGATTACACCGCAATGATTCGCGGCATGAAGGACAAGATTTTCAGCAAGGTCATGGCAAAGTACAATTTCAACGAGCAGACGCTCGAGCAGGCACAGAAGCTGATCACCGCCTGCCTGATCAACTCCAAGGCGGCGCAGGATTACACGATCCGCTTTGATGTGCCGGTCCTGACGCCGATCACAACGGAGGCGCCGGTCACAACAACGGCCACGACGACCACTACGACAACAACGACCGCGCCTGCCACAACCGCAGCGCCGGCGACGCGCACATACACCGAACCGGACAGCGATCCGTTCTGGTTCTGGTGGTAAACACAAAAGCTGCCGCATGAACGCTCATGCAGCAGCTTTTTTATCATTCGGCGCAGGGGTCGGAGAGCACCGGCAGCACGACCGCGGGCTTCAGACCGTCCTTTTCCAGCGCTGCGATCAGCGAATCGCGCTCTGCCTTGGTCAGGCTCAGGAAGTCGATCTTGAAGGCATTGTCCGTCGCGGGAACAACCCAGCCAGTCTCACCGTTCGCGCGGAGCCAGTTCTCGGCGCTGCGCTGGATGAGGAACCGGTCATACTGCTCTGCAAAGCGAACAAATATGCCGCATTTCAGTGCATCGAGCCCGGCGACGAAATCCTGTGTGCCCGCATCGACCCAGAACTGCGAGAACACCGTCTTGTGGTGTTTGACCGCCTCTATCACATCTCCCATGACTGCGCTTGCAGTCGGCAGCTTGCCGGCACCTCTGCCACAGAAATACGCCTTGTCGATCGCATCGCCGCAGACCTCGACGCAGTTGAACACGCCGTCCACGCGCGAGATCATGTTTTCATGCGGCACAAACATCGGCATGACCGCGGGCAGAATCTTGCCGTTTTCCAGCTTCTCGACAAATGCGATCAGCTTGACCGCGCCGTCGAGCTGATCTGCCGCATAGGCGTCCTCGAGCGAAATGCTGCGAATGCCCTCGGTGTGAACGCTCTCCGGGTACACATGCTTGCCGAATGCCAGCGACGCGAGAATGCAGATCTTGCGGCAGGCATCGTGCCCGTCGACGTCTGCGGAGGGGTCGCGCTCTGCGTAGCCGAGCTGCTGTGCGAGTGCCAGCGCATCGGCAAAGCTCATGTGCTCGGCAAGCATCTGATTGAGAATGAAGTTTGTCGTGCCGTTCAGAATGCCGTAGATCGCGCTGATCTCATTTGCGGCAAGACAGCGGTGCAGCGGGCGGATGATCGGGATTGCGCCGCCGACGCTCGCCTCAAAGAAGCAGTTGCAGGCATGTGCCTTTGCGGCAGCCAGCAGCTCTGCGCCCTTATTCGCGATGAGCTCCTTGTTGGAGGTCACAACGCTCTTTCCGCGCTCGAGGCACTGCATCAGGAATGTAAATGCCGGCTCCGTGCCGCCCATGCACTCCGCAACGACCGTGACCTCATCGTCTGCGAGGATCGCATCGATCTTCTTGACAAATTTGTCGGCGTAGGGTGAATCCGGGAAATCGCGCAGATCGAGAATATAGGCGAGCTGAATGTCGTCGCCTGCCTTGTCTGCGATCTTCCGGTGATTTCTGTACAGCAGCTCGACAACACCCGAGCCGACCGTGCCATAGCCCAAAACTGCTAATTTCTTCATGTTTCTTCTGCCCCGAAAGCGGAGCACCCTTTCTGTATATTTTTTGTGCTCAGGAGCCCGAGAGCAGGCGCACCTCAATGACGCCGTTCCGCTCGGAAAGTGCCTGCACCAGCGCAGAAATATCCGCGTTCTCCTCCAGCCGGAAGGAGACCGTCACGACGGCGGCACCGTCCACGGGAATGCTCTGATTCAGCGTCAGCACATTGGCATGTGCACCCGAGAGTGACGAGAGCACGCCCGAGAGCACACCGGCGATATCGTTCAGCCGCAGAAATACCGTGAAAATACGGTCGCGCATCTGCTCCTCATAGACAAAGACCGAGTCACGGTATTTGTAAAAGGCGCTGCGCGAGATCCCGACCTTTCGGCAAGCCGCTGCCGAGCTGCGCTCCTCACGGTTTGCCAGCATGCGCTTGACGGTCAGTGTTTTCAGGATGACCTCCGGCAGAACGGAGGCATCCACGACGACCCAGTTTTTCTTCCGGTCAGACATGCGGGAAAGCCCTCCCAACGGTAAGCGTTCCGTCTGTGACGGACAGTTGTATTTGCAACAGCATCATTATAGCATATTTCTCCGGCTTTGTCAAGCCCAAATCGGATATCTTACGGGTATCGGCAGGGGAGTCGGGGTGAAAGAGGTGTCAACGATGATACAGCACGATAAGAAGCAGCTCTTTATCACGGCGGTGCTCGGCTTTGTGCTTGCAGCCTTCGGCGGCTGGGTCTACGAGGAGATCTGCGTCTATGTGTTCTACGGCTATGTCTACAACCGCGGCATGCTGCATCTGCCGATCTGCCCGATCTACGGCTTCGGGGCTTGGGGGCTGTATCTGCTCCTGCGGCGCGTGAAGCAGGGCTGGCTGTTCTATCTGCTCAGCGTTGTGACCGCGAGTGTTTTTGAATACGCCTGCTCCTATCTGCTCGAGCTGCTGTTTCACAGGACCTACTGGAGCTATGCGGGCTGGTGGCTCTCTGTGGACGACCGCATTTCGCTGGTCAGCAGCCTGATCTTCGGGTTGCTGGCACTGCTCTTTGTGAAGGGCGTGCTGCCGCTTGTGCTGTATTTGCAGAAGCATGTGCGGAAGAGAATACTGCTCGCGGTGTCGTCCGCGCTTGTGCTCATCATCGCTGCGGACTTTGCGTGGGTCGTTACACATTATCAATAATGCAGAAATCTGTCAGTTTTACAGAAAAAATCGTGCATGGCACTTGAAAAAAAGGGCAGTTTGTGGTATACTGTAAAGAGGTATTGCCGCATTTGTGCCGCGGCAGCACAAAACACCGCAAAGGAAGTGTCAAACATGCTGGAATCCGCGCTCCCGACACCTTGCTATCTGATCGATCAGGCGAAACTCAAACGCAATCTCACGCTGCTTGACCAGCTCCGCAAGCGTACCGGCTGCAAAATTCTGTATGCACAGAAAGCATTTTCGTCCTACCCGTTCTACTCTATGATGTCACGCTTTCTCGACGGCACTGCATCCTGCTCCGCCTATGAAGCCCAGCTGTCCCACACCTTCTTCCACGGCGAGCACCATGTCTTTGAGACGGCTTATCTTCCCGATGAGATCAACGATCTCATGAATATCTGTGACCACATCACGTTCAATTCGCCGACACAGCTGCAAAAATACGGCATGCAGGCAAAGGCGAACGGCGTTTCGGTCGGGCTGCGCGTCAACCCGGAATTCCTCTCGCAGCAGTTCTCCGAATTTGACCCCTGCGCGCCGCATTCCCGGCTCGGCACGGTGGCTTCTCAGTTCCCGATGCACATGAAGCGGCTGATCAACGGGCTGCATGTACACGCGCTTTATGAGCAGAATGCAGACTCCCTCAGCGACCTGATCGACGCAATCGTTGCGAAATTCGGGCAGCTGCTCCCGGAGATGGAGTGGATCAATCTCGGCGGCGGGCACGCGATCACCCGCGAGGGCTATGACCTCGACCGCCTTGAGCAGTGCATCCGGCGGCTCCAGCAGGATTACGGTCTGACCGTGTATCTCGAGCCCGGCGAGGCGATCGTCTGGGAGGCGGGATTCTTCGTCACATCAGTGCTCGATATCGTGAAAAACGGCGCCGAGACCGCCATCCTCGATGCCTCTGCGGTCTGCCACGCCTCCGACATCACCGAGCTGCAGTACAGCCCGCCGCTGATCGGTGCGGACAAGCCCTCTGTGCTGCCGTTCAGCTATCGGCTCGGCGGCAGAAGCTGTCTGCCGGAGGATATCTTCGGCGAATATTCCTTCGATCACCCGCTGGAGATCGGTGAGCGGCTGGTGTTCCGCGACATGGCGATCAACACACTGACAAAAGCGCGGATGTATACCGGTATGCCGATGCCCGCAGTTGCCGTGCGCGAAATGGACGGAAACTGTAAGGTCCTGCGCACCTTCACCTATAACGATTACCGCAACCGATTCTGAACAGAACTGTCCCTCCGGCACTGAGCAACCGGAGGGACAGTTTTCTGAAGGCTTCTTGGAGACACAGAATTATGGGTCTCTGAAAACATTTGCAAAAAACTGTGATATATCTCCTTCTGCTGCGTCTGATAAATGAAAGGAGGCGAACGAATGGACGACTACGAAGCGATCTACCGGGCGTATTTTGACGATGTGTACCGGTTTCTGCGCGGTCTGACCGCAAATGAGAGCCTTGCCGAGGAGCTCACACAGGAGACCTTTTTCCAAGCACTGCGCAAGATCGGGCAATATCGCGGCGAATCCGAGCTCCGCGTCTGGCTCTGCTCCATCGCGCGGAATCTCTACTACACACACTGCCGCAGGGAGAAGCACATGACCGGCGAGGAGCCGCCCGAGGAGCAGTCGGCGCCCGGACCCGACCTCTCAGACCTCATCGCCGACAAAGCGCTCGCCTTTCGGATTCATCAGGTGCTGCACCGACTGCGCGAGCCCTATAAGGAGGTCTTTTCGCTGCGCATCTTCGGAGAGCTGTCGTTCAGGGAGATCGGTGCGCTGTTTGAGAAAACCGAGCACTGGGCGTGCGTGACCTTTCACCGCGCCAAAGCCATGATTCAGGAGCAAATGAAGGAGGAAACAGTATGAAGCTGCCTTGCTCAGTTGTGAGCGATCTGCTGCCGCTGTATGCGGAAGATATGGTCAGTGCGGAGACCCGCGCACTGATCGGGGAGCATCTCGGCGGGTGCGACAGCTGCCGTTCGGCTCTGCAGGCAATGACCGCGCAGGAGCCCGATATCCAATTCCGGATGGACAGCGCACAGGAATTTGCAAAATACGAAAAGAAAAAGAAGCGGAAATTCGGCTGGAAGGTCGCAGGGCTCACGGCACTGGCGATCTGCGGATTTGTCGTGGTGCGTCTGCTTGCGATGGGCGCGCTGCTGAGCTTTCTGTCACTCGGCGGGCTGCTCAGCAAGGTCGAAACCGACGAAGACCCCGCCCACTACGCGCAGTATATGGGCGACAGTGCGAAGAAGGAATACCGGGACAAATGGGGCATGGATGAGCGCATCTTCCCGGCGGAGATCAGCGGGCTCGACGTGCAGGATTACAAAATGGTCTATTATGACCCGTGGGATAAGCAGTTTCTGAGCTATCTGACCGTGCAGTACGATGCGGATGCCTATGCGGCGGAATGTGCGCGGCTGTCTGCGCTCGGCGTCTCGGAATACACCGGCTATTACGGCGTGACCGGCTTTTCCGATGCCGAAAACCCGCTTGCGATGAATGCGGATGCCTATCAGGGCTTTGTCTACGCGATCCGCACACCGGATCGGGAGCACTGCATCACCTATGTGGAGATGATCTTCTGCAATTATTGCTATGATATCGACTATTGGGATTATATCCCCGCGCCGTATCTGCCACAGGGCTTTGATGCCAAGCCCGACAATGCCTATCAGACCCAGATGATGCAGTCCCATTAAACGGATGACCCGAAGCCGTGCGGCTTCGGGTCATTGTTTAGATTCGCGGAGCCGCTGACGCACGCCGCGCAGAATTTCACGCTTTGCCTGCTCTGCCTGCTCCGCGCTGACGGGTTCTGCATCGGGCAGGGGATAGGGGAGTGCGAGCGCGTCATATTTGGAACGCCCGAGCGTGTGGTAGGGGAGAACGTCGAGCGCCTTGAGGGTGCGCAGTCCCCCGATGAAATACCCGAGCCGGCGCTGCTCGTCCGCATCATCGGTCCAGCCGGGCACGATCACATGCCTGATCCAGACCGGAATGCCCTTGTCGCTCAAGTATTGCGCGAAGGCGAGGATGCGCCGGTTGGAATGCCCGGTCAGCGCGCGGTGGCGGTCGTCGTCGATGTGCTTGATGTCGAGCATGACCAGATCGGTCACGGCAAGCAGCGCATCGGTCTCCGCGGTGTTTTCCGGGTCAAAGCAGATACCGGAGGTATCCAGACAGGTGTGAATCCCCTGCGATTTTGCCAGCGCGAACAGCTCTGTCAGAAAGCGGAGCTGCCGCATCGGTTCGCCGCCGGTCGCGGTGATGCCGCCGCCCTTATAGAAGGCACGGTTGCGCAGAAACTGCGAAATCAGCGTATCTGCGGACATTTCCTGCCCGCCGCGCACATCCCATGTGTCGGGATTGTGGCAATAGAGACAGCGCATCGGGCAGCCCTGCAGGAAGATCACGAACCGGATGCCCGGACCGTCGACCGTTCCGAAGCTCTCGACGGAATGGATTCTGCCGTTCATCATGTACCTCCTGAAGAAAGCAGCCCGCCTCTGCGACGGGCTGTTCAGATTCAGATTCTGTCGTGGAACGTGCGGGAAATGACGTCGTCCTGCTGTTCCTTGGTCAGCTTGATGAAGTTGACCGCATAGCCGGAGACGCGCACCGTCAGCTGCGGGTAGCGCTCGGGATGTGCCTGCGCGTCAAGCAGCGTCTCGCGCGTGAACACGTTTACATTGAGGTGGTGCCCGCCCTTTTCGACATAGCCGTCGAGCAGACCGACCAGATTGTCAATTTGCTGCTGGGTTGCCATTGAAATCTCCTCCTTACAATAGGTCCTCATCCGTTGCCTGCGGCGTCGGCTGTGCGCACGCGCCGGGCTTGCAGCAATCGGTGCTGCTGACCGTCTGCACGCGGGTCTCCGCGCCGACCTCCAGATTGATATGCTGTGTGCCGGACGCGATCAGGCTGTCAATCAGCGCCGCCAGATCATCAGGTTCGAGTGCCGGGTCATTCGGTATCATCGGGTGCCTCCTCTGCGAGTGCGTCGAGGTCGAGCTCGCCGCTGAACACCGTCGACTTGCCCAACGCATCCGGAATGATCGAGAAGGTGTTGGAAATGCCGTCCTGCGCATGGCGGAAGGGCAGCTTCGAGACTGACGACAGCGACGCGACGGCACCGTGCGTATCGCGCCCGTGCATCGGGTTTGCGCCCGGTGCGAGCGGCACGCCGTGCTTGCGTCCGTCCGGCGTATTGCCGGTCTTTTTGCCGTAGACCACATTCGAGGTGATCGTCAGAATGCTCATCGTCGGGATGCTGCCGCGGTAGGTGTGGTGCTTGCGAATCTTGTCCATGAACATGCGCACGATCTCGACGGCGATCTGGTCGACGCGGTCGTCGTCGTTGCCGTATTTCGGGAAATCGCCCTCGACCTCGTAATCGACCACAATGCCGTTTTCGTCGCGAATGCATCTGACCTTCGCATATTTGATCGCGCTGAGCGAATCGGCAACGACCGAGAGCCCGGCGATACCGGTCGCGAAATAGCGCTTGACATCGCGGTCGTGCAGTGCCATCTGCAGCTTTTCATAGCTGTATTTGTCGTGCATGAAATGAATGATGTTCAGCGTGTTGACATAGAGCTCCGCGAGCCATTCCATCATTTCGCTGTATTTGTCCATCACGTCGTCATAGTCGAGGTAATCGCCGGCGACCGGGCGGTATTTCGGTCCGACCTGCACCTTCATGACCTCGTCCACGCCGCCGTTGATCGCATAGAGTAGACACTTTGCGAGATTGGCGCGCGCACCGAAGAACTGCATCTCCTTGCCGACGACCATCGACGACACACAGCACGCGATCGCGTAGTCGTCGCCGTGGATCACGCGCATCAGGTCGTCGTTTTCGTACTGGATCGACGAGGTTTTGATCGACATTGCCGCACAGAACCGCTTGAAATTCTGCGGCAGACTGACCGACCAAAGCACGGTCATATTCGGCTCGGGCGCGGTGCCGAGATTGTTCAGCGTGTTGAGATAGCGGAAGGAATTCTTGGTGACCATGTGCTTGCCGTCCACGGAAACGCCGCCGATCGACTCCGTGACCCATGTCGGGTCGCCGGAGAACAGCGCATTGTATTCCGGTGTGCGGGCAAATTTGACCATGCGCAGCTTCATGATGAAGTGGTCGATCAGCTCCTGCGCCTCCGATTCGGTGATGAGCCCGCGGTCGAGGTCGCGCTGGATATAGATATCGAGGAAGGTCGAGGTGCGCCCGAGCGACATCGCCGCACCGTTCTGCTCCTTGACCGCGGCGAGATACCCGAAATACAGCCACTGCACCGCCTCGCGCGCATTCTTCGCCGGTCGCGAAATGTCAAAGCCGTAAATTCTGCCGAGCTCCCTGAGCTCCTGCAGCGCACGAATCTGCTCGGACAGCTCCTCGCGCAGCATAATGTTCTTCGAGGTCATGCGCACAAAATGCGTTGCCTTCTGATGCTCCTTGTCCGCGATCAGCATGTCGATGCCGTAGAGTGCGACACGGCGGTAGTCGCCGATGATTCTGCCGCGTCCGTAGGCATCGGGCAGACCCGTGAGGATCGCAGATTTCCGGGCAAGGCGCATTTCCGGCGTGTAGGCATCGAAGACGCCCTGATTGTGGGTCTTGCGGTATTTCGTGAAGATTTCCACAACAGAGGGGTCGACCTCGTAGCCGTATTCCTTACACGCCTGTTGCGCCATGCGGATGCCGCCGAACGGCTGCAGTGCGCGCTTGAAGGGCTTGTCGGTCTGCAAGCCGACGATCTTTTCGAGGTCCTTGTTCAGATAGCCCGGACCGTGCGAGGTGATCGTCGAGATGATCTTCGTGTCCATATCCAGCACGCCGCCCGCCTCGCGCTCCTGACGGGACAGCTCCATGACCTGTGCCCAGAGCGCCTTCGTTGCCTCGGTCGGACCCTCCAGAAAGCTATCGTCACCGTCATAGGGCGTATAGTTCAGCTGGATAAAGTCGCGGACATTGACAGAGGTTCTCGTGTTGCTCCATCTCCCGGGCTGAAAGCCCTCCCATTCCGGTGCAAAGTCCATGCTCATTGCCTTACAGTCATCCTTTCTGTGCGAACATCAGCTGCTGATGCTCCGTTCGATCAGCATCGGTTTCCGAGTGTATTATACCACATATTGAGTCAAATTGCAAGAGAAAACGCAAAATATGCCGCTATTTTGTTTTTTTCATGATCTGCATCACAACCGGTCGGTAGATTTTCGGGAACAGAATTCCGTTGATAATACGTCCGTTTCCGGCGAACCGCGGGCGCACGGTGCCGTTGACCTCCTCTGTTGTGACGAGCACCCAATCACCGCAGCCGTGCGCAATTCCGGGGCGGTTTCCGTGCAGTACAGTCGTTTTTTCGCCGTAATGGGCGGTCACATCGAAAGCGGTTTCCTTCGGAATCAGAATCCCGGCATAGAGATCGGGCAGCGGACGGGTCATCACTGGCTGCGGCTCTGCCTGAATCTGTTCAGGCAGAATGTCGTATTTGCCGAGCGATTCCGGACCGATCGGCCACATCTCTCCCAGCAGACCGGTGATGATATAGCCTCCCGGTGACACCTGCGCATAGGAATCCTCGAGCGTATTATAGACCACGCCGGGCTGCCCGGGAACATTGTAGATGCGTCCGGGCTCGGCAAGCTGAATCATTGCCCGGTAGGGACGGTTGCGGAAGCAGCCCCACCGGAGCTGCGGCGAGAAGATCCATTGTACAGAGTCGCTGATCTGCACAGAACCACATCCTAACAAAGAATATCGGCAGGGGAGTGCTCCCCTATCATTATTATAATACTTTCCGCCGGAGAATGCAAGTATCCGGGCTTGATATTGACATTTTCCGTCAAAGAGAGTACAATAATGACAAAAGCGTTCGGAGGGCATTATGGCAAATATCATAGATTATCTGGACTGGCGCGGCGATCTGTCCTTTGCCGCCAGCCCGTTCTGCACAGTCGACGCGCTGATTCTTGCTCAGCTCGGGTATATTCTGCTCGACGGCATCGTTCCCGGACAGCTCGACCGATCTGTGACACTCGCGGAGGCAGCAGACGCCTACGAGCCGGAGCTGGTCGACCAAAGCCAGCGCAGCTTCTGCTATGAGCAGGATCAGGTTCTGCTGCAAAAGCTCGGACAGTCTGAGCGATTTGGCGAAATTCGCTTGAGCGGTTACGTCAGCCGAACCGGTCCGACAGAGGGTGTACAGTTTGCCGCCATGACCTGCACGCTGCCGGACGGCATCCGGTATGTGACCTTTCGCGGGACCGACGGCAGCATTGCCGGCTGGAAGGAGGATTTCAGCTTCAGCTATCTCAGCGAGACGCCCGGGCAGAAGTATGCACTTGAATATCTTCGCAAATGCGTCGGTTTCAGTGACGGAGAAATATGGACGGGCGGACATTCCAAGGGCGGGAATTTTGCCGTCTATGCCGCGGTCTGCATCGATAATCCCGACCGGATCACTAGGATATACAATTTTGACGGACCGGGTTTCCGCGATGAATTCGCAGAATCGGAACGCTACAAAGCCGTGCAGCCGAAAATTATCAGTCTGATTCCGCAGTCGTCGCTGGTCGGTCAGCTGCTGACCAGCAACACCGTGCACCGGATCGTAACAAGCAAAGCAGTTGCAGTCGGGCAGCATCTGGCTTATGCATGGGAGGTCATGGGAAACGACTTTGTCTACGCCGATGAGCTGTCACGGCTCGGCGTATTCATCAATCAGACCATGACCGGCTGGCTGGCGGGTCTGGACGACAAGAGCCGTGAGCTGCTGACCGAAGCGATCTTTGAAGTGATCAGCGCTTCGGACAGTGAGACGTTCTATCAGATCAACCAGCACAAGCTCAAGGCAGCTGGCAAGATCATCAAAGCCATCCGCAAGCTCGACCCGGAAAGACAGGCGCTGATCAAGCATGCGATCGCGCTGCTGGCACGGCAGAGCAAAGAGGCGCTGTTCCCGGAGAAAGCTGAGAAAACCGTCAGAAAGCAAAAAACGGATGAGCATAATCCGGAATCTTAATCAGTTTTAATATAGCTCCGGGGATGACTGTCTGAGCAAGTCCCCCCGGTTTTCTTTGTTTGAATTGCGCCAAATATGGACCCGACCGCAGCTCGGTCGCACACAAACGATACAACAACGGGCGGGGACTGATCCCGGATTGCGCCGAGCCTTTTGGCGTGTACTATTTTACACGATATGCCGCGGATCAACGGGTTAACCTTGGGTTGCAGTTAGCCTAATTGGCCCCTCGCGGCCTGAGCGAGCCCGCCGGGAGGCCGCGGCACGGTGCCACAGACAAAGTGGACAGGCGCATTTCCTTTCCGGGTATAGGTCAGCTTGATTTTACAGTTAAGTTTACTGGAGCGCGCGTAGCGCAAATGCGCCTGTCCACGCGTCAGCATGCCGGCACAGGGACTTTGGACGCGGGTGTGAAACGTCAATCCGGCATGATTTGAGAACCTTGGGGCGCGGCTGGGAGAATGACGCGCACGGTGCGCACGAGCTGAGCGGGGAGCAGCTGCCCCGCTGTCCGTTCCAGCCGGCTCGGCTCTGATCGGCGCTCGATCGTAGCCGGCTGGAACACATCAAAGGGAGGAATAAGGAATGAGTCAGCCAGTAGAAGTGATGGCATTAAGAAAACGGATGAAGCATCGAGGCTATACAGAAATCTCTTTCAAGCGGGATAAGCTGTGCGGTCTTTATGTGGTCTCAGCTCGCGAGCCGGTTACGCGCTGCATGGTCAGTGCTAAACTCGATTTTGGCATGATGCGCAGGATATGCCGGTAAAAAGGTGACGTGCTGGTTAGTAACCTTTCTTTTCTTCGGGTTACTTTCCAGCGCGTCACCTTTTTATTTTTTCGTTAGTCCGGCAAGGTAGTCCAGTGATACATTATAGTATAGTGCTAGTTTTATTGCTTTTTGTAGTGTTATGTCTTGCTTCTGATTTTCCCATTTTGATATTTGTACTTGTGTTGTGTCCATGTAGATTGCCGCTTGCATTTGGCTTTTTCCTGCTTTTTCTCTGGCCTCTTTGATTTGGTATTTATGCACAATTACACCTCCTTTTTTTCGTCATTTTATCATATCTTTTAGGGCTTGACAATTCCTTATAGGATATGTTATAATGATTTTGGGAGGGTATCCCTTATAAGGTATGACTTTTTCATTAGGGTATGCCTTATAGGATATTTTCTCAATTCGTGTACACCTGTGAGCCCGTGATCGGGAAGTACACGAAGCCGATCTTTGCCGGTGCAACTCCGGGGGGCTTGCAGGAAATTAAAATCGGTACGCCCATAACCGACAGGGCAGGAGGAAACATTATGAAACTGTTATTCTGTTACTATGACGAGTTCGATAGAGATAAGATCAGATTATGTTCTTATCGTAAGATCGACCTGGGCGACTGTCTGACGGTCAAGGCCGGCTGCAATCGTGCTCAGATCATGATCTCTGAGGCTCCCATCTTCCAGCCGCATCTTTATGCAGTCTTCGACGGTGTTTGTAATGTCGCCGGCTCGATCTGTGATGAGAAGGGAAACCGTCTCGCTCTGCTCCGTGTGAATCACGACCGCTCTTACTATTGGTGCTGAGGGGGTGAGGATATGTCTTTTTCTGATAATGAGCGCATTTACTTTCTTCGGCAGATGGTAGAGAAGGCGGTCGGAGATGATCCGAATTTAAAACAGCAGCGCAAGGAATCAGAAGTGCAGTATCTTCGTCGTCTTGCTCGTTACTTTGCCTCTGCTCATGGTGTCGTCGTTGATCTGATCAAGGCACTTGAAGGTCATGTTTGATCCATGTGATTGCTGCCCGGCTTTTGATTTCAGCTGGGATGAATGGCCGTGCTCAGAGTGCCGGTATAGTGAGCACAACTATCCAAAGGTCTCGCCCGGTGATCAACCGGATGAAGATATAACTACGGTGTGCCCAAAACCGTCAGGGCAGGAGGAATAACAATGGCTGTTTACTATTTCGGTGTTGGCACTAACACCAGCAAGAAAACCGGCAACCCGTTTTGGTTCGTCGATCTTCTGAGGCAGAACCGCTATGGCAACTGGGAGCTGAGGCCGCTCTTTTGCTCCGAGGAGGTCTACAAGCGTGTTCAGTCCCGCGGTTTCAAGATCGGTGCCTCTGTGGCTGCTACCGTCGGGCTTGATCTCGAGCTGACGGATCTCGTTCAGGATCCTCATAGTAAGGATCTGAATATTCAGTGATCAGAAGGGGAGTGGACAAGGTGACATCTCGGCTTGTAAGCGTGCTCGCTGCCGTTGCAGTCGGCGTCAGCTCTGTTGCTTTGTTCACTCCTATTTCTGCTTCGGCTACGGTTTCTACGGTCACGTTGACCAGCGCTCAGACTGTCGCTCTCTTCGGTAATACAATTCCGTGCGAGTATCTCAGCACAGATGGCACATATCATCAGACAACTGCGACCTATTCAAGCACTTGGTCTAACTCATATCAGACGGCTTATTCTCCAGACGGTCAAAGCTTTCTATGGCGTGATGTATGTCAATATACAATACCTTACGCCAGCGATATGCAGACAAACCCTGCGGATATAACGCTATTTTTTGAAACTGCGGTTGACGTTTCCGCGCTGACTTATTTTGACACGGCAATAGTGCAGTATAGTAATATGGACTTTACGACACAATTATACGGCACTTACACGGATTATTGGTACTGTAGCGATGGATATCATTATCCGCTGCGTCAAGGCGCTGATAATACACCTGGCTATAATCTCTATGGCTACATTGGCGCGGAGTACAAGTATACTGTGCTCCCGTGCCTGTATACTTCGCCTACGTCCGGCGCTTTTTCCACGGGTTGGGCTAAGTGCGGCAGTTTCAAAGATACTACATACGCTAATAGTTACTGTATAGGCATTGTTGCTCCGGTTATAAGTACTGATTGGCAGTTTGATGGTAACACGGGTGCCGGTTCCGGCTCTGGTTCCGGTGAGAGCTCCGGCGGTGGTTCAGATTCCGGTTCAGGTACTGATCTGAGCGGTGTTACTTCTCGTCTTGATCAGATTATTTCACTGCTTGACGAGATTGCCGACAACACTTCTACCGAGTCTTCTGGCAGCTCTTCTTCTGATTCTTCGGCTGACGATCTGGTTGATCAGTTTGATTCTGATATGGATTATATCACTTCTGGTCTCAATCAGATGGATGGACTTGCCGCGGCGGCTGACTCCGTTTCGTTTGTCGATGCTGAATATACGGATATTTATCAGCCCGTGCGTGATCTGGTCGGTGTTGCTCCTTCCGAGCAGTCGCGCAGCGGTGATGAAGGTTCTACAGAAGAATGGCTGAAAGAGCAGCTGGATGGCGTTCCGAATCCGTTTTTTATTTCAATGCAGGTCACTGCTCTGATCGCTCTGATCTCTTTTGTGATTTTCGGAAAGCGTGGGGGTGGTTGATGTGATCTCGTTCCTTCGCAAGATATATCAGTTCTTTCTTAAGGTTGGCGGCTTTGTTACGGCTCCTATTAGGCTTGTAGTCCATCTTATTCGTGATCTTCTTGCTCTTTTCGGGCTTCTGAGCAGGGCAAAGGATGCGATTGGTTCTTATCTTTCTTTTATTCCGTCTGAGGTTTATGCGATAATTCTTGTAATGATCGGGGTGGCTATATTCTATAAGATACTGGGGCGTGAGGGTTGATGAATCCTTATCTTGCAATAGTTCTTCGTGGTGTGCAGTTCGCTTTGAATCTGTTCACGTTCTTTCTTAATAAAGCCGGTCTTATGACTGTCTTCTTATCCGTTTCCGGTCTTTATACGACTTATCGCCTCTTCCTTTCTCAGTTCTTCGGAGGGGGGACAACTCGTAATGACTAATACTTATTATATCATTATTATCTGTTTGCTTGTTCTGATCTATTTTCGGTTAGGTGATCGTCATGGTTAATATTTTCTATTATGCCATTGATCTTCTGGCTATGGTCGGTTCTGCTTTTCATCGCATCTGGGGTCAACTATTCTTCTGTGCTTTCATTGTCCTTGTGATCGATGTCTTCTATTATCAGTTCTTCGGGGGTGATCGCTGACATGTATGATATTCTTTATGAACTTGTTAATCATGTCTGGTCTACCGAATATCCTTCTTCTTCGGAACAGGCTTATATTTATCAGGCTTCGCTCGCTCTGATCGTGCTGATCTTGGTGATCATCATTGACCGCTTTTTCAGCATAATCTTTTCATTCATGCGGGGAAGGGGGGTGCGATGATATGAGTCCGTATTTTGTCCTCGGTTTCGTGAATCCTTCTGATCTCAGAATGGATGCTACTACTCTGTTCGAGACTGCTTCCGGTCTGCTTACCAATGTCATTGGTTGGATCGGTTCGGTCGCGACTGAGCTGACTAGTGTAAGTGGTCAGCTCAAGGATTTCCTGCCGTTTGTGCTTGTTCCGTTTGCCATGATGATCGTGGTCTTCGGTATCAAGTCCATTCGCAAGCTTGCCAAGTGATCGCCGAGCATGACAGCTGGGAAGCTGGCCGCCGGTACTTATTGCGCTGATTTTGCTCTCTGTGCGCCATAAGTGCCGGCGTTTGCTCTTTGTGCCTGGGTTACCTTCCAGCGCGTCAACTTTTTGGAGGTGGTTTTTTGATTTCGTTATATTTTGGTTTGCCGGGCACCGGCAAGACCACTATTCTTGCTTCACATGCTTATAAATATCTTAAAGACGGCACATATAAGCGCGTTTATTGCAATGTTCCGCTTTCTATTCCGGGAGTGATCATGATTGATAATTCTTACATTGGCAAATATGACATATCCGGCGGCGTTATTCTTATTGACGAAGGCACACTTTTTGCTGATTCTCGTGATTTCAAGGCTTTTGGCAAGGATAAAGTATATTATTTCTTGATGCATCGTCACTTCCATGTGGATATAGAGATTTTTGTTCAGCAGTGGGATGCTCTCGATCGTAAAATCAGGTGTATTACGGATAAAGTTTATTATGTTCACAAATCCGGCCCGCTTCGGAAGTGGGTGACGAAGTATTATCAGATTCCGTATGATATCATCATTCCTGATGGAAAATCGGATTCTGAGAAGCTTGGTGAGATCATTCAAGGCTATTGCAAGCCGCCTTTTCTGATCAGAATGTTTTGTCCGAGAGTCTGGCGGCCGAAGTGGTATCGTTATTTTAATTCCTGGGATCATGTCGAGCTCCCGCCGCTGCCGGATGATTGTCAGCCGTTTCCTTCTGATTCCGAGCCCCGCCGCCGCTTTGTTACCTTCCGGCTTTTGCTTGCGTCCGCTCGCATACGCTTACAAGATATAGTGAAACATGTACGCACCCCTAGGCTAATTAGGGGTGCAGAACGTACAGAGGACGCAAGCAAAAGCCTAGGTATTGATTTAGAGTTTTTTTCCGGGGTACAATCCGATGCTATGGGGCATTTTGGCGATTCAACTGGTGGTGATTTCAGATGATGCAGAGGGATAATATTATTCTTTATGATTGGCTTACTTTTTCTTTATCTAATGAATCGTTGCGATTATTGTTAGATAATGCTCAATTATCAGATTTTGAAGCTCTTGAAGGCTTGCAAATCTTCTTGGGTCTCAATGAATTGCAATGGCAATACCTTTTGGCTTCTCGGCTCTTTTATACTTATCGTGCTTCAGCTGGTCACATATCTATTCATTATTCTCTGGATTCTGACGAACGTCCTGGTATTCATCGCGGCATTTGTGTTGAGATGTCTGGTGCCGGTGTTCGTGAGTTTGAGGAGTTTGGTTCTCGATCTATTGAAGATCTGTTGCAATGGGTTGTAGATGTTGGCGGTCATATTGCTCGTTTAGATGTTGCTTATGACGATTTTGACGGGCATATTGATTTGGTTCGCATGTCTGAGCAGTGCCGGCGGTTTCATTTTACGTCTAGGCTTAAGGCTTGTCGTTGGATCGGCGATTGTGATGATTCAGATTCTGGTCAAGTTGCAATTACTGTCACGCATGGTTCTCGGTCTTCTCGACTTTTTATTCGTTGTTATGATAAAAAGCTTGAGCGTCATGCAGATGATGTTGATCACTGGGTGCGGCTTGAGCTCCAGCTCCGTGATGATGATGCAATGGGTTTTATTATGAATTCTGAACCTATTGGTATTAAGTTTCGCGGTGTTCTTGCTCATTATCTGAATTATCGTGATGAAAATCCGTCTGATACTAATAAGCGCCGGTGGGAGTTGTCGCGCTGGTGGGTATCCCTTTTAGATGATGTTGAGGCTATTTCAATTTATACGAAAAAAGATACTGAGTACAATGTTGATCGATTATTGAATTATGTATGCAATCATAATCAGGCTTCAAATTTGGCTGCGGTTCTGCTTCTTGGTGTTGACGGTTTTATGAATTCTTTAACTGTGCGTGATAAGCCGTTACCGGATAAATATAAGCGGGTCTTAGAAGCTGAGTTAGCTGGTCAGAATATTTTGGATAAACTTGCTAAGCTTAGGAGTGATTACAAAGTTCATGACTGAGAGAGAGCGTGAGTTATTGTCTGCCTGGCTTGTAAATGAAGATCTCCGATTAGAAGGTGATCTGATTGAGGCAAAAAATCGTATACGTTACAGAAGGTCTGATATTTCTGATCTTTATGATCTGTTATCTTGTATGCAGCGTTATGATGATTTTCGTGATTTTGCTTTGATTCTTATCCGGCTTTTAAATTTAGATCAAGGAAGGAAGTGAACAGCGAGCCGCCTGCGCTCGCGCGTGCGGCTCGCACTCTATGCGGTTTCGTTGGCGTGATCTGGTTGAAATGCTGTCTTTGCTTAATTTGTCGGACTTACTGCCGATTGTAGCTATTATTTGTTTGATTTTCTTGGCTTACAAATTTATAATGAGTTTTAGGAAGTGATTGTATGTCTATTTGTTGTATGTGTATTAATTGTATTCATCATTTAGATGATGATTGTGATGGTTCTATCTGTGATTGTCAGTTTGATACTTGTAATCCTTGTCTTTTGTATCGTCGTGGTTTTCCTTGTCGTTTTTATAAGGTTCCTGATGAGGATGATGACGGTGAATCTGGATCTGATTGCGTGGTGATTCCTTATGATGCCGAGTAGAGAAGATTATATTCATGATAATATTGATCATTATGTCAAGGGTATACGTTTATATGTCTATCGTCTGGTTGCATTAGGTGTTAAACCTAATGTAATTGGTGATTACTTGACCAAACTCAGTAAGGAGCTTTT
Source organism: Oscillospiraceae bacterium (assembly GCA_016288755.1). Taxonomy (GTDB): domain Bacteria; phylum Bacillota; class Clostridia; order Oscillospirales; family Ruminococcaceae; genus Firm-04. Next base: position 19,612 of record JAEELE010000031.1, read on the forward strand.
TGCCGGAGA
>JAEELE010000032.1 GCA_016288755.1 Oscillospiraceae bacterium
ATATCGGCGTGGAGACGCTGCCCGAATTCCGCGGCATGGGGCTGGCAAAATGTGCGGCTTACGCGGTGCTGCAGGAGGCGCAGAGCCCGCGCGATTGTATCCGGAGGGAAATGCCGGCGGGGGCTCCCCGCCCGGCAATAATTTCTCAAAATGACCTATCTGCGTGAAAATCAAGATGCTGCGTTATTTTCACCACTTTTCGATTGAATCCTGATTCGTTAATCCGAACTAAAAATCGCTATTTTGAGCCCATTTTCAGCCAGAGTTCCCACACAAGTTCCCACAAAACAGTTCCCACAATCTGCATACACTAGCCCTCAAACCGTATGGGAATGTGCGTTAGAAACTTGGAAATAACAACTCATATAACAATTAAATAGTATCCGTATGCCCGATTTTTCGACCATGAAAAACCGGGCTTTTTCTTTGCCCTGTCGCCGGAGGTGATGCCGATGTAGACTTATGTTCAACCGTCAGCCGCCTGCCCTGTGAGCAGGCAGAAACCCGAAACCGGCTCCGACCGTGAGCCGCCCGAAGAAACAGGAGGATTATAAATATGGAACAGATGACCGTGACTCTGAAGCTCTACTCGATGTTTGCAGCCGCCAACATGCTCGGCTACAGCCTGCCGTTCATGAACAAGATCTGCCAGCGCGCATTTTGCAGCCGCCGCCCGTTCTTCGTGCTCAAGGACGAGAACGGCAAGTATTTCGTCGAGGCGAACAGCCTGATCCGTTACATCAACACCTGCCCGGATTTCAACCCCTATGAGATTCCCGGCGTGTACGAGCCGAACAACATGGACGAAAATGCGCCGATGGACGAGAGCGTATTCCAGCTCACCGAAGATATGCTCCCGCAGGTCTGCGGCACCATGATTGACGAGGAATGCGCTCCGCTGATCGCCTACCGCAGAGGCGAGGTGTCCTATCAGGAGCACACCGTCACCCAGATCGAAAAGCTGATACAGTCCGAGATCGACAAGATCAACTTCTGACGCGCCGTTACCGGCAAAAAACCACCTTCTCGTTTTCGGCTGAATCTTGCCGATGCTCCTTCTTCAACTGAATATTTCCGCGAGCCAGATATTATGATGCCGACAACTATCTATAATATCTGGCTCTTTTTGTCTCTATACGGAGGTGAAACACGATGAACATGAGCGAAGATGTGACCGCCGTTTCAATGCAAGTATCAGAAAAAGCGGCAGAAGCGGCACTTTCTGCTTTCAAGTCTGTGCTGGACTCGGTCGGCAGGCTGTTCCGCGAGCTGCTCGGCATGGAGCATGACCGCGCCAGAGCAAAAGCACAGATCAAGGCGGCAAATGCAGGCGGGCGAGGCGGCAGCGCAGACAGGTCGAAGCCGACCGATGTGACCGCAACGAACCTCACAGGCATCAAGCCCGGCGAGGTATCCTTGAAAGACCTTGCCGAAAATGCCCGTAATACCGGCGAATCGCTGTCCATGTCACAGCACGGCATCTCGCAGGAGGACCGCAGGGCGATCGCCAGAGCAGCAAAGAAGTACGGCATTCCGGTCGCGTTTTCCAATACGAAAGGCAAGAACAATCTCTATGCCAACGTTCGCAGCGGCGATTTGCCCATTTTCAAGCAGATTTGCACGGAATGTATCCGTGAGAAGATTGCGGAGAAGCCCGAAACACTCGGCAATTTCAAGGTGCAGCCGTGGGAAATCCCGCACCTGACCGCGATGCTGAAAGCCCACGATCTCCCCGCGGTTTTCGTCGAGACAAAGGGCGGCGACACACTCTGCTTGCACGATGTGAAGCACGCCGATGCGGTGCGAATCGTGCGCGAGGAGTTTGTCGCAAAGTGCAAGGAAATCGAAAAGCAATTCTCCTTTGACCGGGACGAGGACGGCTTCTACACCCTCAAAGACCTGCATTCCGGCAGAGAGATCTCATTCGATCAGATTCCGGATAAGGCGGCGCTCTCCCGGCAGATTCAGTCGCAGTTCGGTTATGATGCAGTCAAGGCAGACCTTGCCGCGGCGAAATTCGGTGAGGAAGCGCTGAAAGGAAAGCAGAAGGAGCGGTTTTTCAGCGGCAGCGCACAGCAGGAGTTTTCGCGTATCGAGAGCAATGTCACGCTGAAAGGCGAAAGCATCTACGCAAAACCGTACAGTTGCTGGTATCTCCAGCCGAAAAAGGACGAAAAGCCGCGCGTGGTATTCCGCGATCATGACGGCAGATTTGCGATTCTGGAGCCGCAGAAAATGTCCCGCAGGGCAATGCGTGGGGTGCTGACCGAGCAGCTCGGCATCACCGACCGCAAAACGCTCGACGCACTGGTGCAGAAAGCCGACCGTGTGACAGACTACTTTCTGCGGCAGGACGACAAGCTGCTCTCCGCCGACCGCAGCTTCCACCTCGACGATTTCCCGCCCGAAAAGCTGACCGAGATCAAACATACCGGTCCGAGCGGCACAGAGTATGTCACACAGCAGAAACCGCTGGATTCCGTCGAGAACAGTATCAAGCGCACCGGCATAGACACATTCAATGTCAAAACGACCTTCCGGTCAACGGAGCTGATGCCGGACGGCGAATCTTTGCCGTATGAGAAAACGGAAAACCTTGACTTTTCCCTTTCAGACAAGAAGTACACCCTGCATTTTCTTTCCGCGATGTATATGGACGCGGGCATGAGTGAGGCTGACGCGAAAGCAATGGCAAAGGAAGTTTACAGTAAGGCGGAGGCACAGAGCCCGGAGACCGTGGTGCGGATCGAAGAAGTGCGGCAGGATTCCATGACGGTCGCCTACGGAAAAGCGGCGGTTACGCTGTCCACGGCAGACCGGCAGGAAGCGGCGGAGAAGATCGCGGGCATGGGCATTTCCAGAGATACCGCGGAAAGTCTGGTGGAAAAAGCACAGGAAATGCGCGTGGACGCGGTCAAAGAGCGCGTCGCGGCGGTACAGGCGCAGCAGACGGATTTCAACACGGCGATGAATCACCTGACAGCCCGCGAGGAGCGCGCAATCGACACAATGATCGTGTGCAGTGCCGCTGACCCGCAGAAACATATTGTGGTGGAAGGAGGACATAATGGCTCGCGTGTGGTTCATGATTATACTGTGCGCGATGGCGGCAGACAGGTCGCAGCGTTCACGGATGCGGAAACGACGGATGCGCAGGGCAAGGCTGTCCGCACGGAAAAAGGAACGACTGCATGGACAGAGCTCAAATCCGAAATGCTCGAAGCGTCCGGTATGGACAAAGATGCGGTGCTGACCTTCGGCAGCATGGAGGAATACGAGCAGTATCTCGCGGATACGGAAATGCTCGCATCTGCTGACGAAATGCCCGATACAGACGATCTCGCAGAAGCCGCACACGGCAACGGACACGAGATGCACCCGGAGGGCGATGTGCTCGGAGCGCTGCACGAGGATTCACCGCTGCCGGATATTCCTGATGTGCCTGATGTTTCGGATATTCCTGATGTTCCCGATGTGCCGACACCGCCGAGAGGGGCGAGACGATGAGTCAAAAGCTGACCGTCCCGCACCCGCGAAAGAAAATGGACAGAACAACCCTGATCGTGCTCTGCGTGATCGGGGTTGTCCTATTGATCGGCTGTGTCGTGCTGGGGGCTGCCTTTGACTATGCAATCGGCAAGGACGGCTCGATTGACGGCAGCAAGATCAGCCCGGCACTGCATTATGTATTGTCGCACCCTGCGCTGATTGTTTCCGCGCTATCGAAAAAAGGCGGCTATGCGCCGAAAATGCTGTTTGTCGGAGTCTGCGTGATCGGCATCTTCGCCCTCTACAAGTACAGCGAAGAGCCCAAGCGGTTACACCGGCGCGGCACGGAGCACGGCTCCGCAAAATGGGCAGATGAAAAGGAAATCCGTGCGCTGGCGAGCAAAGAAAAGCCGTATCAGATTGCGCTCCGTGATGAAACAGGCAAATACCTCTACGATGACAAGGGCGATTTTGTCTGTGCGTATACGGATTACAACATTGTGCTGGCAAAGGAAGTGTATCTCGCTCTTGACACCAAGCTGCACCGGCTCAATCTCAATACCCTCGTGATCGGCGGCTCCGGCTCCGGCAAAACGCTGTTCTGGGTTATCACGAACATTTTGCAGCTCAACACCTCGTTTGTTATCACTGACCCGAAGGGCGAAATCTACCAAGCGACGGCAAAGCTGCTGCAAGAGGCAGGCTATGAAGTGCGCGTGTTCAACACGATTCAGATGGAGCACTCCGACAACTACAACCCCTTCCACTACATCTACGACCACAACGGCGATCTCTGCGAAGACAATGTCAAGAAGATCGCAGATGTGCTGTTTCAGGCGACAAAGGGCGACGGCGAAAAGGACGACTTCTGGTCGCAGAAGGGACAGACCGTCATTCTTGCGCTGATGTTCCTGCTGATTGAGCAGTCCGAGTATGACGCGCTGTTCGATGAGAACGGCAAAATCGTCCCCGGCACGCGCGATGAGACAAATCTTAATTTCTCCGCGCTCACCGGCAAAATGCGGAATCTGCAATTTCCGCCGCAAAATTCGCAGAAGCCGGACGGTCTCTTTCTGACGCAGCTGCCCGGCGAATCGGCAGAGGCATTTGCGGCGCGGCAGAAGAAGGGCTTTCTCTGTCCGCTCGATCATGAGTTTCTCGAATTGCAGCGCCGCAAACCGGATACGCTTGCATTCCGGCTCTATAAGGAAATCCGCAATGCGCCGGAAGAAACTGGTCAGAGCTTCCTGTCCAGCGCGAATGTGAAAACATTCTGGTTCAATCTGAAAAATCTCAAAAACCTGACCTGCTGCGACAATGTGCATCTGGAAACGCTCGGAGACAAAAAGACGGCGCTGTTCATCATCATTTCCGCGACAAACAGTACCTACAATTTCCTTGCTTCCATGATGTATTCGCAGCTGTTCGACACGCTTGCAAACCGCGCGAATTTCAAATATCACGGGACACTGCCTGTTCATGTTCGCTGCCTGATGGACGAGTTCAGCAATATCGGGCAGATTCCCGACTTCGACAAGGTGATCGCCTTTGTCCGTTCTATGGGTATGTCGCTGAATGTGATCATTCAGAATCTCGCACAGCTGAAAGCAAAGTACGAGAAAACATGGGAGGTCATCACCGGAAACTGTGATTCGACGGTCTTTCTGGGCGGCAAGGAGGAAACAACGCTCAAATCCATTTCGGAACAGCTCGGCAAGGAAACGATTGATGTCAGAGGGCAGAATCGCACAAAGGGCAGGCAGAGCAGCACTTCGGAAAACAACAGTATTCTGGGGCGCGAGCTGATGCAGCCAAACGAGCTGGCGACCATGCCAATCAGCGACTGCATCTGTCTGGAGCGTTCACTTGACCCGATCCATGCGAAGAAATACGGCGCGTTTGAGCATCCGAATTTCCGCTTTACGGGGCTGTCCGACGATGCAAACCGCGCGGATATTACACAGATTCATTCCGTGACGGCTGCGGAGTTTGAAGC